>NZ_BAABIA010000004.1:0-302192 GCF_039542385.1 Prosthecobacter algae | reverse complement strand
CATGGGGGGCCGGGCAGAGTCCTTCATGGGACTGGGCGGCGTGGGCGACCTGATGGCCACCTGCTACTCCGAGCATAGCCGCAATCACCGGGTGGGCCGTCTCATCGGTGAAGGCATGCCCCTCCAGGAAATCATGTCCAGCACCCGCATGGTGGCAGAGGGCGTGCCCAACACCGCCAGCCTGCATGGAGCCGCCAAGGCCAAAGGCGTGCGCACTCCTTTGCTGGATGAGATCTATGCCATGCTCTATGAGGCCAAACCGGCCAAAGAAGCCATGCGCGCCCTCCTTTCCCGCGATCCACGGGCGGAAACTGAGTAATAGGGCCGTAGAAGACCCTGTTGCCTTCACGCCCCCAATGACAATATAAAGGAAACGAATCCTTCATCATGGAATAATTCCTCTTGCCATTTTACCGGATTTACGTCCAATATACCGCCACACATGAAAGCGCTCGTCAAAGCTCACGCGGAACGCGGCCTCTGGCTGCAGGATGTCCCGGAACCCGAAGTCGGCATCAACGATGTCCTGATCAAAGTCCGCAAAACGGGCATCTGCGGCACGGATCTGCACATTTATAAATGGGATGCCTGGGCTCAGAAAACCATTCCGGTGCCGATGGTGGTGGGTCATGAGTTTGTGGGCGAAGTGGTAAGTGTAGGCGCGAACGTCAGCGACTTTCACCCTGGCGAAATCGTCAGCGCCGAAGGGCATGTGGTCTGCGGCCGCTGTCGCAATTGCCTGGCTGGCCGTCGCCATCTGTGCAAGGACACCGTGGGCATCGGCGTCAACCGCACAGGAGCCTTTGCCGAGTACATCAGCGTGCCGATGACGAATGTCTGGCATCATCGTGAAGGCGTGGATGAAGAGGTGGCCTCCATTTTCGATCCCTTTGGCAATGCAGTGCACACGGCCTTGGCCTTTGAATGCCTGGGTGAAGATGTACTGATCACCGGCGCGGGACCTATCGGCATCATGGCCATCCCCGTGGTCAAGCATGCAGGCGCACGCCACGTCGTCATCACCGATGTCAACGAGTACCGCCTGGACCTCGCACGCCAGATGGGCGCAACTTTGGCCGTGAATGTGCAGACGCAAAACCTGGCCGATGTGCAAAAACAACTCGGCATGAAGGAAGGCTTCGATGTCGGTCTGGAAATGAGCGGCAATGCCTCCGCCTTTCACAGCATGATTGATAACATGTGCCACGGCGGCAAGATCGCCATGCTGGGCATCCCCTCCGGTCCCATGGCCATTGATTGGAACAAGGTCATCTTCAACATGCTGACCCTCAAGGGAATCTACGGACGTGAGATGTACGAAACCTGGTACCAGATGAGCGTCATGCTGGAGTGCGGATTGAATTTGAAACCTGTCATCACCCACCGTTTCCACTATACCGACTTTGAACAAGGCTTTGCCGCCATGGAGTCCGGCCACTGTGGCAAAGTGGTCCTGGACTGGACCACCTGAGTTGATCTCCCCTTCCCCTGCTTTTATGAAAGCCTATTCCTCTTTCCAAGCTCATCTCGCCACTCAGTTGGAGGCCGTCCGCGAAGCTGGCACCTACAAGCGTGAACGCACGCTGACGACGCCCCAAGGCACGCTTGTCCGCGCCAATGGTGGCAAGCCCGTCATCAATCTCTGTGCCAACAACTACCTCGGCCTGGCCCAGCACAGCAAGGTACGTCAAGCCGCCCATGAAGCCCTGGAACACTGGGGCTATGGCCTGGCCAGCGTGCGCTTCATCTGCGGCACGCAAAGCGTACACAAGGAACTGGAAGCCAGCCTGAGCGATTTCCTGGGAACGGAGGACACCATCCTCTACAGCTCATGCTTTGATGCCAATGGCGGTTTGTTTGAAACCTTGTTAGGCCCCGAGGACGCCATCATCAGCGATGAACTGAACCACGCCTCCATCATTGACGGCATCCGCCTCTGCAAAGCCCAGCGCTACCGTTACAAAAACAATGACATGACCGATCTGGAAACCCAGCTCCAAGAAGCCAGCGCCAAAGGTGCGCGTTTTAAGCTCATCGCCACAGATGGTGTGTTTTCCATGGATGGATACATCGCCAATCTGAAGGCCATCTGCGACCTAGCCGACCAATACGGAGCCCTCGTCATGGTGGATGATTCCCACGCCGTCGGATTCATGGGCAAGCAGGGACGCGGCACCCATGAACACTGCGATGTCATGGGCCGGGTGGATATTCTGACAGGCACCCTGGGCAAGGCCCTGGGAGGTGCCAGCGGCGGTTACACCAGCGGCCGCAAAGAGATCATCGAATGGCTGCGCCAGCGGTCACGGCCCTACCTCTTTTCTAATACCCTCGCCCCCACCATCGCCGGGGCCTCCATCGCTGCGCTGGACTTGCTCAAAAAATCCACCCAGCTTCGCGACACACTGGAAGCCAACACCCGCTTTTTCCGGCAGGAAATGACGGTGGCTGGATTCAACCTCCTGCCGGGGGAGCATCCCATCGTCCCCATCATGCTCGGGGATGCTTCACTGGCATCCAAATTCGCCGAAGCCATGCTCGCGCGGGGTGTCTATGTCATCGGCTTCAGCTACCCGGTCGTGCCTCAGGGAAAGGCACGCATCCGCACCCAGATCAGTGCAGCCCATACGAGGGAGGAACTGGAGCGGGCCGTGCAAGCGTTTGTCGAAGTGAAGAAAGAACTGGGTCTGTAAAAGCAGACGCCGTCCTGTTTCCTGACGTTTGTTTGCATCAAACACCGTTTGTCCGACGATTTCTCAGCCACCTATCCGGCATGAATACGAAGCCTGCTCGCTCCCTCCTTTGCATCCTAACCCTCTTTTCGTCAGGCCCTCAGCTCCTGGCCCATGGCCCCGGAAAGGACAGTGACTTTGAAGGCCGCAGGGTCCTGTTCATTGGCATGGACGGCTGCCGCGCGGATGCCATCGCAGCGGCCATGGAGAAAGGCCTCGCACCTCACCTCAAGGCCCTGGCCGCCGATCCTCAAGGTCTGCACAGCAGGCAGGTTTACGCAGGCGGCGAACTGGGAGAGGTCACCCACCAGCCCACCGTCAGCGGTCCAGGCTGGTCCAGCCTGCTGACCGGTGTGTGGATGGACAAGCACCGCGTCAAAGACAACCGTTTCTTCGGTGCACGCTTTCAAGCCCACGGGCATTTCATGCGCCACATCAAGAATGTGAAGCCCACCTCCTGGTGCGCCTCCTTTGCTGACTGGAAACCCATTCATGACATGATCGCCGATGGCTCCCGCGTGAATGGGCAAGAGTTTTTGGACGTCAAGTTCACCCTGGAATCCCATGCCGAACAGTACGTGGCCCATGATGAATCCATGCGCGATCAGGCGCTGCAAACGCTGCGCACCCAGAACCCCGACGTGATGTTTGTGTACTTTGGCCAGGTGGATGAAGTGGGCCATGCCGCCAGTGACAAACGTGGAAGCTTTTCGCCAGACAATGAATGGTACCTGAAGGCCATCTCGGCTGTGGATACCCACATCGGCAGCCTCCTTGAGGCCATGCGTGCGAGGCCACAATTCAACGAAGAAGACTGGCTGGTGATCATCACCACAGATCATGGCGGCACCGGCACCAAGCATGGCGGCGACACCGATGAAGAGAGAAAGATCTGGCTCATCGCCCACGGTAAGGAGCTGCCCAAAGACAGGCTGCTCAATACGCCAGTCCCGCAGACAGCGATCGTCCCACTGATTTACGATCACCTGAAAATCTCCACCCCGCTCCCAACCGAGCCCTGAGTTGCCCAAAGGCTAAATCTTTTCTCGCGCGATATTTCGGGCACATCCCTGCGTTTATCACGCTCCATGATTCGCCGAATTCTTCCCATCCTTGCCCTGGCCTGCCTGAGTGCTGTGGCGGCTGAACCCAGCAAGCCTAACATCCTGTTCATCATGGCCGATGACGTCGGCTATGGGGATCTCGGCTGTTATGGAGCCAAGCTGGTGAAGACGCCAACGCTGGACAAACTGGCCGCGCAGGGCTGCCGCTTTACTGATGCCCACTCACCCGCCGCCACCTGCACCCCCACACGCCGGGCCTTTCTGACAGGCACCTACTCCTGGCGGCAGCAGCCAGGATCCAGCATCGCCCCTGGAGACGCCGCCATCACCATCGAGCCAGGAACTGTCACCGTGGCCTCCCTCATGAAACAGGCAGGGTATCGCACCGGCATCGTCGGCAAATGGCATCTGGGACTGGGCGGTGAAGGCGGGCCGAACTGGAACGGCGACATCAAACCCAGCCCTCTCGACCTGGGTTTTGACTCCTCCTTCATCATGGCCGCCACCGGCGACCGTGTGCCCACCGTGTATGTGGACCAGCGCCGCATCGTCGGCCTGGATCCAGCCGATCCTATCAGCGTCAGCTACAAAGCCAAAGTCGGCACCGAGCCGACAGGCCAGGAAAACCCGGACCTGCTGAAGCTGAAACATACTCACGGGCACGACATGACCATCGTGAACGGCGTGGGCCGCATCGGCTGGATGACCGGAGGCAAGGCCGCACGCTGGCGCGATGAGGACATGGCCGACACCTTCGCCAAACAGGCCGTCAAATTCATCGAAGAGAGCACTGAAAAACCCTTCTTTCTGTTCTTTGCCACTCATGGCATTCACGTACCTCGTGTGCCTAACGAACGATTCGTTGGCAGCAGCACTCTGGGTGCCCGTGGCGACGCCATCCACGAATTGGACGACACCGTTTCCCAGGTCCTGGCCGCTTTGGAAAAACGCGGCATCGCCGACAATACTCTCGTCATCTTCACCAGCGACAATGGCGGTGTCTGGGATGACGGTTATGAAGATCACGGCCCCGCCGATGTCCATGCCCTGAACGGAGCCCTGCGCGGCACCAAAGGCACCCTCTTTGAAGGCGGCCATCGCGTGCCCTTCATTGCCCGCTGGCCGGGTAAAATCAAGGCTGGCAGCGAGAACAAAGCCCTCATCGCCCATGTGGACATGCCCTCCACGCTGGCCAGCCTGACAGGCATCAGCCTGCCTGCTGACGCCGCCCCAGACAGCTTCAATGTCCTCCCCGCCCTGCTGGGTGAAAGCCAGGCCGCCCGTGAGCACGCCATCTTCCACGTCGGGGGCACCAAAACACCGCTGACACTGCGCCACGGAAACTGGAAATTCATGGAGGCAGGCAAAGGCGGCTACGGCAAAGCAGCCGCCAAAAAAGACAGCGGCGGCAACCAGGTCCAGCTCTATGACCTGAGCCAGGATCCCGCCGAACAAAACAACCTCGCTGAAAAGCTCCCTGAGAAGGTCCAGGAGTTCGGCGACTTTCTGCGCCAAGCTCGCGAAGCCGGACGGACACGGCCTTGATCGGAGCAGCTAGTCTTCAGTTGTGATTTGACGGCATGGCCTTTGTCATGCTGCATCCGTCATTGATGACCCGACTCCTTCATTATCTGCGCGACCTCTCCACAGGGCGAGTCATCCTGTGGTGTTATGCCATCTGGTACACGGTCAATGTCATCGGCCACTTTGATTCGCGCCCGCGCATTTGGCTCACCTCCCTGGGTCTCAGTGGCATCATCGGTGCGGCCCTCATCATCAGCACCCGGCCAGCAGGTGGTCAAAAGACCCGCATGGATCCCTGGGTAACCTTTCGTCTCTTCCTGATGCCTTTTTGCGTCAGCAGTTTCGCGGCCTTGGTGAAGGACGCGGGTTTCGTGCTCATTTTCCCGCCTTCCTGGCAGGAAAACCTGATCGGCCTGGCAGCCATCGTGGCTTTTCTGGCCATCGTTTACATCGTCAAGAAAACTCAAGCTCAGGCCGCCAAAGGCAGCCCGTAAGGCAGGTCTTCAGGCAGCTTTACAAACTCGCGGATGCGGTTCCAAAGCGGGGTGTAGTCCTTGTTCAAGTCACCTGATAGACAGTCAGTCAGCTCGGCTCCCGCCTCAGGATACTTCATCACCACATCCTTGAAGGAGAAGTTAGGATCGTAAAAGGCATAGACCAGCTTGCGCATGTTTTCCACGCCCTCACGGATCTGCCGGCCATAGTCGGCAAAACGTTCCGGTGACAAATCATTGGCCACCAGGGCTTCATGCACGGCATCGCCTGCAAGCACCCCACTTTTCAGCGCCAGCATCACCCCGCTGCTGAAGACAGGATCCAGGAAAGCGAAGGCATCGCCCACCAAGAGCAGTCCTGGTGAAGATCCATATTTGGAATGACGGGAGTACTCGCTCGTCAGCCAATATTCCCCGGTGCATTCCCCCGTGGAAAGATGCTCTTTGATCCACTGGTTTTGCCCGATCTCACGCTGGAACATCGCCTCCGGATCGCGGAAGCCATCGCGAGTTAGATACTTGCCCTCTGCCACGATGCCCACACTCACCATGTCATTATGCTGTGGGATGTGCCAGAACCAGCCCTTGTCAGGTACAAAGGCAATGGTGGTGGCCCCTTCATCCAGGTCCTCCGCACGTTTGGATCCCTTGTAATAGGTCCAAATGGCCACCTTGTTCAGGTAAGGATCGCCCACACGCCAGCCCTGGCGGCTGGAGGCAAAGGCTTCTTTGCCAGAGGCATCAATGACCAACTTGGCATACAACTGTTCCAGACTGCCGTCCTTGTTTTTGACCTCCACGCCAACGACATGACCGCTGTCGTTTTTCAACAGCTGAACCACCGTGGTTTCTTCTCTCACGTGGGCTCCCTTGTCGCGGGCATTGTTCAGCAGCATTTCATCGAACTCAGAACGCAGCACCTGCCAGGTCTGGGCGATGGTTTCCTTGTCGTAACGAGTGTGAAAATAAAAGGGCTGCGAGCGACGGCCATCCGGCTGCACGAAGCTGACGCTGTACTTCTTCATGAAGTGGCTCTTCTTCATTTTCGGGATCATGCCCAGCCGCTCCAAGGGGCCAAAGGTAAAAGGGATCAAGGACTCGCCCACGTGGTAGCGGGGAAATTTGGCACGCTCGATAACCAAAGCCCGATGACCATGCTCAGCCAAAATCGTGGCCACGCTGGCTCCAGCAGGGCCACCACCGATGATCAGGACGTCGTATTGGGAATTCATGAAAAAAGTCTGCTTCCAGTTGAGGTTCACCAATCATTACGCCTGCAAATCATGCAACTATGATTCCATTAACGCATCACCATCATGCTTTAATGCGATAAGTCACGCATACCGAAACTGTGATAGGCCCCAATCCATTGGCAGAAAGCTTGTCATCGTGACGTTCGTCTCTCAGAGTCTCATTTTCATGAAGTTCCTTTCTCTGCTTTTTTGTGCTTTCACGGTCAGCATCACAGCCGCCGAGCCCGAATTTCCCCTGACGGCGGATTCAAAACCGCAGGCCGACGTGGCCAAGGGCACGCTGATCAAGGACAGCTACACCGCCTCTGAAAGCAGTGTCTTCCCAGGCACCGTGCGGGAATACCAGATCTACCTGCCTGCCGGCTTTGATAAGGCCCAGCCTGCCCACTTCATGGTCTTTCAGGACGGTGTCATCTACCAAGCCCCCGTGGTGTTCGATAACCTCATCGCCAAAAAGGACATCCCCTCCCTCGTCGGCATCTTCATCAAACCCGGCGTCGTCCCGGCTGCAAATGACAATGCCCTGCCCCGCTTCAACCGCAGCTACGAGTATGACAGCATCACGCCCACGTATTCGAAATTCCTCATCGAAGAATTCCTCCCGGCGATCGAAAAAAAGCATGCCATTTCTCTGAGCCAGGATCCCAATCACGCTGCCATTTCAGGCAATAGCAGCGGCGGCATCTGCGCCTTCATGGTCGCCTGGCATCGGCCCGACCGCTTCCGCCGCGTCTTCACCGGGGTCGGCACCTATGTCGGCATCCATGGGGCGGATCAGCTCCCCGTGCTCGTCCGCAAAATCGAACCCAAACCCCTGCGCATCTATCTGCAAAGCGGCACTGGCGACAACAACCTCTACTGCGGCGACTGGTGGATGGCCAATCAGATGATGGAACGCAGCCTCGCCTGGGCCGGTTACGACGTCAACCACGCCTGGGGCGAAGGCGGGCATAACCAAAAGCATGCCAGTCAGATCTTCCCCGATGTCCTCCGCTGGCTCTGGCGCGACTGGCAGACCGACATCGAAGTGAAAGCTAACCCCAAGGGAGAATCGAAGTGGAAGGGGTATGAGGTGGTGGAAGATGAGAAATGGGTGGCTGCCAAAGAATCATGCTCATATGCCTCTGTAATTACATCTGACAGCAACGGCGATGTTGTTTGGCTTGAAGAGAATTCCACTCATCATGCCCTATTCTTGACAAGGCATTCGTCTGGCGACAATCCCAGGCGTTTTGGAGAATCCTTTTCTCCGTTCGCCCTGCACGATATCGCCTTTGGAAAGGATAACTGTCTTTACGTGTTGTGCAGCATGAAGGCTACCAAAGACACCGTCTTCAAAATCGATAGAGCGGGTCAAAGGCACGATGTAAAATTCATTTCGAAAGATACATTAGCGGTGGCATTTAACTCCGTATTGAGTATTGCTCGGGCTGGTGGCCTCGTGGGCAATTGGCCAGCAACAGAACACCTTCCAGGCTTATCTGAATATGGTGGCAAAATCACGATATCACCAGATCAAACCACTATTTATCAGGCCCAGCAAGGAGCCGAAATTATCGCATGGCAATATGGAACGAACGGCTCTCTGAATCAGCGTCAGCCGTATTGTATGCTGCAGCTTGATTCCGAAGCAGTAGTTAATCCCCAAAGCCTCTGCGTGGACACCGAAGGCCGTCTCTACGTGGCCACCTCCCTCGGCATCCAGGTCTGTGATCAGGCTGGCCGGGTGAACTTCATCATCCCGACACCGAAGCCCGCCCACGATGTCTGTTTTGGCGGCAAGGATTTGAGCGAGCTCTTCATTGCCTGCGGTGACTCCATCTACAAACGCCCGACGAAAGTCCACGGTGTCGTCAGTGGTCAGCAGGCCCCCATCAAACCAGCGCCGCCCAAGCTGTAGGCGCTAAGCAGTTAAAAAAGGATGTAGCCCGCCTGTGCAGGATGAATTTCGGGGCGATTCACACCTCGTTCGATGTCTCATCCAGAACTTCCAAAAGAGCATTCCCTCTCCCCCAAGAATTGGGGGACGAGGCCCAGGTGAGGGGGGCGCAGCACGCAGAAAGTCCGTCTGCAAAGGCTGCTCTTTTCCCAAAAACAACGCTTCGAGTCTTCGATCCCCGAGACCCCGCCACCCTACTCCACCGCTTTCAACAACCGGCCCTTCAGCGCCTGCGCTGCGGCCAGTGTGGTAGGTGTGTCCACCGTTTCAGGCAGGGCGGTAATGACGGTGCCGGTTTCCTGCACACGAAAAGCTTCGTTGAGGGCCTTCATGGTTCCCTCAGAAGGAGCCCCGGCCACCAGCACCTGCATGAAGCGCTCATCCTTACCACGGGCAGCAGAGACAAAACGTTCGATAGCCCCCTTCTCAGCCCCCACCGGCACCACAGCCAGACGCAGAGTCTGCGAACCTGCCTCACCCGTGATGGCATGGGCCAGTGACATCAGCAAAGCGATGGAATGGACTTCGGCGTTGAGACGGGCCGGATCGCCATACGGCACCAGCAAAAGCACCACCTCACGGAAGCGTGTCTTGCCCGTCAGTTCCACATCCACATTGGCGAGTTCTAGGGACTCTTTCTGGAAGCGCACCCGGCGCACCTGGTAGCCCATGTTTTCAGCCCCCATGCTGGACTCCAGATAAGCTGCCACAGCAGGGATCTTCTGGGAGTCCGGCTGAGCCATGACATCCTTGAGGATGTCCACATGCCGCTGCAGGCCGGCTTCGGTCAGATCGCGTCGCAGGGCCAGGGCGTACTTGTAGCCGCGCTCCTCCACCTTCACTTTTTTTGTCCACCAGATGCCAAAGGAGGCAATGCCCAGAATGACCGTGCCAAAGGGGAAGATGATGAGAGCAGCGCGAATGACGCGGCCCTGAGTGGTGGAAGCGGGGGTATCAGACATGAAAGGAAGTTTGCTCAGGAGAGACAGCCTCCTGAACAGCATGCATAGCGAGGATGGGGCGGCAGCGCAACGGTCACTCCGCCTCGGCACCCACACGCATCTTTTGGAAAGGCACACTTTCCACGACAGCGAGGATCAGCGAATGGAATTTGTATTCCCCCTCCTTGGTGCGGCGCACGATTTCCTTCACCGCAGGTTTGTCACTGTGCTCCAGGCCGCGGCCCAGGGCAAAGGTGAGGATGTTTTCCGCCAGATTCCGGGTGAAATCATCGGCCATGTCACGGGCCAGAATCGTGCGCAGTTCCGTCATGTTTTGGAAAGACTGGCCACGCACCAGAGTGCCTGCGGCATCAATGGGCAGATCCTTTTCCTTCTCACGATAACGACCGATGGCATCGTAATGCTCAAACGCAAAACCCATAGGATCCAGGAAGGCGTGACAGCCTGCACAGGAGGTGTTGGCACGATGTTCGGCGAACTGCTCGCGCAGCGTCATCTTGGATTTGCGCACCTTGGTTTCATCCAGTGGCGGCACACCTCCCGGGGCTGGCGGTGGTGGGGTGCCCAGAATGTTTTCCAGCAGATACTTGCCGCGCTTCACCGGCGAAGTGCGGGTCTGGCCAGAGGTCAGAGTGAGCACACTTCCCTGCGTCAAGATACCCCCGCGTGGAGTGCCCTGGAGGGAGACCTTTTGAAACTTCTCACCCTGGAAATCCTTGATCCCATACCACTCGGCCAATTTCTTGTCCGCAAAGGTATAGTCGGCATTCAGGAAGTCGATGACGCTGCGGTTCTCGCGCAAGATGTGGTCAAAAAACATCTGACTCTCCCGCTTCATGCTGAAGGCGATGCCGCCTTTCCATTCAGGGAAACGCTTGGTGTCGGGGGAGACGATGTCCATGTCGCGCAACTGCAACCACTGGCCGGCGAAATCCTCCGTAAGGGCTGCCGCTTTCCAGTCCCCAATCATGCGGGTCAACTGAGCTGGGAGGTTTTTCCGCAGTTCGCCTTTGGCAGCCAATTGCAGCAAGGCATCATCAGGGGGTGCGGACCAGAGGAAGTAAGACAGGCGTGCCGCCAGACTATACTCATCAATCAAGGCCGATCCATCCGCCACTGCTCCAGCAGGCTGCGGATCGCCACGGAAGAGGAACGAAGGAGATACCAGCATGCCTTCAAGAACATAACTCAGGGCGCCGAGTGGCTTCTCACCCTCCTTGATGGCGAGCTCAGCAAAAGCCTGCCACTTGGTCTTTTCATCGGCCGTCATTGGGCGGCGGAAAAGTCGCGTCCCCATTTTCTCCACCAATGCAGGGACAGCATCCGCCGCCAAAGCACCACCTTGATCCACAGGACCCTCCAGCTTCACCTGATGCACCCACAGATTGCGATCAGCCTTGGTGGCTTCGTCATAAAAATCATTGAGGAACCAGATCTGAATCTCATGGCTGCCTTCAGGCAGATCTGTATCAAGGCTGAACCATTGCGGGGCCTGATTCTTGGCCGTGACTGAGAAAGCTCCCACCGTTTTGCCAGCAATGCGCACATCAAATTTGGCGGGATCCTCCCCGGCCTGCTGCGCCCCAGCTTTCACCGTGATGCGATACTTGCCTGCCTTGGTCAGTTGCAGCGGATGTTTGACATAACCACTGCTCGCCAGGGCGATGCCGCCCGTGTCACGATTGGCATTACCCTGACCGCTTTCCAGGTCTTCACCCGTGAGCTGGATCGCAGGCAGGCCCACGGGTTTGCCGTCCAGCAGCCAGCGCAGGAAACGGCTGCCACGGGGGGCCAGCAGGCTGTTAGGCCCTTTGATCTCCACCTTGTCCAGCACCACATTGCGGTCGCGCTTGGCTGGATCCGAGTTTTTGTCATCACTGAAATCATTCAGGAAGGCGATGGAGAGCTTGGACTCTCCTGCTTTCAGAGCCAGCGTGTAGGTGATCTCCTGGAACTCAGGCTTCTCCGCCTTCCAGCGCTTGGTGACATCAAAGGTGGATACATCCTTGCCATTCAGTTTCATCCCGATTTTCGCAGGTTCGCCACCGGCCTCGGTCGCGGCCACATGCAGGGTCACCGTGTAATTGCCATCCGCTGGCGCACCAAATTTCTGCGACACCTCAGCATTGGCGAAAAAAAAGCGGCGAGTGCCATCCTCGCGAGTGTCGCCCTTTTGCTTGTAGAATTTGCGGCCCTGAATCTCCAGGTCGGCATGGCCAGGCGTCTGGGTATCCATGGCATCTTCGGCCACCGCACGGGAGGCACGCAGGTACTTCTCCATCAGCATGGGGGAAAGGCTCAGGACATCGCCAATGTTGTCGTAACCGTAACCAGTGTCATCTGGCGGAAACTCGCGAGCCGGGCGGCTGTCCACGTAAAGAAGATCTCGCACGGTATTGTTATACTCCGTGCGATTGAGACGACGATAGGTCACATGGCCAGGGTCAGGCTTGGTGGGATCAAACCAAAAGATGGCATCGTCAATCCAGGCCACCATTTCATCCCGTTGCTCAAGGCTAGGCTTGTCCTTTTTCTCAGGTGGCATCACGTGCGTGACGATCTGCTGCCGCACATGATCCCAGAACTTCATGTCCGCACGCAGGGCGGTGTAGTCGGTGTGCTTGTCCCAGGTGAAGCTGCCCTTGTCCATGCCGTCCGCATGGCAATCAAAGCAGTATTTCTCCAGCATCGGTTTGATCTTCTGATCATACATGGCCTGACCACGGGTGGCCAAGGCCTCCGCCGCAGGCGCTGCAGCAGGCACAACAAACAAAAGAGCAATAAAACGGGGAAAGTGCATGGATAAAGGTCTGGGGGAAGAACCGAGGGTATCAATAGACACCCATATCCATTACGCATCATCCGGCCAGGAGATTTCCCGGAGTGTGAATTGTCTTCAAGTCGCCGTTTTTTGCGCGGCTCCGCGCCCCTATTCCCAAAGACGGCCCGCAGCCTGCCACTCCCCCACCAGTTCACGAAAGGCCTGCACCGGCGGCGGATCTTCCTCCGGATTCCACACGAGCACCAGCGGCACCGTTCGCTCCGGCGTCACACTCAGATATTTCAGCGAAGGCGACATGGAGACCGCAGCCACACTGTCCGTCGCGATCCCGACCCCGGCACCGGCTTCGGCATAACTGAGTACGGTGCCCATCAAACTAGGACTGTAGGCAATGCGCGGGGTGAAACCTGCCGCCCGACAAGCCGCCAAAATTTCATCATGCAAACCTACCCCCTCCCGGCGGGCGAGCACGATCAAAGGCTCCTGCGCCAGCATCTTCCAGGTCACACTTTCCCGATCCGCCAGCGGATGATCCAGTGGAACCACAATGCCCAGGGGTTCCTTGCGCAAAAGCAGCGTCTCCAGTGAACGCTCCCCCTGCCCAGGCAGAGGCCGGGTGATGGCCACGGAAAGCCGACCTTTCGCCACCATTTCCCAGACACGCTCCGGCGTCCGCTCTTCCAGATGCACAGATACCTTGGGATAGCGCGCGCGATAGTCATGCAGCAGGCGTCCCAGAAAGCCCTGTGTAGGAGGTCCGATGTAGCCCAGACGCAGTTCCCCCTCCTCCCCGGTCGCAGTGCGCCGCACGCGCCTCATGGATTCTTCAAAGCGCTCCAGCAGCAGCCCTGCCTCATGCAGTAAAACAGCCCCCGCAGGTGTCAGCGCCACCGTACGGCGATCACGCTCGATCAGCCGCGTTCCCAGCTCGCTCTCCAAATCCTGCACCGCCCTGGAAAGAGCAGGCTGGGCAATGTGCAGACGCCGGGAAGCCTGCGAGAAGCTCAATTCTTCCGCCACTGCCTGAAAGTAACGTAAATGCCGCAGATCCATGATCTGCGGCATTACGCTTGGAGCCTTCATCAGGCAAGGAAATGGAAGGACTTCGGAAGAAGTCCTTGGTCAGACTAGGCTTTCTTGTCAGCCTTCTTCTGCTTGGACCAGCGGAGGCGCTGAGCGGCGGCGATCTTCTCCTTGGCTTCAGGAGACATGACGCGCTTCTTGCGGCCGGTTGCCTTTTCAGCCTTGGCCAGTTTCTTCACCGCCTTGTCACCACCCAGAATGCCAGCCAGTTCAGATTGAAGCTTTTCGATCTGACGGGTGACTTCCAGAGCGCGGGTGAGTTGATCTACAGAAGGAAGAGAAGATGCCATAAGGTATTATTTAGTTGGATGAAACCGACAATTTCACTGTCTAAGTATTCCAAACCCTTGTCAATCAAAGGTTAGACCTTTTTACACCCTCTAGCTTATTCGTAAAAACACAAGCTTCCGGGGACTAACCACGGCTAAGATTGGGGAAGATAGCTGGCTTCCAGGTCCAGTTTAAATCTCCAAGTCACCACTTCATCTGGTTGCCCTTCGGCCCGCTTGAAACTCAAAGTCACCGCACAGTCCTGACGGCGCAGGCGATAAGGCAGGCGGTAAGTCACCGTCATGCTGGCCGGGTCATACACTGCGGGAACTGTCCCCAGGCCGGCGATGCGCAAGCGCACACTTCCAGGAACGACTGCCCCCACCCGCTGCAAGCTGGCGCGAATGGTGGGGCGGCGATCCTTGATGATTTCTTCGGGTGCCGGACTTAGCGTGATCAGTTGCTGACCTTCCGAATCCTTGGCATCAGCCTTCAAAAAGTGGTTGGATGTCACATCCCCACGGCCACGAAAACTGGTGGCCAGCTTAAAGTTGGTATCGCTTTCGCCGTGGATGATAAAGCGGCCAATCTTCCCCATCGGAGTATCCCAGTTCACCTTCTGGCTGTTCACGGTCACCAGCGTCTCATACCCCACCTGAAGCCCGGTTTCGGCCATGCTGTCGTCATAGATGCCAAAGGGGTAAGCGAAACTGGTGCATGGCACACCCAGGTTCTTTTCAAGGAACTCCTTGGATTCTTTCAGCTCTCCCAGCACCCACTGAAGGTGCTCGGCGTCTGTGCGCCCCTTCTTGGCCCGCAGGCTTTCATGAGAGACGCTGTGACTGCCAATCTCACAGCCAAACTTCATCATCTCTTTAATCTGATCCCAGCTCAAACTACGCCCACCAATGTTCACATACTTTTTGTAAACATAGACTGTGAAGGGAAAACCGTACTCTTTAAGTACTGGGTAGGCATAGGTATAGACGCCCTCCCACCCATCATCCATCGTGATTACAAGACACTCTTCAGGAATATTCTTCAGTCCCTTCCGCCAAGCCAGGACATCACTCAAAGGGATCACTGGAATTCCAGACTCTTTGATCGCCTTCATCTGTTCCCGGAACTTGGTCGCGGCGATAATCATCGGGCTGCCCCCACGTTCACGGAAGTCATGATACCCCAGGATGGACACCACGGCAGATTTATTCAGTTCAAAGGGTTCAGCCTTCGGAACTAGGTCCTCGGCTTTGGCCGCCTCAAAGACGGAGCTTTCCTGCAGCTTCTTCTCCATCGCCTCCTGGGCAGGAGTCAGCACAGGCTCAGCAGCCACCTTGGCCGGTGCTGGGGCGGGCTCCTGGGTGATCCCGGCGGCCCGCGCCAGGCGGTCCAGTTTGGATTCGATGCGTTTGCAGGCCGGGAATGCCAGAAGGCCGAAAAGGGAAATAGTAAGCGCGAAGTATCGCATCCTCAGAGCTACATACACCTGGGAGGGAATGCAACCTTGACGCGTGCCGGGCTTTAAGCACACTGGACGGTGCTCCGAATCCAGCTCAAATCCAAAATCCATCGCGCCACCGTCACCGATGCCAACATTCATTACGAAGGCAGCATCACCATTCCGGAAGATCTGATGGAGGCCTCGGACCTTTGGAATGGCGAAAAAGTACTGGTGACCAGCGTGACGAGCGGCAACCGGCTGGAAACTTACGTCATCCCAGGTCCCCGTGGTTCTGGCCAGATCGTGGTCAATGGGGCCGCCGCCCATTTGATTGATCAGGGCCAGGTGGTGACCATCATGGGCTTTGGACTTTCTGATCAGCCGATCCAGGCCAAGCGCCTGCTGATGAACGAGCGCAACGAAATCGTGAACACGACCGTGCTCTGATCACCCGCCCAGCCGGACGTAGAGCTTTTCCAGGCTCTCCGGCTTGCGGCAGGCAATGGCCGCTTCCGCCAGGATCATCGCGACATCCAGGCGGCTGATCTTGATGCCCTGCTGCACCTGCTCCCAGCTCGCTGCCTGCATACGCGCCACCGTCTTGATCCCTAGCAGAAGAGGCAAGGACGTAGCATACCTCAGTTTGCCATCGGCCACGTGCTGCACATAGCTCAGCCCGGAGCGCAAACGCTGACGGCAGATCCCCAGCCAATGCGCCCACGCCGTCTTCAGGGCCACCTCCCCCTGCAATCCCCCTGGGAGGTAGCAGCGGCCATCCCGCATGTCTTCACCGATGTCCCGCAGCACATTGATGAGCTGCAGGCCTTTGCCAAAGTCCGCGCCCCAGGCCTTCATTTGAGCCAGTGACACGCCAGCATCCAACGATTCAGGTTTCTCGACCGCGCACATCTCCGTCCAAAATTCGCCCACACATCCGGCCACCAGCCAGGTGTATTCATCCAGCTCTTCTGCATTGGCCAGCGCACGCACCTGCCCATCTCCAGGGAATCGTTGGATGTCGAGAATCTGCCCACGGATGATGTGGTGCAGCACCTCCCGAATCGCCTTCAAGGGTGCCCCTTTCATGGTCCCCAGCCAGGACAGGCCATCGGCAAACCGTAGCATGAGTTGCCTCTCGGCCTCGTCGGCCTGCAAGCTGACAAAGCTCGACTGAATCGTCGCCGCCAGATCGTGGCCCGAACTGTCCGCGCCTTGCACCAGCGCCTCATACTCATTCAGACAGCGCAGCCGCACCTCCGCGGGCACTGCGGCTGTATCCGCGATCGTATCCGCCGTGCGGGCCAGCAGATAAGCCAGCGAGATAGGCTCCCGCAACTCGCGCGGCAGAGCCTTGAGGGTAAGGTAAAAGGAACGTGAAACGGAGGCCAGGAGCTGCCCTCCCAGTTCGCGCTCGTGATGGGATTCATCCAACATGTTCGGCTCAGATAGGCCCGCAGAGGGCCGGGCTCCAGCACAAAAAAAAGAGACGGCTCAGCGCGTGTGCTTCACGATGAAGTCCACTATGGGGCTGCTGTCCTCCAAACCATGCGGGTGATGACCGACCCCCGGCTTGACGATCAGAGTGATACTGCCGCCCAGTGCCTTGTATCGCTCCGCAATCATACCGGTATTTTCATCCCACGGCACCACATCATCAGCATCGCCATACACGTGCAGCAGCGGCACACCGTTTTTAGCCAGAACAGCTAGTTGGTCCACCGGATTCACCTGGGCCGCCATCGCTTCGGCGTCATCTTTAAAGCCCCACAGCTTCAGCACCAGTGCCCAGTTTTTGGGGTCCCCCTTCCCTTTGCCTTTGCCACCGGGCCAGCTCTTAAAGTCACACACAGGCGCGTCGGCATAGATGCAGGAAACCTTGTCCGGATTCGCCGCAGCCCAGTTGTAGCAGTAAAGGCCACCCCGGCTCAGTCCCACTAAAGACGGCTTTTTGCTGAATCCATAACGGCCCGTCAGCTCCTCATGCAGGGCATTCCAATGCTTCACCGCCGGTGGCGAACCCAGCATGTCCTGCACCTTCATGTAAACGATGTGGTAGCCCTTGCCCAGCAAGGCAATGTCAGGCGCAGGCTTGTGGCCAAAGAACTCACCGTGCCAGACCCAGGGTTTCCCTTTCGCGACCTCTTTCGGCACCACGACGGAAACAACCTTGCCATCCACCACGAATTCATGCTTGGCATAGCCGTTCCAGTCCGAGACCGTTCCAGGTAGCCCGGCCGCCGTTTTTCCCAGGGCGAGGTCACGCGCCTTGGCATCCAGTTCTGCCGCCTGCTTTTCAGCTTCCGGCAGAGGCAGCCCGGCTTTCACTCCAGGCCGCTTGTGCCCGGTCTCCGTCAGCCACGCATCCTTCAGCAGATTTTGCTTCCGCTGGATGGCTTCAAAAATGGCGCTGCCACTCGCATGGTCAGGCTTCCCATCCGGGGTCACTTTCAGGCCCCAATGCTCAAGCAGTGGCCGGGCCATCACCAGATGCCCGTCCGCATTGGGATGGATGCCATCCTTGCAGAAGCTGAAGGCCGGATCCTTTTTGCGTGCCTCAGCCAGCGCCTTCGCCATGGCACCATGCACATCCAGCACCTGCCAGCCTGCGTTACGCTGTTCCAGCAGCCATTGAGCATAAGCGGCCAGGACTTCATCATAGCCCGCATAGGGTTGCGGGTAGTCCTTCAGGCCCGCAGGCAACACACGCGCCTGAATCGGCAAAGGATCAAACACTGGCGGAGTCAGATGAAGGATGGTCGCACCTGCAGCCGCCACTTTTTCACGCAGCTTTTTCATGCCCTCCTGATAGGCCTTCATGCGTTCCGGACTCAGCGGGTAATAGATGCCATCGTTCATCCCATAGCAGGCAATGACGAACTCAGGCTTGGTCTTGGCCAGGATGCGGTCCAGACGCTCGTGAAGATCGGGCCGTGGGAACTTCCCTCCCGCGTGACCTTCCTCTGACAGCCCGGAAACCGTCTCACTGGAAAGCCCGAGATTCAGGATCTCATAGCGTTCCCCGGGATGCTGCGCCACCAGCGCCGCCTCAATGATCTGCACATAGGTGCCGCCATAGGTGATGCTGTCGCCGAGAAAGAGAATCCTCCGGGCCTCCGGCAGGGCGGCATGCAAAGGCAGCAGGAAGAGGCACAGGCAGGAAAGCAAAAAGGCACGCATGTTGGGGAAGCAATTACGCAGACTGTGGCCAGAACTGATCACAGAATCAATGCTCCAGACACAGCTTCAGATGGGGTGCGCCCCCTTCTGTCTTGTAGGCTCAATGGGGAACTGCACCCTTCATGCTCTGTAGCATCTCCAAAAGGCGGGCAGTAATCTTGGTGCTGGCCTCCACTTCCAAACGATTGGTGCCCAGCCAGGTTTCGTAACCGCCCAACCGATGATGCTCCGGCGTGGGCAGATAACCAAAGTACCCGCCCGCGATGCTGTGGGTGAAGGAGGGTTTGAAGGGACTCTTTAATTTCAGTTCAAGCCCTGTTTCCACAAAGGTCTCGCAGGGGATGGCGCAGATGCCAGCCTCCCCAATGCGCAACGTCTGCAGAGGAAGATCAATGTGGGGTCCGACGGCGCGGAGCTTGAGCGTGCGCTCCGCATACACCACGTCCAGAAGAGCCTTGCCCCCGATGACACGGGGCTTGGCAACGATGCCTTCAGCCCGGGCTATCTGTTCTGCGGTCGGCCGGCGTGCATCCAGACGCAGCTCGCTGAAACGTGAATCCAGGGGCACCCAGTCACGGTAGGTGATGCCTTTCATGGCCTCAAAAGCCGCCTCGGCCACCTCATCCGCCACCGCTTTGATCTTGCTGTACGGAGGACCTGCCTTGGCGGCAGGTTTCGAATAGTCATTGTTATTGATGTTGCCGCTGGTGCCATTGCTCAGCATGGCAACGAAGGGCACCTCCTGCCGATCTGCGCCTAACAACTGTTGCAAACGATCACAGAAGACGGCGAAGTAATCCGCCGAAATATGGCCATTGCCCACATCGCCCACATAGTGAAGCGAGTAGTTCGCCAGCACGGCCAGGGGCTTGCCATCGGCAGTCTGCAGGGAGATCACGCAGACCTCGGGGTCCGTCGGCCCAGCGGGCTTCACCAGATTGGGTCCACGTGGGGGATTCATCTTCACCTGATCAATGCCGCCAAAGGGATTCGGCGGCACCGTTCCCTCCTTCATGAACCAGCGTCGGTTGAAGACCTGATCCGGCTCCTGGCCCACGGCCCAGCCAATCTTCACAGGGACCAGATTATTGACGGCCCGCGTCACCCCATCGGCAATGCGGCGTGCCACAAAGGCCTGATATTCATTCAACGGCTCGTCCAGGGAATAGCGGTTCTCGCTCAGGGCGCTGGAGGCGGAATGCGTGTGCGTGGCCGACATCAGCACACACTCACGGGGGATGCCCGTCTGCGCCTGGACCAGCCTCGCCGCCTCATCAAACATCTGGCGCGCTCCGCCGAGGAGATCGCACACCACAATGGCCAGACGCTTTTCACCATTGTCCAAAACGAGGCAGCGCGCATGCAGCTCATCGTGAATGTGGGTGGAGGGAAAAGGTGAAAATCCCCCAACAATGGCTCCGCCAATCGGTGGCGTGATATTGCTGGTGGCCGCCCCCGCCAGCAGCTTTTTGGCAGGTTCCTGGGCCCCTGCCGTGACAAGGCTGAGAGCGATCCAAACAAGGAGATGACGCATCTCAGCAATACGCCATCCCACCAGCAGATCCTTCGCCAAGTTCAATGGCTTGCCCCCGTCCTCAACGGAAGTAACCGCTCACCTTCAGCTTGCGGCCAAAGATCTTGTCTCCGGCAGCCACATACAGAATGTCGTGATCCTTGCCTGCAAACTCAGCGCTGACGATCTTGCCATCCATCACCGGCTTGGCAATGATCCCGGCGAGCCGTCCTGCCGGATCAAAGATCTGCACGCCGAGATCAGTCGTCACAAAGTAGCGTCCTTTAGACTCCGTGGTGGCCCCATCACCAGCCGCCGTTTCTTTGCCCACAGGCAGCCACATGGTCATGAAGGGAGCCCCGCCGCTTAGCGTGCCATCTTCCTCGATGCGCCACGTCCACACATGCTTGCCGCCGTGTTCGGAGACCACCAGAGTCGCTTCATCGGGAGAGATGGTGATGCCGTTGGGTTTCGCCACATGCCCTTCATCCGCCACCACGTGCTTCTTGTCCGCCGTGATCAGGTGGATGCGCTGAGTGGGGGTCTCCGTAAAATAAAGATTCCCCTTTTTGCTGACGACGAGGTCATTGCACTTCACGCCCGTCAGCAGGACCTCCACCTCGCCTTTCATGGTGATGGCGATGATGCGCTGTTCACGGTTGTGACAGGCATAAAATCGGCCATCGGGTCCGATCTGCAGACCGCTGATACCCGGCAGATTGTCGAGAAACAGGTCCGTCTTGCCCGTCGCAGCATCCAGCTTGTAGATCCCCTTCCCGGCCTTCACATCCGTGAAGAAGAGATTGCCAGCCGCATCTGTGCAGAGGCCATCGGTGAAGTTGTAGCCGGAGACCGCCTCTTTCCAGGGCTGGTCATCGCTGAGGTATTCATGCAAGGAAGTGTCCTGGGCGGAGGACAGCAGGGGCAAAAAGGCCAGAGAAAGAAAGGCGAGATATTTCATGCAAAGGATAACAAAAAGTGTGTACAAAGAACTGGAGGCTTACTTCTTCCACAGCCAGCGAAGCGTGTCTGGCAGCATGGCCGCGCCGTGCTTGCCATTGTGGGTGCCTTCCCCCAGAACAAACTGGTAGTCATAACCGGCAAATTTCAGCGCCGCCGCCATATCCTGATTGGCCAAGGGCCAGTTGCCAAACTGGTTGTCCAGATCGTTCTTGCCGTCCTGGAGAAACACCTTGAGGGGCTTCTTGTCCGTCTTGCGGATGAGGGCCGGGTAAACATGTCCACCGCGGATGTTCGTGAAGGAGCCGATGTGGCTCACCACCTTGCGAAAGGCGTCCGGCTTTTCCCAGGCCACCGTGAAGGCACAGATGCCGCCGCTGCTGTTGCCGCAGATCGCGCGCTCATCAGGATTCGTGGTCAGGCTGTAGTCCTTGGCCACGGCGGGAAGGATCTCCTCCAGCAAGAAACGGGCGTAAAGATCCCCCAGGGAATCATACTCAAAGCTGCGGTTGCTCCGGGCCTTCACCTTCGGGTCTTTGTTTGGAAAGGTGCCGGGCTGAATGAAAATGCCAATCGTCACAGGCATCTCCCCTTTGGCGATGAGGTTGTCAAAAACCACCGGTGCACGGAACTGGCCGTCGGGCTTCACAAATCCGCCTCCGTCACAAAAGACCATCACCGCGGCAGGCTTGTCCTTGGAATACTGGGCAGGCACATACACCCACCAGTCGCGGGTTGTTCCTGGAAAGATCTTCGAGTCTGTCCAGGCGGGCATCTGGGTCACCTTGCCCTGCGGCACCCCAGCCTGCACCTGAGAGTCAGGCCCCAGAACGTATTGGTCGTCCTGCGGCGCAGCATGGAGATTGAAACTGAGGGCGAGAAACAGACAGGCAGCAAAGAGCTTCATAGAGAGCCTCAACAAACGTCCCTCAAAGCCGCTTGTTGCAACTGCAAACCCGGATTTCCACCAAAAACTCAATGAGCAACCACCGTGACAGGAACGGGGGCCAGCAACTGCTGCAAAGGCTTCGGATAGACACCGATCACGACGATCACCACCGCCAAAACAATGGCACCGGCTTTCGTTCCCGTTGCAACCTTCAAAGGCTCGGCTGTCTGCGCATCCGTGGCATACATGACCAGGATGGCACGGAAGTAATAATAGAAACCCACAGCAGCACCGATCACCGCGCAGGCCAAAGCACCCCAGGCGGCCTGATCCACAAGGCCGAAGAACACGAAAAGCTTGCCCATGAAACCGGCCGTGAGAGGAAGACCTGCAAGGGATGCCAGAGACAAGGTCATCGCCAAAGCCAGCACCGGACTGCGGCGGGCCAATCCCCGGAAATCCTGGATATCTTCACCGCCGCCATTGGCACGGAGAATGGCCAGCACCAGGAAACTCAGAACCGTCATCGGCAGGTACGTTGCCAGATAAAAGGCCACCACCCCGCCGGAGCTGAGATCAAACCGGGCCGAACCTGCACCCAGTGCCAGGAGCAGATAGCCTGCATGGCTGATGCTGGAATAGGCCAGAAGGCGCTTGATGCTCGTCTGGAACATGGCAGGCAGGCTGCCCAGGAGAATCGTCAGCGCACCACCCACAATGAGCAAGCCCTGAACCTCAGCGGCAATCACCGAGCCTGTCGCCATAAATGATTCCACCGTGCGAGTCAGCACCACAAAACCAGCGGCTTTTGAGCCGACCGAAAGAAAGACCGTCACCGGAATCGGAGCTCCCTGATAAACATCGGGCACCCACATCTGGAAGGGCGCGGCAGCGACCTTGAACCCCAGACCGGAAAGCAGAAAGGCTGCCCCCAGAAGAGCGGCAGTCCGGGAAGTTTCAGGCAGAGCCAGTGCCGTCCCGATACCCTCGAAACTCAGAGCTCCCGTGGCACCATACACCCAGGCAATGCCATAAACGAGAACACCCGTGCTGAGTGCCCCCAGAATGAGGTACTTCACACCGGCCTCCAGCGCCAGATTGCTTTTGCGGGCAAAGGCCACCAGCACGTAGAAAGACACCGTCACCAGTTCCAGCGACACAAAGACCGTGATCAGGTCCTTGGCCGAAGCCATCCACATCATGCCGACACACACCAGGATGGGCAGGCTGAAGAGTTCACTGAAGTTGCCACCAGGGGTGAACTTCGTGAGGTAGGCCGAGCTTTCCACCGTCAGCCAAAGCACCAGCAAGGTGATGACCAGCGCAAAGCCTTTATAAAAGACCGCCAGCGTATCGAGCTGATGATAAGGCTGCACAAAGGCGGGCAGATCTGCCCCAGATTTCGAAGCAAACAGAAACAGCACAAAGGCCAAGGCCACGCCGCCAATGCTGATGCCCGCCAGCGTGCGACGAGTAAGCGTGGGGACAAGGGCCTCAAGGCACAGCAGCGCCAGACCAAAAACAACCAGGAAGATTTCGACGGAGAAAACAGACATGGATCGGAAAAAAATCAGTTTCTACATCACAGCCACCTTGGCCGCAGACAGCGACTTCAGCAGGTCCAGCAGAAGCCAGGGGCAGCAACCGACAATCAACAGGGCTGCGGCGAGCAGAATCAAAGGAATGCGCTGGCTGAAGGCCGGGTCATTCATGAACAGGCCCGCATTGGCAGAACCTTGGAAAATATCGCGGAAGGCACGCAACATGTAAACGGCCGACATCACCACGCCCCACAGAGCCAGGATGACCGTCCACTGCATGGGCCCAATAGCATGGCCACCATTGCTGCCGTAAGCACCCAGGAACACCATCACTTCACCGGCGAAGTTCGCCAGACCCGGAAGCCCCAAAGAAGCAAAGGCCCCAAAGGCAAACAACAGCGTGAAGACCGGTGCGTGGGAAGCAAGCCCGCCCAGCTTGGAAAGCTCCAGCGTGCCCAATTGATTCCGCATACGGCCTGCGAGAGCAAACAGCAGAGCAATCGAGATGCCGTGAGCAAACATGAGCAGCACGGCACCTTGCAGGGCGATCTCCGTCCCCGCAGCGATGCCGAGGAAGATGTAACCCATGTGCATCACCGAAGAATTGCCCAGCACCTGGTCCAAGGAACGCTGGGCGATGGTGACAAAACCAATGACCAGAATGTTACCCAGCAGCATGAAAAGCAACGCCTGCTGCACCCACTCCACCTGCGCACCTTGCGGCAACAGCGGCAGTGCAATGCGGATCAGACCATACAGGCCAAACTTTTTGAGCACACCCGCATGCAGCATGGCAACAGGTGTTGGAGCAGTGGCATAGGCGGGTGCCGCCCAGCTATGCAGAGGGAAAAGGCTGACCAGCGTGCCAAAACCCAGAAGCAGCACGAAGAAGATGAGACCCTGCTTTTCCACAGGCAAGGGCGTCGAGGCCGCCTGAGCACGAAGCGCATTCAGATCGAACGTCAGTTTCTGACCGCCGCTGTATTCCAGCACCAGCCAGGCAAGGCCAGCCAGAAGGACAAGGCTGCCAGCTCCAAGATAGATCGTTGTCTTCCAGGCCACCGCTTTGCGATGGGAGTCTTCACCATGGCCATAAAGGCCAATCATGAGGAAGGTCGGGATCAGCGCCAGTTCATGAAAGGCGTAGATAAAAAAGACATCCGTGGAAAGGAAAGCCCCCAGACCACCTCCTGCAATGAGCAGAGAGGCAATGTGATAAATGGCGGGCTTGTCCGAAGCAATCTGCCAGACAGCCGCAAACGTGACGAGCACGGTCAGCAAGGCAAGAATCAGAGAAACACCGTCCGCGCCCACTCCGAAGGAGATGGCCGGATTGTCCAAAACCACACGGGCGCTTTCGAAGGCCATGCCCGCACCTCCCGCCGAGGCCGACTTGAACTGGAAAAGGAGTCCCAGGACAATGAGCAGGTTAAGGATGGCCGAGCCCACCGAGGTGGCACGGGCCGGTGCCCCGAGCCAGATGGCTAGGGCGGCGACAATTGGTAGCAGGATGACGATTTCGAGAACGCTCATTCCATTCCTCCATCAATGGCCCACAGAGGGCAGGACAAACACGACGACATAAACAACAAGCAGGACGCCGAGACCCAGCAGGAAGGTATAACCCTGCAAGTGACCACCCTGAAGAATCCGCGCGGCAGAACCGACACGCGCGGCGAGGTAAGCTGGCAGGCGAGCCATGATGCCGTCCACAATCAGACGCTCAAGCCCCGCCACGATCCACGCCACCGCATCCTGAAACACTTTGACGATGACCGCATAGACCTCGTCCACATAAAACTTGTTGGCGAACAGCTTGATGTTCAGCGGGTCTTTGTCCTTGCCCTTGTAAAGGAACAAACCACCGAACAATCCGATGGCAAGAGCCACAATGGAAGCAATGACCACGGTCGGATGATCTTCGGCATGGGTAGGCTTCATGGCTTCAAAGACCCCGGCAAGTGGCACTGAACCAAGGGTGAGCAAAGCGAGAATGATCAGAGGCAAGACCATGATGATCGGGGCCTCGACGGCATGGTGTGCAGAGTCTGTACGAGGTTTGCCAAAGAAGGCCACAACAAATAGACGGGTCATGTAGAAGGCCGTCAGCATGGCGGTAACAACACCGATCCAAAACAGAGGTCGACCTCCTTCCACTTCAAAAGCGACGCCGAGAATGGCTTCTTTGCTCCAGAAACCGCTGGTGATATAAGGGATCCCCATGAGCGAGGCTGTGCCGATGGCGAAAGTCACAAAGGTGACCGGCATGTGCTTCATCAGGCCGCCCATCTTCCACATGTCCTGCTCATGGTGGCAGGCATAGATGATGGCGCCCGAACCCAGGAACAACATGGCCTTGAAGAAAGCATGCGTGTAAAGGTGGAACATCGCCGGGTGGCCAGGGCCTGCCTCGTGATGATGCCCGCCCACCTGCATGGCAAGAAGACCGACAGCCATAACCATGTAACCAAGCTGGGACAGGGTGGAGTAAGCGAGCACGCGCTTGATGTCATTCTGCTGAGTGGCCATCAGTGCGGCAAAAATAGCAGTGATGCCACCGATCCAGGCGATGACCTGGGCGGCATCAGGAGACGCCTCGATCACAAAGGCGCAACGCACTAGCATAAACACGCCGGCGGCCACCATCGTAGCCGCGTGAATGAGGGCCGAAACCGGAGTCGGGCCTTCCATGGCATCCGGCAGCCAGACATGCAGAGGCACCTGGGCAGACTTGCCTACAGCACCCATGAACAGGCAGAGAGCGGCCGCCATCATGAACGCAGGCTGGGAGGCGGCGAGGTGATGCAGCGTGCCACTGGCGAAACTCTCGCGGAGACCATCTGCACCCACAAAATCCACATTGCCATGATTGGCCGCGAACAACATCAGAATGCCGATCATGAAGCCAAAGTCGCCGATACGATTGGTGAGGAAGGCTTTCTTGGAGGCATCCGCCGCAGAGGCTTTCTCAAACCAATGGCCAATCAGCAGGTAGGAACTGAGACCGACCAGTTCCCAGAAGATGAACATCATCACCAAGTTTCCGGCGAGCACGATGCCCGTCATCGAAAACATGAACAAGGACAGCGCCCCGAAGAAGCGAACCTTGCCCGCATCTTCCTTCATGTAGCCCAGGGAGAAAACATGCACCAGCAGACCGATGGAGGTGACGATGAGCATCATGCCACGGCTTTGCTGATCAATCAGGGCATCAATCGCGATCTTGAAATTGCCAACGCTGATGAACGGCAGCAGGACTGGATTGGAATCCTGGGAATGCAGCAGCAGCACGCTGATCACAAAGCAGATCGTGGCGGAGGCCACGGAAAGGAACACGCTGACGTTTTTCAGCAGTTTGTGTCCAAGCAAGATGGTCAGTGCCGTAAAAAACGGCAGCAGCAGCAGCAATGAAGGGAGTGTGGGGGCGGCGTCCTGGGCGGGCATGGAGCGGGAGATTCTCGGTTGCGCTTAGCCTTGCAGCTTGGTGACGGATTCAGTTTCGACGCTCTGCTTCGCACGGTAGAGAGCAACGATGATGGCAAGACCGACGGCCACTTCGGCAGCGGCCACCGTAATGGTGAAGAATACCAGCGACTGGGCGGCGTAATCAGGTAGGCCATCCGTCACCCGAAAGCGGGAAAAGGCCACGAGCGTCAAGTTGGCAGCGCTCAGCATCATCTCCAGGCACATGTAGATGATGATGATATTGCGCCGTGCGATGACCCCGGCAAGACCGAGGGCGAATAGCATGCCGCTGACGATAAGGTAATGATTGAGTGTGACCATCAGGCGTCCTTGACTCCTTTCTCACGCTTGCTCAGCACCACCACGCCGACTGTGCCCACGAGGAGCAGCAGTCCGACCACCTGGAGGTGAAAGCCGTATTTCTGGAAAAGCGTCAGACCCATGAGCTTCGTATCCGGAAGCACACCAGCCTTGAGATCGTTGGCAATAGTCGGCAGCTTAGCCGTTTCACCCGCCTGCTGAAGGGCCAGAGGTGCATCCTTAATTTTGACTGCTCCGTTGTTAAAGCTACTGCAGACCGTGGTGATCTGAAGGGCCAAAATCACCGCCAGTGTGATGCCGCCGATGACCGCAGGCAGATTCGGCTTCTTGCCTTCCTCAGCCTTGATGTCCAAAAGCATGATGATGAAAAGGAACAGCACCATCACGGCACCTGCATAAACCAGGATCTGGATCGTGCCGATGAAGTAGGCGTCCAGCCCCAGGAAAAGGGCGGCCAGGCCGACAAAGCTGGCAGCCAAAGACAGGGCGCTGGTGACCGGATTCCGCGCAGTCACCACCAATAGGCCGAAGCCCAAGGTCATGGCGCTGAAGAGATAGAAGAAAATGGACGGCATGGCTCTACTTCAGTTCATTCCACTTGTTGACCAGCCCGATGCGCTTGCCGCCGATCTCATAGAGCTTCTTTTTATCGTGCACCAACTCAGCGCGTGACTCGCCCGTGATGGCGTAATCTTTGCGGAGGTAGATGGCCTGCTCGGGGCAGACTTCTTCGCACATGCCGCAATAGATGCAGCGGGTCATGTCAATATCGAATTCCTTCGGGCGCTTCTCCACCTTTGCCCACGGATCATCGCTCGGAATTTCCCCTGGCGTGATGCGGATGGCCTTGGGCGGGCAGATGAACTCGCAGAGCTGACAGCTCACACAACGCTCGCGATCCTGCTCATCAGTCACCAGGGCAGGCGCACCACGGTAGTAAGAAGGCAGGCTGGCATCCCACTTCTGCTCGGGATATTCCATGGTCACCTTCTCCTTGCCGCCGACGATTTCGCGGAAGGTTTTGAGGGCGTGTCCCAGCGTGATTTTCAGACCCTTAACGAGCGTGGAAATGAACCACCTCTCATGCCAGGAGAGCTTGGGGCGTTGGACGATAATTGTTGCCATCGGAGGGGAGAATTACTTCACAAAGCAAGCCATGATCACGGCAGTCAGGATGACATTGGCCAGGGCCAGTTCGAACATGAACAGCCAGCCCAACTTCATGAGCTGGTCAAAACGGAAACGCGGTAGCGACCAGCGAATGAGGATGAAGAAAAGGATGAAGACGATGACCTTCAGGAAGAAGGTGGCGATGTGCAGAAGGCCCAGCCAGATGGGGGTGGAACCAGCGGCGTAATGAAGCTGGAAGCTGCTGCCAAACCAGCCAAAAACCGTGTCCATCCCGATCTTCTGCCCGATGTATTCAAAGAAAGGCCAGAAAGGAATGCTCCATCCGCCCAGGAAAAGCGTCACCGCCAAACCCGAACCAATGATCATGGCCGCATATTCACCCAGGAAGAACAGGGCGAACTTCATGGAGCTGTATTCAGTGTGGTAACCGGCCACGAGTTCCGTTTCACACTCGGCAAGGTCAAAAGGTAGACGGTTGGTCTCGGCGAACATCGCCACCGTAAAGATGCAGAAAGAAATCACCATCGGCACCAGCAGCACCCAGCGCTCGAGCGTCAGCCCTTCGCCCCAGAAAGGCAGCAGCAGCCAGCCGTTGGCATCCTGGAAAGCGGACATCTTAGAAAGGTTCAGCTCACCGAAAACCATCAGCACCGGAATGATGGAGAGGCCCAGAGACAGCTCATAGGAGATCATCTGCGCCGAGGCGCGCACCCCACCGAGGAAAGGATACTTCGAATTGGACGACCAACCAGCCAAAACGATGCCGTAAACGCCCAGTGAAGCGATGGCGAAGGTGAACAGAGGACCGACATTGAGGTCGGCAATCACGGATTTCACCGGGGCGGTGAATCCTGTGCCACCCAGCTTTTCAATCAGGGGATTGAGGAAGGAAAGGTCCAGTTCGCTGCCAAAGGGAAGCACGGCGCAGGTCATCAGCGCAGGGACCATCGTCAGCGCCGGGGCGAGCCAGTAATAGAAGGTATTGACCGACTTGGGAGTAAAATCTTCCTTCAGAAGGAACTTCAGGCCATCTGCCATGGGCTGCACCAGACCGCCGATGCCGAAGATCTGGATGTCTTTCTTGAAACCAAACAAAGTCAGGGGAATCCCGGTTCGGTTCGGGCCGACACGGTCCTGGATGATGGCCGAAAATCGCCTCTCCGCATACACGGAGTAAGCGACCATGGGCAAGATGACCAAAAAGGTCAGGAAAACGATCTTCACCACCGAAGTGATGAGGAAGGCAAAGTCGAAGCTGGCGAGAAGTGCTGCCATGGGGGCGTGTGCATTATCAGGAAGGCTTTACGACGGGCAACCCGAATTTGTGAAAAATTTCACAAGCTCATGCTTTTGGGACCTCAAAATGGCCACTCCCCCCTCATTTTTAGCCTGATTGCGGGCTTGCTTCTACCATGAAAGCATGCAGCGGGGCGCGTATGGATGAGGGTCCTGTTCAGAATCGGCCTCAGTTGCTCTTCGATTTTTGTCCAAAACCATTCAGAATGCGCCGATGCCACCCTGGATCGAGTATTCCGCCTGCGCTGTCTGTGCCGTTTCAGGCGTCCTAGCTGCCGAAGGCAAGCGCATGGACCTTTTCGGGGCCGTGGTGCTGGCCCTCGTCACGGCCGTGGGCGGTGGTACCATCCGCGATCTTTGCCTGGGGGTGCGCCCCGTCTTCTGGATCCAGGCCCCAGATCACATCACTTGGTCGCTGGTGGCTGCGGTGGGCACCTTTGTGCTGGCCCGTTTCATTGAGATCCCCAGCCGTGCCTTGACCCTGGCCGATGCCTTTGGCCTGGCCCTGTTTGGCATTGTGGGAACGGAGAAAGCCCTACTGTTAGGCTCCCCTGGAGTGATCGCCGTCTTGCTCGGCATCGTCACCGGCGTGGCCGGCGGCATCCTGCGGGACGTTTTACGCAGTGAGATCCCGTGGGTGCTTCGGGCCGAGGTGGAGCTATATGCCACCGCCGTGGGCATTGGAGCCACGGTCTTTGTACTGTTGGAGAGCTATTTCCCGCCTTCGGAAAGCCATCGCTACGCAGCCATGTCGGTCATTTTGCTCCTGCGCCTGGCCGCCATGAAGTGGAAAGTGCGGTTACCCACCTTTCAAACACGACCCAAAAAGTAAAACGCCCCGCATCAGAGCGGCTCGCGTCCGGTGGCCTCGATGAACTGCTGGCGCAGGCTGTTGTAGCTGGTCTCCCACTGGTCCAGCGAGCGCTGATACTCCACGATCTGCTTTTCCAGAAGCCCCACACGCTGCTGCAGGACGGCATCGGTGCTGCCGCGCTGGAGGTCCGGCCACTGCGATCCCATCAGCGTGGTCTCGGCGCTGCGGGTATGACGCGGGCTGAAGCCAAAAAAGGCCTGGTCGGAAAGACGCGATTCCGTGGCATCCACGCAATTGATCAGCACCACATTTTCATCGATTTCCCCAGTCGCCAAAAATTCTTGAATCGTGGCCACATTGGTCGGCCCATACAGATACTGGTCCGGCATCTGAATGAGCCAGTCCATCTGCAGTTCCAGGATCATCGGCGCGCGCTGCCAGCTCCGTCGCCCGTCATTGGAAAGTTTGTCCATGGGCGAGATTTTGGCCTCGCTGGCCCAGCCCATCAGGGTTTCGGTGGTGATGGGGCCATACTCCTGCTTATCAGCCGCTTTGATGAGATGCCAAGTCGTGTCGCTCATGATCAGGATGCTACTCAAAAGCCCCCGCCTGCGGGAAGCAAAAAATGAGCAAAAGAGCCCGCCGGGCAGAACGCAATTCCCTCCATCTCCAAGGCCCTGGCGTGGCGAAGCACCCAAACCCGCTCAAGGACCGTCAAAAATCGTCGGATCAGAAGTCGGCGGTGGCGAGCCAATGCCTTTGGTATGGACGATCCCCAAAGCTTTGCGTTTGCGGGCATCGGCAAAAAAAGCCTTCAGCAAGGCGATGCTGTCCTCCGCCAAAACCCCTGGCGTGATTTCACTGCGATGATTCAAATTGGGCGCCTGCAGCAGATTCCAAAATCCCCCTGCGGCACCGCCTTTGCTATCGCCACAGCCAAAGATCACCCGGCGGATGCGGCAGTGAACAATGGCACCAGCACACATGGGACAGGGCTCCTTAGTCACGTAAAGATCGCAATCAGCCAGGCGCCAGTCTTCCATCGCGCTCTCTGCCTGAGTCAGCGCCAGCATCTCCGCATGGGCCGTGGCATCCTTGAGGGTCTCCACCTGATTCCAGGCACGCCCAATGATCTGCCCTTTGTGGACGATCACAGCACCGATGGGCACCTCGTCCTGGCGCGCCGCCTTTCGCGCAAGCCGCAGGGCTTCGCGCATGTAATGCTCGTCCGAGGCAATGTCGATCGTGACCGGCAGTTCCAGGCTCATAGCAGTTCCTCGACAAAACGTTGACTGTTGAAGGGCTGAAACTCCTCCACCTTTTCTCCCAGACCAATGTAGCGCGTGGGCACGCCCAGCTCCTGCTGGATGGTCACCAGGATGCCCCCCTTACCGCTGCCGTCCAGCTTGGTCACGATGACGCCGGTGAGAGGGATGATCTTGTTAAACTCACGCGCCTGCTGCAGGGCATTCGCCCCGGTGGTGGCATCCACTACCAGCAGCACCTCGTGCGGGGAGGTACTGTCCTTGCGACCCAGGATGCGATGGATCTTTTTCAGCTCCTCCATGAGGTTGTGCTTGTTGTGCAGGCGGCCGGCCGTGTCACACAGCAGGAAATCAGCCTGCGTGCGGCTGGCGAGGTCGTAAGCCTCAAAACAGACGGAGGCAGGGTCCCCATTCGGCGGCCCCTTCACCATCGGAATGTTCAGCCGCTGAGACCAGACTTCCAATTGCTCCACTGCTGCCGCGCGGAAGGTATCCGCCGCTGCCAGCACCACCGTTTTTCCGCTTTGATGGAGCAGATGCGCCAGCTTGGCTGTGGAGGTGGTCTTGCCGGTGCCATTGACGCCGATAACGAGGACGACCTTCGGCTTTCCTTCGAAAGGGGTCAAAGCAGCCGCCTTTTCAGGCAAGATCTTGCGGATGTGCTCGCGCGCCACCTGCACGATGTCCGCGCCATGCAGCTTGCGGCTCTGGGCCTTCAGGTCGTCCACGATCTGCATGGAGAGCTTGGGGCCCAGGTCCCCGGTGATCAGGGCAGCCTCCAGCTCATCCCAATCGATGTCGGGTTTGGTGAATCGTTGCAGGAGGGACTTGAAAAAACCGGCCATAGAAAAGGAGAGGAAAGGAAAAGGGGCTGTTTGCTAACTCCATTTTGGCGATCACGCCATCACGGAATGATGAATGCACGCCGGAAGAATACACGTTGCAGCGGCGTTGTTGTATGCCCTTGTTTCATTCTCCATCATGAAGTTCACGCCCCTGCTCTCAGCCATCCTTCTTGGCACCTTTTCATTCAGCGCCTCAGCCGCCACCTTCACGGTGGAAAAAACCGCCACCGGTGGTGCCGTGGTCAAAATTGACGGTGAATTTTTCACCGAATACGTCGTGGATCAGGCCAACAAACCCTACCTCTGGCCCATCATCGGCCCAGGCGGTCAGACGATGACCCGCGCCTACCCCATGAAGACCGTGGAAGGCGAGCAGCATGACCACCCTCACCATCGCGGCCTCTGCTTCGGCCATGAAAACATCGGCGGTTACGATACTTGGGCCGAGCGCGCCACCTTTGGCGACAAACCCAATGCCAAGACCGAGGAGCGCGTGAAGCACCTGGGGGCCATCAAGCACCGCGAACTCAAAGACATCCAGGCTGGCGAAACCGCCGCCTTCACCACTGTGGCCGACTACGTGGACGCCTCCGGCAAAAAGACCCTCGAAGAAGTCCGCCGCCACACCTTCAAAGTCGTCAACGGCACCCGCCTGATTGACGTGGACATCGACCTCATCGCCACCGAAGGCGACACCCTGGTGGACGACAAAAAAGACTCCGGCCTCAGCATCCGCGTGCCAACCAACATGGCCGTGGAAAAGGAAAAGAAAGAGCGCGGCACCGGCAAGATCATCAACAGCGAAGGCCAGACCGATGCAGACGCCTGGGCCAAGCGTGCCACTTGGTGTGACTACCACGGCATCGTGGATGGTAAGCACGTCGGCGTCGCCATGCTAAACCACCCGAAGAGCTTCCGCCACCCCACCCCATGGCACGTGCGCACCTACGGCCTCTTCACCGCCAACCCCTTCGGCCTTCAGTCCCTGGATCCGAAGTCTGAGAGTGGTGCCATGACCCTGAAAAAAGGCGAGAAGCTCACCCTCCGCCACCGCTTCATCTTCCACCTGGGCGATGAGAAGGCGGCCAAGATTGCCGAAGCCTACGCCGATTACGCCAAGGAGCCCTGAGGCCCTGCCAGCACGGCCTAACCAAGTTCAAAACAAAAAGTCTTCGGCAGAAATGCCGAAGACTTTTTTATGGAGATGTTAAGAGCGGGTTTCTACCGCGAGTGGATCAGGCATAGTCTTCCACCCGATAGGTCCAGGGCAGCGGGCCGTCGAAGCCGTTGTTGTAAGCAGCACTGTTCATGAAGTAGGCGATGTCATAACCAGCGCCACCATCCACATCAATGTAGCTTTTGAACACATTCCCCACGGTATCTACCACGGGGTTATGACCTGCCAGGAAAACGTCGTCACCATTGCCCAGGAGCACACGGACATAGCCGTCAAAGAAGCTTTTGATGGACGAGACGGCGGTATCCGTATCGAACTGCACATAGTCCACACCATTGCCCGTGGCCACGGTGACGTTGCGGTCAAAGATGCTATCGCGAACGATCACATCGCTGTCCGCATTGCCGCGCAGACTGACACCGACATTGCTCAGGAAATCACTTTCCAGGAACTGGACGGTATCCGCATAGCCGAAACCGGCATCCGTGATCACACTCAGGTTGCCCTCGATGAAGCCATTGCGCACCATCACTTCCGAATCGCCAGCCCCGGTGCTGATGCTCACCCCGCCACGAACAGTGATGAGATCGGAATTCCCTTCAAATTGGCCGATGTCCACAACGTCCGTGCCGGTACCACCGGTGTAACGAACGCCGCCCACACTGGCAGCCACGGCATTGATGCCCAAGGAGTTGCTCCCGCTGGAGGCATTCATCGTGACGATGCCACCCACGAAGACTTCGGGTCCATCGAGAATCAGGTCGTCCTGCCCAATGCCGCCGGTATAGGTCAGGGCACCGCTGGCACCGAAGTATTCAGACGTAAAAACATCCAGCTTGTTCGTTCCCGAACCCGCGCTGAAGGCAAAATTGCCCTCAATGATCACTTCCCGAGCTTCCAAAAGAAAATCGTCATCGCCCGTCCCTCCAGTGTAGGTAAACCCACGGGAAGAAAGCTCGTCCAAATTGGTGGTGATGACGGTATTGGCGCCATTCCCCATGCGCAGGGCCAGCAGGCCGCCGACATTCAGGTCACCGCGCAAAGTTACGATATCCTCTCCGCCGAGGGCGTGCAGCGTCATCGCCTTGGTCACGGTGAGGGAATCCGTCAGTGAGTCGCCAATCTCAAAGTCGGTGAAGCTGTTGGTCGTGGTTCGCAGAGTCAGCGCCCCATTCACTTGCCCAACGCCCGTTTTGAACAGGAACTCCTGCCCCTCCGAGACCGTGCCGCCTGCCAAGGCCGAGATGTTGCCATTGGAGGTCAAAGTGACCGCATTCACCTCAAAGGTATTGGATCCGTTGCCCAGGTTTACGCTCAGGCCCCTGCCAAAAAACAGGTCACCCCCGGCTGTGAAATAATCCCCACCATTGCCCATGACCACGGTGGCCGTACCACCCAGGGCCGTAGAGGTAAGATCCAGAATGTCATCGCCATCTCCTGTGTTCACATTCAGCGCACCGGGGAGTGAGATACCATCCAAAATCATCTCGTCATTGCCAGCGCCCAGAATGGCCTTGACGGACAAAGGCGCATCAAAGGTGAGCGAGGTGGATGCAGCTCCACCATTGAGCTGGAACTGCGTGTCTGTCGCGCCACCGGCCAAGGCGGTGATCGTCCATTGGTCGCCAGATTCTGTGATGACAAAATCATTGTGATCCGCATCGCCAGTGATGGTCAGGGCACCTGCGGCGGTTAGGTTTAGAGTCACCAGGCCAGCGGGGGCCAAGCGGGACTCCAGAGTCTCCAAAACGGAGGTGGGGTTGAAAGTTTTCATGGGGGGAAAGTGGCTGGTTTACCCCTGCATAGACCCCTCGATGGCCGGAAGTATTCACCCTTTCCTGAAATTCAGCGATTTCATGAACTTTGCATGATGACTTCGGAGGTTGCCAATCCGCTGATTTCCCATGCCTCGGAGCAGAGTTGGCCATGCCTTCGCGAAATCCAGGGAGACAAAGTCACGTATCTTCCTTCATACTGCCGTTTTACTCGTCATCATGAAGTCACGACTGCTCCTATTCCTGGCCCTTGCCACCGCCACCCAGGCTGCGCCTGGAGGGAATCTGCGCTACAACCGCGACATCCGCCCCATCCTCTCTGACTACTGCTTTGCCTGCCACGGGCCGGATAAAAACCACCGCGAGGCAGATCTGCGCCTGGATGTGCGGGAGGCGGCGATCGAGATGAAGGCCATCCTGCCGGGCAAACCCGAGGAAAGCAGCATCCTAGAGCGCATCCACAGCCACGATGAGGATGATGTGATGCCGCCTCCGGAATCGAAAAAAACACTGACCGAGGCCCAAAAGACCCTACTGGCCGAATGGATACGCCAAGGGGCCGAATACGAGCCGCACTGGTCTTACACACCTCTGGTTAGGCCCAATCTCCCGCCCACGAAAAAAGCCCAAGGCCATGCCAACCCGGTTGATGCCTACATTCAGGACACCCTTCAGAAAAAGGGCATCTCCCCTTCCCCCCTGGCCGCACCACGCACCCTGGTGCGGCGGCTCAGCCTGGACCTTGTGGGCCTGCCTCCCACCCCTGAGGAAGCGGCCGAATTTGAAAAGGCCTTTCAGATCAATCCCCAGACAGCCGTGAACACCCTGGCAACCCGGCTGATGAAGTCGCCCCACTTTGGCGAACGCTGGGCGGCCTGGTGGCTGGATGTCGCGCGCTTTGCCGACACCGTCGGTTTTCATGGCGACCAGAACCAGCGCATCTTTCCCTACCGCGATTACGTCATTGCCGCTTTCAATTCTAACAAGAGGTTTGACCAATTTACGCTCGAGCAGCTCGCGGGCGATTTGCTGCCCCATCCCACGACGGAACAACTGGTGGCCACAGGCTTCAACCGCCTCAACATGATGACCCGCGAGGGCGGTGCCCAGCCGAAGGAATACCTGGCCAAATACCAAGCCGACCGCGTGCGCACCGTGGGTGGCACCTGGATGGGGGCCACGCTCGGCTGCGCGGAGTGTCACGATCACAAGTTCGATCCCTACACCGCCCGTGATTTCTACTCCATGTCCGCCTACTTTGCCGATGTGAAGCAGTTCGGCGTCTATGCCAGCTACGGTTACACGCCCGTCGAAGAGCTGAAGGGCTGGAGCAACGAGCACCCCTTCCCGCCTGAGATCCTGGTGGACAGCCCCTACCTGAAAACCCGCCTGGAAAAACTGCGCAGCCAGATGCAGCAGCTCGCCCTCCACGCCATCCAGGCTGCACCCGCCGCGCAGGTGGCCTCATGGAGGCAGGAAACACTGGCGGTGCTGACCCGCTCGCAGGATCCCTGGCAGATTCCGCCGCTGGAGGCATCCACCCGCCTGGCACCCCCAACCAAAAAAGGCGCTCCACCACCCAAACCTGCGAAGGAGGCTCCGCCGCCACCGCCAGACCCTTCCACGATTACCCAGATGCCGGATGGCAGCCTCCTCATCGCCGCCAAAGCCGCACAGGCCACCACCGTCACCTTCAAGCCTGAACCAGGACGCATCGCCGCCGTGAAGATCGAGCTCCTGCCCCGTGCTAGCCATCAAGACAGTCTTGAGCTTTCAGGCACCGCCAATGGCCTGATGATCGCCCCTGCCTTCAGTCATCGCCCGGCCGCTACCGAAAAAGACACCCCACTGGCCGTCTTTTTCGCCGATGCAGATGTCAAAGAGCCCCTCTACGCCGGCACCGTGGAAAAACCCGGTGTCACCGCTGGCTGGAAGACTTCAGCCAAACAGGCCAAAAGCAAACAGACTGCGGTCTGGCTACTGGATGTGCCCGTGGAAGTGAAGGCTGATGAGACCTTCACTGTCCGAATCCCCAATCACAATGCTGGCTGCCTGCGCATCTCCCTCGCCCGCATCGCCCCGCTCAGCCCGTTGGCAGAAAATTGGCAGCTTCCGCTCATGGAAGCTTTGAAGAAGGGCGACCTTAAAGATGTCACTCTTGCCCAGGCCTGGCTGCGGCAGTCTGGCCAAAGCCCAGAGGCCAAGACCACCTGGCAGGGCCTTCATGACCAAGTTCTAGAATGCAATGAAGGCAAGGCCTGGACCCAGGTGACGGTGCCCATTAAGGCCCCCCTCACCATCCGCCGCCTGCCGCGTGGCAACTGGATGGATGAGACCGGCGAAATCTGCCCGCCTGCCCCGCCGCAATTCTTGACGGGTGGTTCAGCCAAAGAAGGCAGCCGCCAGTCTCGTCTGGATCTGGCACGGTGGCTGACTTCGGCTGAAAATCCCCTGACAGCTCGCACCTTCGTCAACCGCTTGTGGAAACAGTTCTTTGGCAATGGCCTCTCCCAGGCCGTGGATGATCTGGGAGCCCAGGGCGAAACGCCCAGCCATCCTGAATTGCTGGATTGGTTGGCCGTGGAGTTTCGGGACAGCGGATGGGACATCCAGCATCTCATGCAACTCATCGTCACCAGCCACACCTACCTTCAGGACAGCCGAACCCGCCCAGAACTGAAGGATGCAGACCCGGGCAATCGCCTGCTCGCCTTCCAAAATCCACGCCGTCTGGAGGCCGAATTTGTGCGCGACAACGCCCTCTTTGCCGCCGGTCTGCTGAATCTGGATCTCGGCGGCCCCAGCGTGAAACCTTACCAGCCTGGAGGCTATTACGAGAATCTACAGTTCCCCAGCCGGGACTACCTGGCCAGCACCGATGACCGGCAATGGCGCCGGGGTGTTTACATGCACTGGCAGCGCACCTTCCTGCATCCTATGCTGGCCAACTTTGATGCCCCAGCCCGCGATGAATGCACCGCCACACGCAATGTCTCCAACACTCCGCAGCAGGCCCTCACCCTGCTGAATGACCCCACTTTCGTCGAAGCAGCCCGCACCCTGGCGGAAAAACTCCCCGCTGGCAGTGACGCTGACCGCCTCCGAATCATCTTCCAGCGCACCTTGGCACGTCAGCCCAAGCCCGCCGAAGAAACCAGCCTCCTAGGATTTCTCAAAAGCCAGCGGGAGGTCTTCCAGACCACCCCGGAAGACGCCAAAAAACTCCTCACCACGGGCATTCGCCCCGCTCCCTCAGGCGACCTCCCAGAACTCGCCGCCTGGACCAGCCTCTGCCGCGTGGTGCTAAACCTCCACGAAACCATCACCCGCTACTGATCGCTTCATACCGACCTGACGAAATAAGAAGTCTAATACGATTGGCAAAAATCACCTCGATTCCTCACCCCTGCCTTCTCCTCTCTGGGGAGGGGGACGTCTTTTTGCCTTAAATATAGCAGACCAAGCGACTGTCCCTCTCCCTCTGGGAGAGGCTAGGTGAGGGGCTGGCGATATCGATCTACCAGATTAAATTTCAGGCTGGTGTTCGTTCGTCACCTTCATTGAATAAAGCGGTGGCTGCGCTGCATCTTATTTCGGCTTGCGGAGAGGTGCGAAGCCGCGAAGCGAATCTCCGCGCTCCCCTCGGGCGGCTGCGCCGGAAGGAAAAGACACTTCACACTCCCATTTTAGGCTGAATGCTATTTGGACGCCTCAGAAAAGGGGCAGGCGAATCAGACTTTGGCGGGTGCAGGCGGTGCGTCCTTGCGAGCAGCAGGGGTGTAGTAGTAGCTGGCGTAATTGTAATACGTGTACTCTTTGAGGCTGGTGGAAGCCCGGTTGAGGATCACGCCGCCGACATTGACCTGACGCTCATACAAGGAATCGAGCGCCTTACCGCTGAGTCGGGCCATGGTGGAGGACATGCGGACTACAAAGAGGACCGTATCCACTTTCGGGGCAAAGCTGCCCGTGTCGTCCGCCACGAGAACAGGAGCACTGTCGAAGACGACGTAATCGTATTCAGCCCCCATCTCATGCAGCACTTCCTCGGCTTTTTTGGAAAGCAGCATCTCGGAAGTCTGGTCGAACACTTCACCACGGGCCAGTAAGTGCAGATTGCGGGTGGAGGTTTCCTGAACGGCATCACGCCAATGCAGGCTGCCGCGCAGAACCTCGGTCAGACCTGGGCTGACAGGGAGCTTGAACAATTCGCTGACACCGCCACGGCGCAAGTCGCAGTCTGCCAGCAAGACGCGGGCACCGCCAAGGGCGAGCGTCACAGCGAGATTCGAAGTGACCGTCGTTTTACCTTCGTTCGGAACCGCACTGGTAATCAAGATCGTCTTGGGCATTTTACCCTGCCAGTTTTTGAATAGAATGGACGAACGAATGTTGCGGAATGCCTCTGCGTAGAGATGGCGCTGATCATTGGGCTGCAGCAATTGCACGTCGCCACGCTGGCGCTGATCGGGAACCTGACCCAGAACGGCCTCCCCAGGGAAAATGGACTGGAACTCACTGAAGGAGTTCATCCGGTCATCCAGATGATCAAAAATCAGGAGGATGATGACGCCCGCAGCCAAACCTAAAACAAGGCCAATGCTGAGAGGTGTCAGCCATTGAGCATCAGTCTTCAGGGCCAACGAAGCATGCTCCTGCACCGCCACGTAGTCGGTCTGAACGTTCTGCAACTGCTGGAATTCCTGCACACGCTCAAACATGCGGTCGTGGGCCAGCTTGGTCGCCTTAAACTCTTCCTCAAGGCGTTCGTGCTGGGCCAACTTGGACCCCAGCTCAATGGCCTCCTTTTCCTGGGCCACAATCTGCTGCTCCATACCGCGCACACGGCGCTCTAAGTCGGCCTGCTGGCCGCGAAGCTCCTTGATGATCTCCTCCTGGAAATTGGCGAGGAGAGCTTTCTCAGACTCGATTTTTTCATCCACATCCACCACCATCGGGTGCTGTCCCTTGAAGGACTTGAGAAGTTTCAGCCGCTCATTTTCCAATCGTAGGATGCTCTTGCGGGTTTCCAGGTAATCCCGCTCGACGGAAGTGAGTCCGAGACTGTTGTTGGTGGTCTCAACATTCGGTGCCGGTTTATCTGTGGGAGCTGGGGCCGCAGGGCTGCCTTGGGGAGCAGTGGTGAGAGAACGCTCACGGTTGATCATCGCCTGATCCACATCTGCCAGGGCCAGGGTGATATCGTTCAGTTCCGTCTCAAGAGACTTCTTTTTAATTTTGAGGCTGATGAGGAAGGCCGCCGCTTCGTTGTTGCCATTCGTCAGGGTCACGATGTTGTTTGCTTTGCGGAAGGCCTCCAGCTTCTCCCCACGATCTTCGAGTTCCTTGCTCTTTTTAACCACCGTCTCGGTGAAGGTGTTCAGGGCGCGCTCCAATCCCTGTTCGCGGATCTGCTGGCGGAAAGAGACAAACTCATCCAGCAGAGCTTCGAGGAAAATCTGCGTGTACTTCTGTTCTGCACCGATGGCAAAGACGTTAAAAATGGCCGAACCACGGGTCTGGCTGACCTTGATTTCCACCTCGGAGTCCTTGAGATCCGGGTGCAGGGCCTGCACGCGGGTAAGGGTGCGCTTCTTCAGATCGGCACTTTCCAGGGTCTCGGTGATCGTCCCGTAAAAGTCCTGCATGGTCTCCTGCCAGTTCAGGTCCCCCTGTGCCACCATGCGGCCACCAGCCACCAGTTTGGCCAGCGAGGTGTAGTTCACCGGCTTGTTCATGATCTGCAAGGCAGCAATGCAAACCCCGATGCTTGCAGTCAGCAAAAGAAACCACCAGCGGCGGGCCAGCAACAGGCGGTAGCGCTGAAACTTGGCCGAAGTCTCATGAATCCGGTTCAGGTTGGTGGACGGGTTCTGCCCAGGCAGAGCCAAGTTGGCATCCAGAAGGTTCGGAGGAGGATTATTCACGGCAAAAAGATAGAGTCATCTGTGGTGGCAGATGCATGGACATGCATGATGCCACGCCAAAGCGGCCTTTGCATTCGAAAGTTCAGGACACGCACAAGTTCAAAAAGACCCTATATCTAACCAGCGAGGGCCTTAAAAGTTCACTTTTTTCTCGTCCACGATGATCACATCGTTTTTGCGGAGGTAAACGTCGTAGTCGAGGTTTCCCTGGCGCATGATGCTGTCCAGATTCACTAGAATGGTCTTGTTGCCTTGGGCGGTCTTGCGCACCAGCTTGACCTTCTGAGGATTGGCAAACTGCGCAAAGCCACCCGCACGAAGGATGGCCTGGCTGATAGTGATGTCTTCGTCTTGAGGAAGCTCATACTTGCCCTGGCGGAGCACTTGGCCATAAACCGTGAAGAAATCGATCTCGGAGCTGCCGTAACGCACGCGAGCATTTGGATCGTCCTGACGCTTAAGGTCAATGGACACCACGACGGTAGCGGAATTGTAGTAGTTCTGCTCGAGACGGCGCTTCACTTCAAAAGCAAGCTGGCGGCAGGTGCGACCAGCAGCTTTGACGAGACCAATATGCGGAGCCGTCACTTCTCCCGTGGCACCCACGCGCATTTGCTGAGGTTCACGGCGATCTTCCACCACGCGCATGCTGATAAGATCTCCAGACTCGATGATTTGGGTGTCATCAAGGACATCCATCGAATTGAGAACGGCAGCAGAACGAGCGACGTCCCCGGTCGGGGCTGGTGTCGGCGTAGCAGCACGGCGCTCGTCAAGTTCACGAAAGCCCGGATCCTGCGCCAGAGAAAAGCTGGCGGAAGTGAAGAGAAGAAAAGCGCAGGTGCGAAAAACAGACATGGCAGTCAGATAAAAGAATCGAACGGGCGAGAAATACAGCCCGAAACAGATCAGAAGTTGTAATTGACGCCTAGAATGACGCGGTTCTGCTCAAAGTCCTGGTTATTGAAGCCTGGAGCTCCAGAGGTGACATCAGTGATGTAGTACCGATACCCCAGGGACACATTGCACTTCGGCGAAAGCACATACGTCAGGTCAAAGTTAAACGCGTGCTGATCGAAGTTGCCGAAGCTTGCAAATTCACCAGCGGCATTTGAATTGGTGCGGCCAAAGTGATAACCAGCACCGAGACTGATTTTAGAGGACAAGCGATGGGCGACGTGGAAGTCGAGACCATACTGGCTAAGGTCCTGAGCATAGGCACCGCCAGAAGCTTCAGCGTCTTCATAATAACCGCTGAGGGAGATGCGGCTACCTTTCCAGGCGATGACCGAAAGGCCATAGTTGATGTAGTCAGAGGTGATGAAGTTCGAAGTCACGTTCAGGGAAGACTCATGACCAAAGGACAGGGACTGGCTGACGCGGGAATTCAACTGATTGCTGATGGTTACGCCGTAGTAGAAGTCACTGAGGTCATTGTTGTCTTCGTTGGTCAGAGGGATGCCGCCAATTCGTGGGAATTGCGTTGAACCTTTGGCGAAGCGGACATCTTCAAAGTCGAAGTTCTGGTAGCCAGCCGCCAGACGGATGTAGGTGGTGTCCCCCACTGGCAGAACAAAGAAGCTGCCGAAGTTGCTGAGCGTGCCGTCGTTGTTGAAGCCACCATTGTAAAGGAGGCTAGTGATACCACCTTCGACGCCAGCCACCCAGCTACCCGTGGGGCTGTAGCTGAGGGAACCGTGAAGGGAATCTGTGGTGCGGCCAAAGTTCTGGGAGTCATTGACGGCGTCCACGGTGCCTTCTTCAGCTTCCTCAAGAGGATCGGCAAAAGAATGCATGTAGTTAAGGGCCAGTGTCCAATCGGAGTTGATGCGCCAGTTGGCAGCAACCCCTGTGTCATTCTGAAACACTCCGAACACTTGGTTTTGGGTCAAAGCGAAGTCATTGCGGACAGCCGGACGGACAGAAGTGCGGTTATAGACTGTGATGAACACTGGGCCGGCCTTGATATCAAAGGCGATGGTGCTGCCCGGAAGCACGTTCAGCACAAAATCGCCGCCGCCATAGGGGGCGAGATCGGGATTGTCGAAGTAATGGTCAAAGCCAATGGCCGTCGAAATGGACAGGCGGTTGTTTTGGGTGACCTGATAATTGGCATCAATGTTCAGCAAAGTGGTGCTGATGACATCCGACTGCGGGTTAGTGCCCGAGCGATTGACGTTGTCGTTGTATTCAAAACCCTGGTAGAGGCCAAAACCGACGTTGATGGGCCCCACCTTCACGTTGCGGCGACCGTTCAGGAATGGATCTGAAACGTAGGTCGGCGCGAAGAAGCCTGTCGGCGATGTGTACTGGCCAGCGTAGTTGGTGTAATCACCCACTGTGCGGGCAGAATAGGCTGCACCACCGCTGCGGACAGAAGGACGGGCGATCTCACGGGCGGCCTGGTAGTCGGTGGAGCGCTGCCCCATGCCTTCCTCTTCGTTGGAGCGATAAACGCCACTCTTGTAATCATAGGTCACATCGCCATCACGAGTGCCTGAATTCGTGGCCGCACGCTCTGCCTTTTGGCGGGCACGAAGGTCGTCGAAAAACAGGCCAGTCTGTGTGGGGGAGGCACCATACTGAGCCAAAGCGGAAGAAAGTCCCATCAACTGCACGCCGCCTAATGCGATGGCGATCAACAAAGAGCGGTGAGAATGGGGTGTGCAGGCTGTCATACGTGAGGGAAAGGCGGAGATTGGGGGGATAAATTCCGATTCGCTAAAAAGTGATAAAAGCAACTGTGGTGCCGCTTGTCTATCCTAAAAACGACCTTTGAAGCGAAGAGAATGTTTCAAATGTCACTTTTTTACCACTTGGAGCCCGATTCAAACGCATTGAGCCTCAGGGAAATTTCCTGATTTTTCATTCTTTAATCAGGTTTAATGCAATACTGAGGATTCGACGACACCCCCTTCCAGCCATCGCTGGCGGGCAAGCGCACCCCGCGTATCGCCAAAGTCGAGCTCGAGCTGTATGTCTCCCTGACGGCTTGACAGCAAATCCCGACGACGAACGAGCGATCCATTATCCGTATGGATCACTTGCTTGAGATGGCGAATGAGACGGGAGATCTTATTGTGACGCTGTTGGTTCATAAGCATTAAGTATTTAAAGAAATAGTTCTTTTGAACACACATGCAATAAATCATTTGAACAGTAGTCACATTTATTTCAAATCATGCCTTCTTCGTTGACGCTTTTGGGCGTTTCGGCTCTGTCTGCCCATGCCAAATTCCAAGACCCGACTGACGATCCCTGAATACGCGATGGCACTGGCCCACGTTGCCAGCCTGCGATCTGAGGATCCCTTTCGCAAGGTCGGGGCCGTGGCCATTGATTATGACAACCGCGTCATTGGCACCGCCTACAACGGTTTGGCCCCCGGCTACAACGCTGATCCAGAATTTTGGATCGACCGCGATGACCGCCGCAAATACATGCTCCATGCGGAGGTGAATCTGTGCAGCCTGTTTACCCGTGGCAATGTGAAGCTGGTGGCCTGCACGACCAAACCCTGCACGAGTTGCATGCAGATGCTCTGCGCCTACGGCATCAAGGAAGTCTATTATCGCGATGACTACCCGGAATCCGAGGCCGATGCGATTGCCAGTCGTTACAGCATTCAACTGGTTCAACTGACCGACTATCCTCAGGTGGTTTCCCCTTTCGACCAGTCACCGGGCTGATCGCCCTTCGGCTTTCAGGCGGGCAAAATACCGGTGGCTGACACCCACTTGCCTCGGGTGACGATGCGCTCCCAACGGATTCCCAAGGCGGTGGCCACGGCCAGGCACGGGGTGGCCTGGGTTTTTAAAATGCCAGAAACCATGAGTGTGCCGCCAGGCTTCACAGCGCGGACGATCTGGGGAAACCCCGCTTCTAGGATGTCGTAAAAGATATTGGCAATGACGATGTCGTATTGCTCGCGGGCCTTCCACTTCAGAATGTCGGTTTCGGTAAACTTGATGTCCGGGGTGCCATTGCGCTTGGCATTGTCCACAGAGACTTCCACAGCCTTGGGGTCAAAATCGCAGCCCCAAATTTTCGTGGCTCTGAGTTTGGCAGCGGCGATGGCGAGGATGCCGCTCCCGCAGCCCAGATCGGCCATTTTCCAAGGACGTCCCTGAAGGGGTGCCGCCGCATCCACCAGCATGCGCAGCACAGTGGCCGTCGTGGCATGGTGTCCTGTTCCGAAAGCCATGTCCGCAGGGATGCCGATGACTTCTTTTCCCGCGTGCTCCGACTGGGCTTTTTTGAGCTCGGCTGCTGTTCGGGCACTGCAAATGACCAGTTTGCCTCGCACCTGAATCGGGGGCATGGCACCAGCAGAAAGGGCTGCCCAGTTGCGGTTTTTAATTTCACGGACGCTGCCGCCAAACATTTTCTGCACAGCCAGGACTTCCTTGCGCTTCTCCGCGTAGGCTTCCACGCGGATCGTGGTTCGCCCAGGGACGGTGGTGATGACCAAATTCAGGGCGGTATTGCCTGCGAAACGTTCCTCCCAGGCATCGCTCCATTTTTCCGACGACAGCTTGGACCAAACGAACATGAAAATAAGGAAATTGGCTGAGGGTGCCTTCCAGTTCCTTATTAGTTAGAACTGGAGCGGGTGACGCGATTCGAACGCGCGACATCTTCCTTGGCAAGGAAGTGCTCTACCACTGAGCTACACCCGCTTTTTGCTGGGCTGTGAGTATGGATCAGATCCTGAGGCATGCAAGATGAAAATGCATCTTTTTGCGTTTTTTTCGTCTTTTTGACCTCGAATTGTTGTTTCAGCCCCTGTTTTCGGCCCTTTTGGGTCGTTTTGCGTGTTCATGGACTCCTCAACTATTAAAGGAAGGGCCGAAAACGACCGGGAATGCCGCCGACTTGGACTCTCCAGCTAATATTCCTACTGGCACGCAGGCTGAGAGCCGCCATCATAGGGGCACATGGCCCCACGCAAAGAAGTCACCTTATCGTTGCTCAGCTTCATCCTCCTCGTGGCGCTAGCCTTCGGCTTGGCCTACTTTTATCGTGCCTACAGCCTGGGCTTTCGCCCCATGCACACCGATGAGGCGATCCTGGGTATCAAGCTGGGGGAATTCTGGAACAGCGGCCATTTTCAGTATGACCCGAAGGACTTTCATGGTCCGGCACTCCATCAGGTGAGCATTCTCTGGGGCAAATTGGCGGGCTGGGCTTCCCCGGACACCTGGACGGAGGCCAATCTGCGAATGGTGGCGGCCCTCTGCGGACTCGGTGTCCTGATGACGGTGCTGCTGTTTGCCGATGCCCTGGGGCGCTATGGCACGGTGGTGGCCATGCTGCTGACGGCGGTTTCCCCCATGATGGTTTATTACAGCCGCTACTTCATCATGGAGATGCTGCTGGTGCTGCTGGTTTCGCTGACCTTGGGCTGCTTCTGGCGTTACTCCCAGGGGGGAAGCCGGCTATGGCTGATTCTCGGGGGCTGTGCGCTAGGCTTTCAGCATGCGACGAAGGAAACCTTTGTCCTCAATGTCGGAGCAGCCCTGGTGGGTTGGTTTGTGGCCCGCGCCCTGGTGGGTGAGTTCACCCCTCGCAAAGGCAACAGCATGAGCCTGGGGCCATCCCGTACCAAAAACAGACCCGCACGTCCCTGGCTGTGGGTGGTGCTGCCTGCCATTTTGGTTTCTGTGGCCGCCTTTTCCAATGGCTTCCGTGACTGGCATGGCGTCGCCGACAGCTTCACCACCTACATCAGCTACCTGGAGCGCAGCGGGGGCAGCGGCCATGAAAAGCCCTGGCATTATTACCTGATGCTGCTGGTCTGGCACAAAGATACCCTGGTCTGGTCGGAGGCGCTCATCGTGGGCCTGGCCGTCATCGGCATGGGATATTCGGTGGTCGGTGAGTTTAAAAACACCGGAAAACAGGCCTTTCTGGTCTTCCTCTCCGTTTACAGCCTGGTGCTGCTGGGCGGCTATTCCGTGCTCAGCTACAAGACTCCATGGTCCATCCTCAGCGTCCAGCATTCGCTCACCCTGCTCGCAGGTGTCGGTGCCATGGCGATTTGGACAGCGGTGCCAGGCCGGGTGATACGGATGCTCTTCAACCTCGCTCTCGCAGCGGGCCTGTATCACCTGTGCGACCAGTCCATCCGGCTGACAGGCACGCATCAGAACCCGCAGTTTGAATATTCGGCGGATCCCCGCAATCCCTATGCCTACTCGCACACGCAGAAGAGCCTGCTGAAAATGATGGGCGAGGTGAAAACCTATGTGGCTACCCGCAAAGGCGAGACCAAAATCCAGGTCATCACCCGGGATGCAGGCTGGCCCCTGCCCTGGTACTGGCGCACTTGGAAAAATGTGGGCTATCAGGACAAGGTGCCTGCGGCTTTGGATGCCGATGTGATCGTGGCCGACACTGAGTTTTACGATGAGGTGAAGTCCAAGATCCAAGCCGGTGAATACAGCGAACACTACCCCTACGGCCTGCGCCCCGGCATCATCCTGACCGTCTTCCTGCGCAAAGCAGCCCCGGAGCCGGTGAAAGTGCCAGAGATACCTCCTGCTGCCCCATCGCCGGCAGCCCCAGCCCCTTCCATGAGCCCCCCAGAGGGCACCATCTCCCTGCCGCCCTCCTTTTCTCCCACCCTGCCTGCATTCCCCGGCAGTCTCAACCTGCGACCATGATGGAGTACCATCGTTTCTCACATGATGCGATGGCCACCACTTTTGAGGTCATCATTGCCCAAGGGGATGTGGATGCGGTCTATGCAGCCCAGGCAGCCCAGGCAGTCTTTGCGGAAATCGACCGTCTTGAGGATGAGCTGAGCCGCTTCCGCCCAGGGAGTGATGTGGCGCGGCTGAACCAGTTGCGCGCTGGGGAATGCGTGTCCGTTTCCCTGGCGGCATGGGACTGCCTCAGCCTGGCCAAAACCGTGCATGAGGAAACCGACGGAGCCTTTGACATCACCATCGGTCCGCTGATGCATCTCTGGCGCAATGCCGAGGGTAATCTGGTGGAGCCGGAGGCAGAGCGCTTGGCACTCGCCCGCGACAGCGTCGGCAGCCAGTTGTTTGAACTTTGTGAAGAGGGATTCCTCGTTCGGGTGCTGGCAGACCACATGATTTTCGACCTGGGAGCCGTGGGCAAAGGCTATGCGCTGGACCAGGCCGTGCAGGTACTGCAGGACTGGAGCATCACCCGTGCTTTTTTGAATGCGGGAGACAGCACGCTGCTGGCCCTGGAAAGCCCCGAAGGCGAAGAAACCTGGGCGGTCACACTGGCGGATGAATCCCAGGAGAGGAAGCTGAAGGACCGCGCCCTCAGCGGCAGCGGCTTCATGGTCAAAGGGGCCCACATCATGAATCCGCGCACGCTGACGCCCGTGCCCATCCAGGGGAAACGCAGCTATGCCCTGGCCCCCACCGCGGCGCTTTCGGACGCCCTTTCCACCGCCTTCATGGTGATGAGCCCTGACGAGATCAGGACACTGTGCGAACGCTGTCCCGAAGTCGAGTGGCTGGAGATTTGAGCCTCCCCGCAGAGGTCACTTCTTCACGGCATCCCAGACACGGGTGTACTTCGCCAGATCTGCCCCCAGATCCTGGATGACTTCGCTCCTGGCCTTGATGTCTTCCGGAATGGTCACCGCCGGATTTTGCAGGAACTCCGGGCTCACTTTTTTCAGCGCTTCCAGGTTGGGGCAAAGGTAGCCCATCCACTCCATGTTCTCCGCCGCGATGTCAGGTTCGAGAAGGAAGTTGATGAAGGCATGGGCCAGGGCTGGCTGCTGAGCCGTCTTTGGAATCACCATCTCATCGCAGCTCATCGTCACCCCCTGCTGGGGAATCAGCAGGCGGACTTTGCTGTTCTCCTGGGCCACCTGAAAAAGGTCGCCGCTATAACCATGAACGAGCAGGAACTCGCCCGAGTCGAGCCCCGCCTTGTAACCTTCGTTGTCAAATTTGGCGATGTTGGGCTTCCATTTCAGCAACACGTTACGGGCTTCCTGAAGCTGTTTTTCATCGCGTGTATTGATGCTGTAGCCCAGGCTTTTCAGCGCGGCACCGATGGTCTCGCGCATGTCATCCAGCAGCGTCATGCGGCCAGCCAGGGACTGGTGCTCAAAGACCTTCCAAGTGTCTGGATCTGCGGGCAGCTTGTCCTTGCGGCAGGCCAGGATGGCATAGCCCACCGTGTAGGGCACACTGCGTTTCATGCGGCGGTCATGGATCTTTTCCAGGACCGATGGATCGACATGCTTCATGTTAGGCAGCAGGGTGCTGTCGAGATCCAGCAGCATGCTCTCCGTCTCCATCACCTGGATCATGTAGCTGGTGGGAAAGATCACATCGTAACCGGAAGCGCCCGCCTTCAGCTTGGCAAACATTGCCTCATTCGAATCAAAGGTGTCCACCACCACCTTGCAGCCATGCTTCTCTTCGAACTTCTCCACAACCTCAGGCGAGACATAGTCGGCCCAGGTATAAACATGCAGAGTCTCGGCTGCGGCCAGAGGCAGCGCCGCGATCAGGAATAGGAACAACTTCATCATCCTGGGATGAAACGCGGTCCACGCCCGACGGCAAGCGAATGCATGCAAAACAAAAAAAGGGCTGCACCGCCCGGTATCGCCCGAGGGTGCAGCCCTAAAATGCAGCCTGTTATTTGAACATCGCGTTCGCCTTGTCCCCACCGCTGAGGACGTAGGCGAGGAGGTCGAGAATCTCTTCCTTCTTCAGCATGGCCAGCAGCATCGGAGGCATTGGGGAAACCTTGCTCGGCTCGATGCTTTTCACCTCTTTGCGGTCCACATTGGTACGCTGGTTGGGGTCGCTGAGGTCCGTGTTCAGAGTGACGCTGTCACCGCTGAGATTGACCACCACGCCGCTGAACACTTCACCATTGTTCTTGGTGACCACGATGGGGGCAAACTGCTCGTTGATCTCCTTGCTTGGATTGATGATTTGATCCAGCAGATCGTGCGGGCTGTAACGTCCGCCGGCACCGGTGAGGTCAGGTCCATTCATGCCGCCGGCATTGCCAAAACGGTGGCAGGCATAGCAGGCGGCAGCGCCAAACATTTTGCGACCATTGTCGAAGTCCCGGCCCTTCATGCCAGTCTTCGTGGCAGCGCTGAGTTCCTCCAAGGTCCACATGGTGGGCGTGCGGCCGACCAGCATGGCACCGACGTTTTCGATGGCGGATTTGCGCTCCGGCTTTTTGGCGATGAGGGCAGCGAGCTGGGTCTTCTCCGCCTCCGTAAAGGTGGCGAGGCTGTCATTGCGGATGAACTCGATGAATTTGTCAAAGCTCGCGCCTCCCTTGTAGTTGGCCGCTTTCAGGAACCACTCGAGCTGGGCCGTGCGCAGCTCCGGCGTCCAGCCTGCTTTCAGCATGCGGAGGCTGCGGGCGAATTCCATCTGGGGCTCCTGGCTGTCTGCCGCGGCAATGAGGGCCATGCCTTTGGCGGCAGTGTTCGGTGCCTGGAGATAGGCCAGGGTTTCGCACAGGAGCCAGTTCAGCTCAAAGCTCTCGGCTGGAAAAGCAGGATCCAGTTTGGCAATGATGGCGTCCACGGTGGACTGATCCGGATTGCCAAAACGATGGAGGATGATCTGGGTGAGGCGCACGTAAGTGAGACGCTGTTCAGCAGAGAGGCTGGCCCAGTCGAGCTTCAGCATAGCCGCCAACATCTTATCACGGCTGGCGGTGTTGATCGCCGCACCTTCCGGGCGGTGCCCCACACTGCTGCCCGTCACATGAGCCAGGGCCAGCAAGGCTTCCAATTGGCGACCAGCATCGGACTCTGCGAGAGCCTTGGCTTCCCACTCAGCCACGGGCTGGTGCTCCAGGACCACGCGTGCAGCGGTGCGGATAAAACGGTCCTTGTGGTTCAAATACGGCCAGGCTGCTGCCACCGCTTTGGGGTCCTGCTTGCCGTGATAGGCCTCAAGCTGATGACGCAGGCTACGTTCAGGCGTGGTCTTGGCCGTCATGTCCACAGGGGAAGTGTCCTCACTGCCCACGTAAGTGACCCGGTAAAGACCCGACTGCACACGGCGACCACCGATGGCAAAGTACATGGCGCCATCTTTCGGATGAACGATGGCATCCGTCAGCGGCAGCGGCGAGCCTGTGATAAAGTCTTCTTTGACCGCGCTGTAGGTAGAGCCGTCTTCCTTCAGATGCACGGCATAGAGTTTCCCCCAGCTCCAGTCCATGATGTAATAGGCCTTCTGGTACTTGGCAGGAAACTTTGCCCCATAACCAAAAGTGGTACCGGTGGGGGAACCTGGGCCAATATTCAGCGTGGCCGGCAGATTGTCCGCGTAGAACTCAGGATACTTCCCTGCCCCGTTGCGCCAGCCATACTCACCACCGCTGACGACGTGATTCACACGGGTCGGGCGGTACCACGGCGTGTTAAAATCATACTCCATGTCCGCATCATAGGTGAACAGTTCACCATCGCTGTTGAGGCCCGCGTCATAGATGTTGCGGAAGCCGGAGGCAAAGATCTCAAACTGCTTACCGTCCAGGGACACGCGGTAGATGATGCCGCCTGGGGCCAGCACATGACGGTTGTGACCACGGCCATCCGGCATGCGTGGCAGCAGATGATCGTCCCCCCAAACTTTCGGCACAGGAGAACTTGCGGGCGTGCCGGTGATCGGGCCTTCGTTGAGCACGGCATTGTTGCCCGTGATGAGATAAAGGGCCTTGCCATCCGGCGTGGGCAGCACGGCATGCACGCCGTGGTCGCTCTTGGAATCAAAGGCGCGCAGCAGCTCCACCTTGTCCAGTTGGTCGTCCGCATCGCTGTCGGAAATGCGGTAGAGACCGCTCTGGGTCTTCTGCTCGTAGTCGTTCACACCAGCGTAAAGAGCGCCAAAGGCAAAGACCATGCCGTTGATCGCACGAATGTTGACTGGCACCTTCTGCACGTCCTCAGGCTTCAGCACCTGGCCGACCGCAGGAGGGGCAAAGCGATAAAGATCGCCATACTGGTCACTCACGTAAATGCGCCCCTTGTCGTCATTGCAGAGGGCCACCCAGGAGCCCTGCTCACCACCTGGAACGGAGTACAAAAGCTCCACCTTGAAGTCTTTGGCGGCCTTGATCCGGGCCACGGGGGTCGCCTTGTTTTCACCGATGGCAGGGCCGACGGCATCGGGCCGACGTGCCTTGGCTGGTGCTGCCGCTGCTTTGTCCTTGCCAGCACCTTTGCCTTTGCCTTTGGCGGGAGGACCTTTCTTGGCCGCTGCCGCAGGTTTTTCGATTCTCTGCGCATCATTGGGAATGTCTGCCTTCGCAAAGGAAAGCTTGCCGCCCTCAGGCAGCTCTTTGAACATCACGTCCTTGATTTGAACCTGCATGGCTGGGCCACGATGAATCTGGAAAGCCAGCAGACCAGCCAGGGACAGCGCCTTTTCCTCATGATCCACGAGGTCAATGGTGACTTTGCCATTGAGCTTGTGGATGAGGTGGTTTCCCTGAGCGATGACGGTGTACTCATTCCACTGGGCCACATCGGCGGCCACGGGATCGCGCTCGGCCACCAGCCACTTGCCCCCCTGAGGATCAATCACCACGCTCTGGCCATTCTGGCAGATGATGCCGCGCCCGCGCTCCTCATACACCATCGCATTGTTAGGCGCGGCGGGATGGATGTCGCACTGATAACCCCCGATGGACCATTTGCCCACTTCGGTCAGCTCCTTGCTGCGGTATTGGATGCCCGTGTTGTTGCCGGTGACCTTCACCTGTACGCGGAGTTCGAAGTTTTTCACTTCGCCACCACGCCAGATGAGAAACTGATTGTAGGCGAGCTGTTCGGGCCCGGTGGTCTTGCCAGTGATGCAGCCGTCTTCGACGGTCCACAGTTCAGGATTGCCCTCCCAGCCAGTGAGGTCCTTGCCGTTGAACAAAGGATGAAATCCTTCCTGGGCGTGGACTGCAGAGAGTCCGAAGGCACCCAGGGCGAGGGTCAATAATACGGTCAGTTTCATGGTGGTTGGAGGCACAGCGGCGTGCGTGGTTGCGATATTTGAAACGTCATCTTTCACCAAAACCCACGGCAAAAGATGTGTCTAATTCGGCAATCGAGCCTCCGCAGCCTGGCCTAACCGGGACTTTAGAAAGCTGCGCATGGCATAGCGGAGCAATTGGGAACTGGGTCCATACAGAGGATAATCAAGGGCATGAGTGGCCCAGGGCAGGTCCAGGAAATGATGCGCCACCCCTTTCTGCCGCAAATGCTCAGCCAGACGCCGACTTTGCAACTGCCACACCAGAATGTCGCGCTGCCCATGTATCAGCAGCACGGGAGGACAGGCCGCGTCTGCCGTCAACGTGGCCGAGGCGGACTGATAAAGCTCCGGCAGAGCCTCAGGCTCTCCACCCATGTATTGGCGGATGAGCTTGAAGGAATCCAGCACGTCCTCAGGATCCGCAAAACGACGGGCAAAAACCATGTCCGCTGGCGCATAGAGGCTGATCACGCCACGGATCGCCGGATCCCGCAACTGCACGGCTGCAGCGGTGGCGATCTGGCCACCCGCGCTGCGGCCCAGCAATACGATGCGGCTGGCATCCACATGCCATTCCTCCGCGTGAGCCTTCACATACGCCAGGGCATCCCTGACATCTTCCAGAGGCGCGGGCCAAGTCCATTTCGGAGCCAGACGATACTCCAACGAGACCACGGCATACCCTTCCGCCGCCCATTGGCTGCTCCATTCAGGAAATTCCTCGGCGGAGCCATTTTGCCAGCCCCCGCCGTGGATGACGAAAATGATCGGCGCTGGCTGAGGCTGGTCTGAAGCTGCCGGGAAAAGGAGCAGCCGCCTAGAAACTCCGGCATCCGTATCGGGCAACCGATGTTCAGTGGGAGTCACGCGGGCTGCGCCGAAGCCTAACAAAAGGTCTTTCAACGAAAGGGGTGCCCCCGATTCGGCATGACCAAAGGCTGCCGTCATCTGGGCAGGAAGATCCCTGGCCAGCAACAGAGCCGTCAGCAGCGGGGTCAGCAAAACAAGGGTCGCTGTGCTGGCCAGAACGGTCGCCAGCACCTCCTTGCCCCGCCAGCACCCGATGGCCAGCAAGGCCGTCAGAACGGCCAGACGATGACCATACTCCCCGACGATGAGCGTCGCCTTCCAAAACCACAATGTTTGGAATGTGACCAGCAGGGGCAGCGGGAGCAACAGGCTGAAGATGGCCAGGGTAAGACGCAACATCGGCTGAGAATGCGCGCCTCAGGCAAAGCCGGTTTCAAAAAACTCAGGCCCCATTTGCCAATCAGCGATGCTCGATCACGACAGCCGGTTCAAAGCGCACCTTCGGAAGGCTGGCATAACGGTCATCTGAATGACGGTAACCAGCCGGGCAAAGCACGGCCGTGGTCCAGCCCTGGACATCCAGGCCTAGAATTTCATCAAACTTGGCAGGCACAAAACCTTCCATCGGGCAGGTATCCACACCGTGCAGCGCAGCGGCCAGCATGAACTGCCCCAGGGCAATGTAGGACTGGAGTTTGGCCCACTGTTCCAGCCCGCCTTGAGCCTCCATGCCATCACGGAACCCGGTCAGCATCTTGCGAAAACCCATGAGCGCATCCGGCGTGCCACCGCGCACCTCGGCCATGCGCATGAGGTTGGCATCAATGTGCGATTCGGGCATCACTTTCGGCACGGCCATGACGACGAGGTGGGAGGAATCCGCCACCTGGCGCTGATTCCACGCATGCGGCACCAGCCGCTCCCTCAATGAAGCATCCTGGATGACGATGAATTTCCAAGGCTGCAGCCCGAAGCTGGAGGGCGTGAGCACCAACGAATCCTCAAGGGTCTGCCAAAGGTCTGCTGGGATCTTTTTGGCGGGATCAAAAACCTTGCAGGCATAGCGCCAGTTGAGGGCGGAAAGGATGTCGGACGGGGTGCTCATGAGATATTCAGGTCTGTGCCTGCTGCCCTTCACAGGTCAAACAGGAAGTCTTGCCAAAAAGCATTCTTCAATCTGGCTGCACTTAAACTCCGGGAGAATGCGCCTTCGGGTCGAGCTGCTTATACACGCCGAAATCGTGGTAAAAGTAACGTTTGGCAATTTTGTACATCCAGTGTTTTTCGGGGATCTCCTCCTCTTCGCGCCACTGGCTGGTGCGGGGCGTCATGGCCTCAATCTCGGCCATGGCAGTCTGGCGGATGGTCGTGTCCTTCGCCCCATGCTTGAGGGCCAGGTTTTTGACCAAGTCCGGGCGCTCCAGCACGATGCAGCCACGGGTATGCTGGGCGGCCGTTTCACGGAAATCCTTGAGAAAGCCGGACTCATTGAAGACATCAAAAATGTCGCGGTCGGTGCGGATGTTTTCCGTGGCAAACTGGATGATTGGGCAGGGCTCCAGACCACCGGTGGGCCCGATGTGGTGGCTGATCCCCGTGGCCATGGGGCAGAGCGCCTTGCCGTTGTGATCGTAGTAGGCATCCACAATGGCGATGGGCATCTCAGCCCGCATGCTGGTGACGAAACGGCGTACCTGGGTGATCTGCTCCGGAGTCAGCGCCAGTTGGTCATTGATCTTCGGGCCCACGGGCCGGTAGGTGTGGTACCAGGTGTAGTGGACGCCCATATCAATGAGCTTTTGCAGCCACTCGCGGGTGAGCAGGTCATGGATGTTGGTCTGGCAAAGACTGGTGGCCACCCCGGTCATGAGCTTGGCATCCAGGCAGTTTTGCAGGCCGCGAAGGGTCTTGTTCAGCACATCCTTTTTACCGCGACGCTCATCACTTACTGTGCTGTTGCCCTCCACACTGACGAGAGGCGTGGCATTGCCCAGCTTGCGCAAGACCTCGGCCGTCTTCGCCGTGATGAACTGGCCGTTGGTAAAGATCTGGAAGTAACAATCCGGATGCATCGCCAGAAGATCCAGGAGTTCTGGATGCATGAAGGGCTCCCCGCCCAGAAGGCCGAAAAAGGCATTCCCATGCTTCTTGGCGTCGTTGATGATCTTGTTGAGCTCATCCAAGCTGATCGCCTCTCGAGGCTTGTCCACATCCACCCAGCAGCCTTGGCAGCGCAGGTTGCAGGAATTCAGAATGGAGATGTAGAGAAACGGCGGGAAGTAAGTCCCCTGCTCCATGCGCTTTTTGAAAAGCAGAACTGAACGCGCGCCTTTGTAACCAAAGTTCCAGGCGATCTTCGTGAGACATTTCGGGTCCACGGTGCGCAGCATGCGGGAGGTAAGAGAAAAAATCATCTGAAGAGGAATACGAACAGAAATGGGAACAGGCAGAGGTAACGCTGCAACGGCACAGGTTCATGACGGCAATTGCATGAATTTCGTCTCGCCCCCGGCCCGGAACGATGGCCCTACCTTAAGGCCTAAAAGACAAAAGGCAGCCGGGAAAGGCTGCCTTTTGAAAAGGGATCTTGGGTGAGGCTTAGCGGCTCTGCGGCATCATGGAGCCGTAGCGGGCGTTGCCTTCCCACTTGGGTGGCCGGTTCCAGGGCAGGCTGCTGTCGCCCACGGCCGGAGGGGGAACCCGCTCGCGGCGTTTGGGCTTGTCCGAAGAAGAACAAGATGCAAGCACCTGGACCATGGCCAGTGCGAGCAGAGTCTGAAGGATGAAACGGGGGTTCATGAACTCAAACTACGCACGTTTTTCAATTACTGATACAGGTTTTCCAAAATGACGCGGTCACCAGGGGCGATGGTCATTCCTTCAGCCAGTGTATCAGGCAGGATGTTGGCAATCGTGCGATTTCCCTGGATGGAGACAATGCTCAGCTTGCCCACGGTCTGGGTGCCACGGGTAACCAGCAGTTTGGTTGCTTCGGTGATGCCTTTGCTCTGGCCGGCATTCACCACCACAAAACCCCAGTCGCTGTTCACGGCGACCACCTGGGCGGTGAGGCCATTGCGCTCAAAGGATTTTTTGCGGTCTTCGATCTTGCGAACGAGATCGTCCAGGCCTTTGCGGGCTTCGACCACCTTCACTTCTTCGGCGTCCACTTCCTTCTTTTTCAGTTCTGCAGCGACCTGGAGTTCAGCAACGGCCTTCTTGATGTTGTTCTTGTCTTCTTCCAGGGTTTCTGGCTTCACGCCCTGAGGAAGCTTGGCCAGCTTGGTTTTGAGCTCATCCAGCTTCTTGTTGCGGGTGTTCAGGTCTTCCTGGGTGCGCTTGGTGTCATTGTCAGCCTGGGTGATCTTCAGCTTCTGGGATTTGACCTTTTCGGCCTCGACATCGATTTCCTGCTTCACTGCGTCCACGTTGTTGGAAACATCGGTGACTTGTTTGACGATGGCGGTCGCGGCATTCAGCTCGCTCTGCAATTTAACATTGGTGGTCGAGACGCTCTGACGAACATCGACGAAGGCCCGGCCATTCTGATAGGCAAAGAAAGAGGCAACGAGGATGACGACCGCGCTGAGGATGAAGAGGACTTTGGTCATTGGGGAGGAGTAAAAAAAGTGGCCTGAGGGGTGACTGTAAAACCAGAAACCCAGTTCTTAATTGGCAGGAGCAGGAGCGGGAGCAAAAGGATCGGTCGCGGGAGCCGCTGGGGTTGCGGGAGCGGCTGGGGCTGCAGGTGCACCGAAAGGATCGGAATTCATCGGGGCGGCTGGCGCTGCTGGAGCGGCTGGTGCACCAAAGGGATCCGAATTCATCGGGGCTGCAGGTGCGGCTGGAGCAGCAGGGGCACCGAAGGGATCGGAATTCATCGGAGCGGCAGGAGGAGCCGCAGGGGTGGCTTCGCCTGTCGGAGTGGCAGGTGTAGGGGTGTTGCTCTTCTTGTCATCTTCGACGCTCTGCTTGGCAGCAGCGACCACCACATCACCGGTGCGGATGGCATCACCTTTGGCCAGAGTTCCTGGAATGAGGTCAGCGATGGAACCATTCTGCTCGACGTTACGAACCTTGAGCTTGGCGATGACCTGACGGCCACGCTTCACTTCGAGGTCGGCATTGGCAAAGACGCCCTGGGAATTGCCCTTGGTCAGGATGGCGAAATCCCACTCAGGGAAGTATTGAGCGATGCGGGCGGTGAAATCCGGAGCCACCACACCTTTGCGGCCCTGGGCCTCGGTGTCGCGCAGCTTGGTCATCTGGCTGACCACATAATCATATTGCTCTTTGGCAGCAGCGACGCGCTGGCTCTGATTGGCCACCGCACCTTCAGCATCCTGCTGTTCTTTTTTGAGCTTTTCGATCTGGGCCACCAGTTTTTCGATGTCGCCTGCGTCATCAATCTGCTTTTCCACCGAAGTCACCTGGGAGGAGACCTGATCGAGATTGCCTTTGATCACTGCGAGAGCGGCTTCTTTTTCCTGAGCCTCAGCCGTCAGCTTCAGCACTTCTTCGCGTGCCGTGTCACGGTCTTTCTGAGCGGCGATCAAAGCCTCCTGCTTCACTTTGAGGGCAGCGTCACCTTCAGTTTTGCGCTCCTGGGCTGCCTTGAGGTTGGCATTGGCCGCAGCAAGGCGGGTCCGCTCGTTTTTCAAGTCCGCTTGATTGGACCATGCGAAGTAGGCGGCACCTGCGAGGCAGGCAGCGGTGAGTGCAGATAGAATCTTCCAGACCATGATATTGTTGTTGGGAAATGTGAATTAAGTCCCGTCTTCTACCGAATCTGTGCTTTTTCGACAACACCATTTTTCACATCTGGTGATTTCGTGTGATTTTTATCCGAGAAACTTCATTTTTGCCGCTTGTCGAAGTGCTTTCTCTGCACTAATCCAAATGTGTCAGGGGCCGCGGATGTCCAGCTTGTGAATCCCGCCAGGTCCTGACGGAAGCAACGGCAGCATGCCTGTCCATGCTGCGGTTCCCTGACACTCCTTTGCTCCACGATTGAGCGGGAGTTGCCATGTGCGGCAGGCTCGCCACAGTCGTAGCCCTTTCCCAATCATGTCGAAATCATCCGCCCCTTCCTCCCCAGGCATCTGTTACCTTGTCGGCGCCGGCCCTGGCGATCCCGGCCTGCTAACGATCAAGGGCAAAGAATGCATCGAGGCCGCCGATGTCCTGGTCTATGATTACCTCTGCAACCCAGAGTTCCTGCGCTATGCACGCCCTGGCACCGAACGCATTTATGTGGGGAAAAAGGCCAAAGACCACACTCTGACGCAGGACCAGATCAATGAACTGATCGTCAAGTTGACCCGTGAGGGCAAAGTGGTGACACGGCTCAAGGGCGGTGACCCAGTTCTCTTTGGGCGCGGGGCGGAAGAAGCGGCCGAACTGGCCGAAGCCGGTGTGCTTTTTGAAATCGTGCCCGGCATCACCAGTGCTATCGCAGGCCCGGCTTATGCAGGCATTCCGGTGACCCACCGCGACCACGCCAGCCAGCTCACCATTTTCACCGGCCACGAAGACCCGACCAAGGAAGAAACCAGCCTGGATTATGCCAAGCTGGCGAAAGCAGACGGCACCAAGGTGTTTCTCATGGGCGTCGAACGCATGGAAGAAATCACCGGGAAATTCATCGAGAACGGAGCCGATCCTGAAACGCCCATGGCCTTGGTCCGCTGGGCCACGCACGGTCGCCAGCAGACGCTCATTGCCACCCTGGGGACCATGGCCGCCAAGGTCAAAGAGGCAGGCTTTAAGGCCCCCGCAGTAGCCGTCGTTGGCGATGTGGTGAAGGAGCGCAAAAACATCAACTGGTTTGAAAACCGTCCTCTTTTTGGCAAACGCGTGGTGGTCACCCGCACCCGGCAGCAGATCGGCGTGCTGAGCAAAAAGCTGCGCACCCTCGGCGCAGATGTCATCGAACTGCCGACCATCCGCATTGAGGAGCCGCATAACCTAATGGCCTTTGGTGAACTGGTGCAGGATTGCCACACCTATGAATGGCTGATTTTCACAAGCCCCAATGCGGTGGATGCGTTCTTCAAAATGTTTTACAAGATCTACAACGATGCCCGCAGCATCGGAGGAGTCCGCATTGCCGTTGTGGGACCAGGCACGGCAGAAAAAGTGAAGGAACACCACCTGGCCGTTGATCTGATGCCGGAAAAGAATTTTGTGGCTGAAGGCCTGGTGGCCGCCCTCAAGGACTTCCAAAACATGGAAAACGTCAATGTGCTGTGGGTGCGCGGCGAGGAAACCCGCGAGGTCATCGCCAACGAACTCACCGGCCTGGGAGCCATCGTGGATGAGGCCATCGCCTATCGCACGGTCCCCGAGAAGGATGACAATCTGGAAGCCATCGCCCGGCTGGTGAACGAAGGTGCCGACATGATCACCTTTACCAGTGCCAGCACGGTGGAATGTTTCCTAGACCTGAACATTCCCCTGCCCGCCGGCATCCAGGTGGCCAGCATCGGCCCCATCACCTCCGAGGCAGCCCGTAAACGCGGCCTGACAGTGGATGTGGAGGCCAAGGCCAATACCATTCCTGGTCTTGTCGAGGCCGTGTTGGAAGCATTGAAGTAGCCATTCGTTTTCAAACGGGGCACCTGGAAACAGGTGCCCCGTTTTAGTTATTGCGACGCAATCGCGTAATTTCACTTGCACGCTTTTTATCCTTCTTCACCATCAAGGCGGTCAAAATGCGACCGCTTCTCAGTCGCATGAGGCCCCATTCCCAACCTTCATGAAACGACTTTCCCGCCTTTCTGCCCTGCTCCTTCTAGGTAGCAGCAGTGCCTTTGCCCAAACGCCTCAAGCTGAAGCACCTGCTTCAGCAGAAACGACCGTGTTGGAAGAAATCACGGTGTATGGCGAGGCCGAAAATGATTCCGTCATTCAGAATCCCTTTCTGGCACCCGTGGAAGGAACCAAGGTCTTTGCGGGCAAACGAGCGACCGTGATTGACCTGGATGCTCTGCCAAAAGTGCAGGCGAACAATTACCGCCAGGCCCTGGCGCTGACCCCCGGCCTGCTATTTTCTGAAGAAACGACACCTCTCGTTAGTCTGGGTTATCGCGGCATCGGGGAACCCCATCGCATGCAGTTCATGCAGGTGCTGAAGGATGGCATCCCCATCCATGCCGATCCTTTTGGTTATCCCGAGGCTTACTACACACCGCCGCTCGATACGGTGGACCGGATCGAATTCATTCGTGGCGGCGGCTCCCTCATGTATGGCCCCCAGCCGGGCGGTGCCCTGAACTACATCACCTACATGCCAAACCGGGAGTCCCCTTTTTCATTCCGGACCCAGAACATTGTCGGCTCCGATGATCTTTTCTCCAGCTACACGGCGGTGGACGGGACGCTGGGCAGCCTCGGCTACTACGGCTACTTCAATCACCGGGAATCCAACGGCTTCCGTGAGGCAAACAGCGACTACCGACTGGACGGGGGGCACTTCAAGCTGGCCTGGGACATTGATGCCGATACCCGACTCATCTTCGCCTTTGACGGATACGAAGAAGAACACGGGGAACCTGGTGGACTGACCGCTTCCGATTTTGCCAAAAATCCCGACAAAACCACGCGCTTCAATGATCAATTCCGCCTGAAGCGCTACGCAGGCTCTTTGGAGCTTCAGCACACCTTCCAGCCCGGCACTGAACTGAGCGTCAAATCCTGGGCGAGCTACTATCAGCGCTGGAGCAAACGCCAGCGCGGGGGTGGCTTCGGCACCCTGCCCACAGGCCCGAACGCCTTGACCAACACGATCGAAAACCAGGAGTTCTACACCTTTGGCATCGAGCCCCGCATCCGTCATGACTGGGAAGCCTGGGGAAACACCCACACCTTGGCTGCGGGCATGCAGTTTTACTACCTGACCTCCCCCCGGCAGGACCAGCGCGGCTTTGAGCCGGATGCAGACAATGGCATCACCACCCAGGATTCCCTGCGCGAGACGGTTTACGGCTCTCTCTTCGTGGAAAACAAATTCACCTTTGGCAAATTCTCCATCACTCCCGGCTTCCGCATGGAGATGATCAATCAGTCGGTCAACGTGCAGAATTACAACCCAGCCACAGGGGCGCTGACCAGTGAAGCGGCCCGCGCTGACTTCGAGGCCCAGCCCCTGTTTGGCATCGGTCTTTCCTATGATCTGGGCAGTGACACAGAACTCTACGCCAACGTTTCCCAGAGCTACCGCACCACCGTTTTCAGCGAGGCCATCGTGGCCGAAACCGGTGTGACCACCACCGATGCCGGCCCTGGGGTCGGCTGGAACTATGAGCTGGGCTATCGCGGCACGCCGCGCACCTGGATCACGTATGACACCAGCCTCTTCCTGGTGGATCTGGACAATCGCTTCGGTCTCAATGGCAATGTTCTGCGCAGTGTCGGCCGCAGCATCAACTACGGCTGGGATGGTGCCCTGCAGGTGGACGTCATCGGCCTGGCAGATCAGCTCAACGGAACCAACAACGTCGAGCGCATCGGCTCCCTCAACGTTTATGCCAATGCCACCCTCCTTCAGGCCAAGCTCTACGGCGGCCCGAATGACGGTGCCACCCCTCAGTATGCCCCAGAGTACATCATCCGCACCGGCCTGATCTACAATTTGAAGAACAAGGTCAAGATCTCCTTTCTCGGCACCTTCGTGGATGACCATTTCGCCGATGACGCCCAGACGGCCAACCGCTTCATCCCCGGTTACATGACCTGGGATTTGACCGCTGAAGTGAAAGTCACCAAAAACTTCACCGCCATGGCAGGCCTGAACAATGTCTTCGACGAAAGCTACTACTCACGGGTACGCAATGACGGCATTGATCCGGGCTACGGTCGCAATTTCTACGTGGGCGGCTCTTTCCAATTCTGATCCCCCTTCGTGTTTCCTCTCAAGGTGCCTGTGAAAGCAGGCACCTTTTTTATTTGCCCTTCATCCAGGCAACCCGCGCTACTTTGCCGTGGCCGCAGCCGTCAGCATCTGGCGCTCCGTTTCATTGAGGCCCTCCGCCCGAAGGGCCAGGAGCAAGGAGGCGCATTCACGTGCCTGGGGCAAATTGGGCGAATCCGCATGCAGGCAGAACTTCAGCGTTTCGCACATTTCCTTTGAATCGAGGGTCCTGACGGCTGTCTTGCCCACCAGTTCACGGACTTCAGGATCACTCGGCGGATCCAGCATGAGCCAGCGCAGCAGGGCCCGGTGCTGACGGCTGCCCTGGGAAGCCACCATGGTGCGCCCCTGCACATGCGGGATCGCCTCCCGCAAGCTGCCACTTTTCACCAGGCTATGCAGCCGGGTGAGGTCAGGCATCGCCCCAGCGATTTCCGCAGCCTCGGCGAGGCGGGATTGCATGGCGGGAGAAAGCACCACAGGAACGACCGCCGGGGCAGCAGGTGGTTCAGGCCGTTTGACACTGGCGATTTTCACGGGCGGGGCCTCCACCGCTGGCAGGCGATCTGCCAAAGGTTGCGGGGTCTTTACCGGAGGCTCCACGGCATGGAAGGAAAAGACGGGAGGCGTAGGCTCCGACCGCGAGGGAGCTATCTGGCTGGCGATCCCTGCGGTCTCCTGCTGTGATTCCCCAAAATATACCCATTCAGGCAGCGGCAGCTTATACAGCACCCACCAGCCGGTCAGCATCATGCAACCGATGCCAGAGACCAGCCCCAGGACGAAGGTGGAAAGTGACCGCGCCCGTGGCCCTGCGGGCAGCGGTACCGTCCCCTGCCCGGCCCGCCAGAGAGACCACCAGCAGCGCGGCAAGGCCGCCTGGAATAGCGGCAAGGTTTCATGCTGCATCGGCAGCAGCGGGGCCAGACGCTGAAGTGCATCCAGCGCCTCATTGCTCTCCCAGTCCCAGTCGCTTTCGGGTTCACGCAACCGACGGTTCCAGAACAGCCTATCCTCCTGGGGCAGCGGCAGCAGAAGCTGGCCTACTTCCACCCATTGGGCAGCCTCCTTCAGCAGGTGCGGATCCACGGAGTCCTTCAACAATGGACGGCAAGCGGCCAGCCAGCGAGGTGCCTGGACGGGACGCAGCACGCCTAACAAACTCGTTAGCAAGGCCATGATCTGCCCCGCCTCATGGGTGAGCACAGGCGGTTGGGCCTCCAGCAAAGCCTCCGCCAGACGCACCAGCTTGTGAGTTTCTCCCTGCCGTGTCCATTGCGTGACCACCACACGTGTGAGCTGGCAGCAATTCTGGCGCAGTTCCGCCACCAGATGCACAGGCTGCACCAGACTGGCCAGCCACAGGCCGCTGTCATCAAAGGCCCGTAAAAGCGCCACGCTGCCCAGACTGGCTGACTCAGGATTGACGAAAGCCTGCTCACAAAAACGCGTCATGCCAAACTCGGCTCCGGATTTGACGACCTCCGGATTGGGAATCTGGGCGGAAGCTGGCCCCTCTGGAAACACCTGGGGATCCGCTGCGAAAAGCGCCCCCCCCTGATCTGCTCCGGGCAGCCTCGGCAGTTCCTGGTCATGAGGCGGCGCACCACCCAGTGCTGTGGTGACATTTCCCTGATCCGATTTGGAGTTAAATTCCATGCAAAAAGCAACCTTCAGCGCGAGGGGCCTGCGTTATCAAGCACGAACCTTGCCCACAAGCACATGTGAGGTTACACTAAAGGATGCTCCCCTGGCTGCATAGCGATCATTTTCCTCTCTACCTGGCCCCGATGGCCGGTGTCACCGACGTGACTTTCCGTGCTCTGTGCAAAGAAATGGGGGCCGATGTCATGGTCACGGAATTCGTCAGTGCCGAGGGCATCCTCCAGCGCGACGACCGCACGCGCCACTACACCGAGTTTGACGATGTCCAGCGCCCGCTGGGCGTACAACTCTTCGGCGCGGACGGTGTGCGCATGGGCGAGGCTGCCCGCAAGATCATTGACTGGAAGCAGCCCGATTTCATCGACATCAACTTTGGCTGCCCGGTGAACAAGGTAGTGTCCAAAAACGGCGGCTCCTCCTTGCTCAAGAATTGCCCGCTGCTCGCCGAAGTGGCGCGTGAGGTGGCCAAGGCGGTACCCATCCCCGTCACCGCCAAAATGCGAATCGGCTGGGATGCGCAGACCATCAATGCAGTCGAGGTCGCCCGTATCTTGGAGGACAATGGCATCCAGGCCATTACCGTCCATGGTCGCACACGCGCCCAGGGCTACACCGGTGTGGCAGACTGGGACGTGATTGGCCAGGTGGCAGATGCCGTCAAAATCCCCGTGATCGGCAATGGTGACGTTGCCAGTGGCATGGATGTGGAAGTCCGCCGTGCCCAGACCAATGTGAAGGGCATCATGATCGGTCGCGCAGCGATGGCGAATCCCTGGGTCTTTCAGGAGGCCAAGCATTACCTGAGCACTGGCGGGCATGCCGTCCCGGCCTCCGTCCAGCAGCGTTTTGCCCTGATGCGTCGTCATTGTGAGATGGCCGTCGCCCGGAGCACCCGTGGGGGTGAATTTGAAATCGTGCGTTCCATGCGTTCCCGTCTCATGAGCTACACCCGCTGCATTCCCGGCGGGAAGTTTTTGCGTGGCCGGTTTGGCCAGATCGCCAGCATGATGGAACTGGATGACATCCTGGCTGAGTACCTGACCCACAGCGACCGCTTTCACCAGCGGCCCGACGTGGACGACGACATCACGGTGGAGTCAAACTGAGCCGTCATAGGTCTTGGCAAACGCCTGCATCCGAGGCATGATGCAACCATGGCAGACGAGCCCTCCCCGCCTATCCCTCGTGATCTTCATTGCGAATACGAGGAGCGTGCCTTCCGCCACTGCACCCGCTGTGGTGAAACTCTGGAGGACGATCAGGGCGGTTTCCAGATCTCCAAAGCCTATAAAAAGGGCGAGTGTGTGATGGAGTACGCCCTGTGCGACCACTGCCGCATTGCCATGATGGAGGAGTTTTCCCAGGAGTCAAAAAAACGCCTCTCGGACTATCAGCATGAAAATGTGGATCTGCACCGGGGCCTCCATCATTGCTCCGTCTGCGGGGTGGCCCGGAGCGAGGAAGGCATGGATGATTTTGTCATCACAGGCATCTGCGAAGGAGTCCATCTCATCCACAGCATCATGGTCTGCGGCAAATGCGGGGATGGCATCCAGGAGCTGATCTCCGTCAAAACTCGCGATACCTGGCGTCGGTTTGTGGATGAAAACTTTCCGGGTCCTCCCAGCGAAGGGGAATACCCGGAGATCGAAGAAGTCCCCTCCCCTCACGCCATTCCCGTCTTCACCACCCAAGGCTGACGCCACCTTGGCACGCCCCTTGCACATCACGCCGCCATGCCCCACCTTCGCCCATGGTTTGCCCTCGTTCTCCTGGCCCTTTTGGCCTCCTGCCAAAGCCAACCGGGGAACGGCAAACGCAGCACCTATGGGGACCGGCCCGGACCTCAGGGATTTAAAACGGTGATAGTGGATGCCGGCCACGGGGGCAAGGATTCCGGCGCCCGTGCCCGGGGACTGGTGGAAAAACAACTGGCCCTTGATGTGGCCAAAAGGCTACGCTCTGAGCTTTGGCCCGGCTTCAAAGTGGTGCTGATGCGCGAGTCCGACCGCTTTGTGGAACTGGACAGCCGCGTCTCCATCGCCAATCGCTACCCGGATGCCATCCTGGTGAGCATCCATTTCAACTATGGCAGCCGCCGCCGGGCTGGCCCGGAGACCTACTACTGGCGCAGCGACAGCTATGCGCTGGCCAAACGGGTGCAGAGGAATCTCTCCGCCGTCGCTCCCTATGAATCAGGCAACGCGGGACTCGTGCGCCGCCGCCTGCGCCTGACTCGCAATCCCTCCATTCCCTGCATCCTGGTGGAGTGCGGCTACCTCACCCACGCCAGCGAGGCCCGCCTTGTCGCCACCTCCTCCTATCGGGAAAAACTCGCCGATGCCATTGCGAAAGCCATCCGCGACCAGTCCACCTACGGCGATGCGGGCATGGGCCCCATTCCCCGGCCTATCTATGCGCCCCCCAGCCGAGCTGGGGATGCGCGGGGGTAGTTTGATGGCCGTCACTCCCTGGCTGGGGTACAGAGTTATTGCGCCTTTCTGCCAGGTGGCCGTGTAATCTATCTTGACCGCCAGGGAGACCAGCAAGTGGCCTGGTTTCCAGGCAAGCAGACTGGATGAGTGCAGTAATCATCACTCGAAGAGTGATGAGTCTGGGAAGGGCCGATGACAGAGCGCAGGTCAGTGGCAAAGCGATGTCCAATAACGCATCACTCGGAGAGTGATGACTACTTTATTCGTACCGCAACTGCGCACTCACGGTGGCAGCCGTATCGCTGATGCAACGGAGCCAGTAGGCGCCGTAGCTGGAGGGGAAGGTGTGCTTGGTTTCGCTTCCAGGTTTCACCTCAAACTCCTGATAGGTGACCCACATGCCCGTGCCGGTGATGTCCGCTTCGATACGAATTTTGGCGGGTTTGTCGCTGGTCAGGGTGAGGTGCTTTTGATCGTAGCCAGTGAAGAGGTAGGGATCGCTGGGAACGTCGGCGGTGACAGCGCTGTCTTTCCAGGGACCACCTTCACCACGGGGTTTGCCGAACTGCCAGAGATCATCCACCGCACCCACCCAGAGAGCGGTTTTGCCATCGGTGGAACGCACGATGTGCTCGCCTGCGGCGTCCGCTTTGACACCGCTCATGACCAGCAGTCCGCGATAGCTGGCGTAGTCCTTGATGCGGCGGTTGTGCGTAGTGACGGGACGGACTTTGGCAAAGCCACCTGCGTTTTCAGCCGGCAGTTCAAAGAAGGTGCCGCCCGCATTGAACAGGTCGCGCTCCGTGCAGACTTCGCGGCACACCCGCTCAGCACCCAGAGGACCGACCTGGTCGAGAGCCGCCGTTCCGCGAGGCAGACGCCAGCGGCCCTTGTCATCCACATACAGGATGGAGGCTGCATCATGTTCGAGGACACCTTCAGGAATGGCAGCATTCTTCGATGTCCAGGCCAGCCCCTCTTTGTCGTCTTGGGCCACGAGATCAAAGGCGCTGCCGAGATCATACACAGCCTCCGCTTGTCCCGGAGAAGCAGAAATGAAGCGCAGGTTTTTAAACTCGGCCCCACGTGCGTGGAGGACGCCGCCGGTGACAGCTTGATCTTCCGCCCCGGCGAGGCCGTCAAACATGGAGGCCGCTTCAGCGATACTAGCATCGTCATTGCGGTAGTGGAAAATGGCGCTGAGCTTTTCGGCATCGGCTGAAGACTGGAGGGCCAGCCAAACACCCGGCTCGTCACTGGCAAAGCTGATCCACTGGCTGCCTTTGGCCGGAATCTTCACCGTCTGCTTTTCCTGCCACTGCCCATCGCCCTTCAGGTCCACCTTGATCGCAATGACCTGCTCCTGATCGCTGCCGGAAACTAGGTGCAGCGAGCGCTGCTTGTAGCCGGAGAAAAGATAGGGTTCGCTCAGCTCGCCCGCCTTCACACTATCTTCCACCCAGACGGCCCCACGGCCGATGACGGGGCCGATCTGATCCAGCTTGTCCGGCTTGACAAACCAAAGGTTGGACTGGGATTTGCCGGGACCTGCGAGGTGCCCCTTGGCCTTGCGAACATTGAGAAACTCCTTGTTAGCCGTATCGTCACATCCCAGCACCAGCCGGTCTCCCCAGCGGGTGAAGTCGCCAATGACTTTGAGATAGTTGCTGCGGGGCGCGATGCCCTGGCTGCTGCCGGGGGCAAAGGCGCGCGGGAACTTCCAAAACGTGCCGTGCATGGTCATCAGCAGATCCTCCTCGCCGATGTCGCGGATGCGCGGCCACTCCGTGTTCCAGCCGTGGGCTCCGTCGTAGCTGTGGCTGGACTTAGGCAGGCGGTAGCTTTTCCAGATGCCTTCATGGAGACACATCAGGATCAGCGAACGGTGATCCCAGCCGATGCTCCAGATGGGGTCCTTCTCTGGATTCGCATTGCCGGAAATGCCGCCGGGGCCGGTGACTTCAGTGAACTGGTTGCGGCGCACGAGCTGCCAGTCCTGGCCCGGAGTGGTCCACTCGCCAAGGGCACCGCTGGGGGTGGCTGGATCCGTCAGCACCCGCTTGTCGCGGTCGCCATTGTTGGCATACACCACACGACCATGACCGCTGAATAATCCCTTGCCATGATAACCCGGAAGCTGTGAAGCCAATGTGGCCGGAGATGTTTCCTGGGAAAAGCCCTGCTTGGGCTTGTTGCCATCCTGAATGAATCCGGTCACCGCCAAGCTGTGAACGTCCACCTCGTAGAGTCCTTCTTCCATCGTGGCGTAGTAAACTTTGTTTGCAGGATCTGTGAGGTGACGTGCATTTCCGGTCAAGCGGCCAGGCATCTTGTTAGGCGGGATCACGCGCACCTTGCGTTGGGCATCAATCACGTAAGGCCCGATGAGCAGTTGCTGGGATTCTTGGTGGATCATCCGGTTGGCAGGCGTTCCGCCGATGCTCTCTGGCCGGATGACTTGCTGAAGCTCCGGCGTGATCTCATACAGCTTGTCACTGGAACCGAAAGGAAGATGAGGCCCATAAGTGATGACCCAAAGCCGATCCGCCCAGGGTACCACCGCCCCAGTGCCGCATTCGCCCTCATTGTTAAACATGGCGAGGTGCGGATAAATGCCGCTGATCTGGCGGGGCTCATCGCCCTGGGCGAAGGTCATCGTGGCTGCCAGAAGCATGGCCGCAAAGGTGGATTTCATCCGCCCACTTCAGCATGGAAGACAGCCCTCTGACAAGCACGCAGACTTACATCTGGATGAAATCACTTACATCCGTAACGAAGCCTGGAAGACTGAACGCGAACCGCAGGCAAGGACTCTTCGGTTGCGCGTTCGGATGTCTGCGCTCCTTTGCCCGCACATGCCTCCGCCGCCGCTCCTCCCGCCGCCCCTTTGGCAGGGCATTGGCTGTGAGTGGCTGTGGGTCTATCATGGCATCGCTCCACGGGTCCGGGTTTGGTCACAGGAAATCACCGTTCCTTCAGGGGTGTTTTTTGTGGAAGGCGGCGCTGTGAAAATCCGTGCGGAAGGCAGGGAGATCCTCGTGCCGCCCAAACATGTCTTTTTCTCCGCACCCGGTCTGCGCCAGCAGTGGTTCGAACCTGAAACACGGCTCCTATCCGTGGGCCTGCGCTGCCAATGGCCCGATGGAGTGCCTATGTTCAAAGCCGGGCTCAACATCGCCCTGCCGACAAGCCGGACTCCGAAGCTGCTGAAGAGCACCCGCACTCTGCGGGCCATCGTTCATGGGCGGAGAAAACAAGTGTCTTATCTGGAAGCCACCGCCCCTCAAAACCGTTCCCTCGCAGGCTGGGCGGAGCATGAGGCGGGCTACCAGGGTTGGTTTGCAGAATATGTGCGCACTCTGGAGCGGCTAGGCATCACGCCCACCGCCCGCGCAAGCACGGGTGACCGGCGGCTGGAATTTCTGCGTCAATGCCTGCACACCTGGCCTCTGGACCGGGCGCTGGATCTCACCACGATGGCCCAAGAAGTCGGTCTCAGTCACCGCCGCATCCATGATCTGCTAAAACAGGATCTCGGCATGACGGCCCAGGTTTATCTAGAGAAACGCCGCCTGGAGCAGGCGCGTCTGCGACTGATCCATGAAGACACCGCCCTCAAGGAAATCGGCTTTGCGCTCGGCTTCCGGCATCCGCCGCATTTCACCGCCTGGTTTCGCCGCCATACCGGCATGACGCCCACCGCTTACCGTCAAGGCCACGGCATGGATGGGGCCTGAAAAAGTGGCTGCTATCCATCCGGCTTTTCAGACGTTTCCTCTTTCCACCCCTGCCGCGCGCTTCTACCCTCACCCATCATGTCTTTGATCACCCTGAGTCACCTTTCGAAATCTTATCGTGAGCCCGGCAGCGGCAATGAGGTGCCAGTGCTGCGCGATGTGTCCCTGAGCATCACGGCAGGCGAGTCTGTGGCCATCGTCGGCCCCTCAGGCTGTGGGAAAAGCACCCTGCTCAACATCCTTGGCACCCTAGATGTGCCGGATCAGGGTGATTACACCTTTGACAGCACCTCCATCGCCGGCTGCACACCGGCTCAACTGGCCGCACTGCGCAGTGAAAAGATCGGTTTCATCTTCCAGCTTCACCACCTCATGCCCCAGTGCACGGTGCTGGAAAACGTGTTGCTGCCCACACTGGCCCTGAAGGCAAAGCCAGATGCCGCCACCTTGCAGCAGCGCGCAGAAGCCCTATTAAAGGCAGTGGGTCTTCAGGATCGGCTGGGGTGGAAACCGGCCCAGCTTTCAGGCGGCGAACGCCAGCGTGTCGCCGTTGTCCGGGCACTGATCAACCAGCCCAAGCTCATCCTCGCCGACGAGCCCACCGGTGCCCTCGATGAAAAGAACGCGGAGTCTTTGACCTCCCTGCTTTTGGAACTGCAGCAGACCACCGGCACCACCCTCGTCATGGTCACCCACCATCCTGCCCAGGCCGAAAGGATGGGGCGTACGCTGAGGCTGCACGAAGGAATCTTGGTTTAAACCAGCTTGCTTCGTTCAGTCATCACCGCTCACACGCCCGCGATTCTTCTTCACGCCAGACCGCGTTTTCTTCTCTTTCAGGATGCGGTTCTTCAAACCCCGAGGCCGAGGTCGGTTCTGACGGCGAACTTTTTCCCGTTCGTTTTGCAGCGCCAGTTTAGCTTCAGCCAGGGCGGTCTCCAGCCGGTCGCAAAGTTCCACCCGAGCCCAATGCCGATTCATGACCTGGGACCGTTCGCGCTGGCAGCGCACCTCCAGGCCGCTGGGGAGGTGGCGAAGCACGACGGTGGAGGAAGTCTTGTTGATCTTCTGGCCACCTGGACCACTGCCACGCACAAATTCCTCCTGCAAATCCTCCTCGCGGATTCGCAGCTTGGTCAGGCGCTTTTGCAGCGCTTCCTCATTCAGCAGGGCCATGTCTGAAAATGGACTCGGAGCGGCGAAAGGAAAGTGCCTGAATTGGATACTTTTATGTGAGCATCCATACCCATTCACTGAAAAACAGCCGGATGACAGGATATTGACATCCTTTCGCAAGATAAGAAGTGCGGAATTTTTGATGTGCGGCTTGCACGGATGGCGCGTATTGCCAAGGTGAAAACACACCACCCATGAGCGCCGTTTTAGACTCTTTATCCCGATTTTACAGCTCCTCCATTGGCAAGAAATTCCTTGTCGCCCTGACGGGCCTGATGCTCGTCGTTTTTATTCTGGGGCATATGATTGGGAATCTCCTGGTCTTTGCAGGACCGGATGCAATCAATGAATACGGCCACATGCTGCAGACATCCCTGCATGGAGCCGGAGTCTGGATCGCGCGACTGGGACTGCTGGCCGCCGTGCTGATCCACATCGTGGCCACCATCCAGCTCACCCGAGCTAATCGTGCCGCCCGAAAGGATCGCTACGGCAAGGAAGCCCACAAGGTCTCCAGCACGGCCTCCCGCACGATGATCTTCAGTGGCCTCACCATCCTGGCCTTCATCGTTTATCACATCATGCATTTCACCGTGCGTGTGGGCAATGAGTACAACAACCCCGCCCTCTACAGCACCGAACTCCATGGTGAGCAGGTGCACAACGTCTACAAGATGGTCATCGACGGCTTTTCCTGGTGGCCCGCATCCGCCTTTTACATCGTGGCCATGCTGCTGCTCTGCAGCCACCTCAGCCACGGCGTCGCAAGCATTTTCCAGACGCTGGGCCTCGCCACCCACCGAACTTGGCCGCTCTTTCAGAAGCTTGGCACCGCCTTCGCCCTGCTAATCTTGGTTGGCAACTGTTCCATCCCGATCGCCATCCTCGTTTTTGGCTACGGCAGATAATCTTTTCGGCACCCACCCCACGCGCACCCGTTCTCTTCCCTTCCCCGCCATGCCTCTCGACTCCAAGATTCCCTCCGGCCCGATGGCTGAAAAGTGGTCCAAGCACAAGCAGGACTCCAAGCTCATCAACCCGAAGAACAAGCGCAAATACACCGTGCTGGTCGTCGGCACGGGCCTCGCTGGAGCTTCCGCCGCAGCCACCCTGTCCGAACTGGGGTATCAGGTGAAATGCTTCTGCTTCCAGGACAGCCCCCGCCGCGCCCACTCCATCGCCGCCCAGGGCGGGATCAACGCCGCGAAGAACTACCAGAACGACGGCGACAGCGTCCACCGTTTGTTTTATGACACGGTCAAAGGCGGCGACTTCCGCGCCCGTGAAGCCAACGTCCATCGTCTGGCTGAAGAAAGCGTCAACATCATCGATCAATGTGCCGCCCAAGGCGTGCCCTTTGCCCGTGAATACGGTGGTGGACTGGCGAACCGCTCCTTTGGCGGTGCCCAGGTCAGCCGTACCTTCTATGCCCGTGGCCAGACCGGGCAGCAGCTCCTGCTAGGTGCCTATTCGGCCTTGAACAAAGAGATCGCCCGCGGTGGCGTGAAAATGTACTCCCGCATGGAAATGCTGGAACTGGTGGTGGTGGATGGCCACGCCAAAGGGATCATCACTCGCGACCTCGTCAGCGGAAAGATCGAAGCTCACTCCGGTGACACCGTGCTGCTTTGCACCGGTGGTTATGGCAATGTTTTTTACCTCTCCACCAATGCCATGGGCAGCAACGTCACGGCCACGTGGCGCGCCCACAAAAAGGGGGCCTACTTTGCCAACCCTTGCTACACGCAGATTCACCCGACCTGCATCCCCGTCAGTGGCGACTACCAGAGCAAGCTGACCCTGATGTCAGAGTCCCTCCGCAATGATGGCCGTGTCTGGGTGCCCAAGAAGTCGGCCGATATCGGCAAGCCCCCGCATCAGATTCCTGAAGCAGACCGAGACTACTACCTGGAGCGCAAGTACCCGAGCTTCGGCAACCTGGCTCCGCGTGACATCTCTAGCCGCGCTGCCAAAGAAGCCTGCGATGACGGACGTGGCGTTGGCCCGGGCGGACGTGGTGTTTATCTCGACTTCGCCGAGGCCATCGGCCAATACGGCCAAAAGACCATCGCCGAGCGCTATGGCAACCTCTTTGAGATGTATCAGCGCATCACTGGTGAAAGCGCTTACTCCCAGCCGATGCGCATCTATCCTGCGGTGCACTACACCATGGGCGGCCTGTGGGTGGACTACAACCTGATGAGCAACCTGCCAGGCCTCCATGTGCTGGGCGAGGCCAATTTCTCCGACCATGGTGCCAACCGCCTGGGCGCCAGCGCCCTTATGCAGGGCCTGGCCGACGGTTACTTCGTCATCCCCACCACGATTGCGCCTTACCTCGTCACCCAGAGTCCTGGTTCCGTTACCACCAGCCATCCTGAGTTCCAAAAAGCCCTCGAAGACTGTCAGTCCCGCACCAACCGCTTGCTCAACATCAAGGGCAAGCGCAGCGTGGACAGCTTCCACCGCGAACTGGGCCTCCTGGTCTGGGACAAATGTGGCATGGCTCGCGACAAGGCCGGCCTCGCCGAAGCCCTAAAGCGCATCCCCGAACTTCGTGAAGAATTCTGGAACAACGTCACCGTTCCCGGTTCCGGCATTGCCGCAAACCCAGAACTGGAGAAGGCTGGGCGCGTGGCCGACTTCATGGAATTTGCCGAACTCCTCTGCCTGGACGCCAGCGACCGCGAAGAAAGCTGCGGCGGCCACTTCCGCACAGAGCATCAGTACCCGGACGGCGAAGCCAAACGCGATGACGAAAACTACTGCTACGCAGCAGCCTGGGAGTACACCGGTGATTTCTCCAAACCGATCCTGAACAAAGAACAGCTTACGTTCGAGGAAGTTCATCTTTCCGTCCGCAGCTACAAGTGATCTGACCACCCTCCCCTCTCGCTTATTTCACCCCCTTTCGGTTTATGTCACTCCTCAATCTTCACCTCAAAGTCTGGCGTCAGAACCAAGGCCAGTCCGGTCACTTTCAAGACATCGAAGCACCTGAGATTCCAGACCACGCTTCCTTTTTGGAAATGATGGACATCGTCAACGAGCGTCTGATTCAAAAGGGCCAGGACCCCATCGCCTTTGACCACGACTGCCGCGAAGGCATCTGCGGCATGTGCTCGATGACCATCAACGGCATGCCTCACGGCCCGGAAAAGGCCACCACCACCTGCCAGCTCCACATGCGCAAATTCCGCACGGGAGACACCATCTGGGTCGAACCCTTCCGCGCCCGTGCCTTCCCAGTGATTAAGGACCTGATTGTGGACCGTGGCGCTTTCGACCGCATCCAGCGTGCCGGTGGCTACGTCAACGTCCGCACTGGTGCCGCACCTGATGCCAACAGCATCCTGGTGGGCAAAGACGTGGCCGATGCCGCCATGGATGCCGCTGCCTGCATCGGCTGCGGTGCCTGCGTGGCCGCCTGTAAAAATGCCAGCGCCATGCTTTTCGTGTCCGCCAAAGCTGGCCAGCTCAATTCCCTGCCCCAGGGCCAGCCTGAAAAAACCCGCCGCACACTCGGCATGGTCCGTCAGATGGACAAAGAAGGTTTTGGCAACTGCACCAACCAGTATGAGTGCGAAGCCGCCTGCCCAAAAGAAATCAGCGTGCGCTGGATCACGAAGCTGAACCGCGACTACGCCATCGCTGCGGCCAAAGAAGGCTTCGGTGGTGGGATCGAACGTGCCGAAGGCGGGGATTGATCCAGGTTGGTTCTCACCGAACTTTCTCCAAATAGGCCTTCCTCCGGGAAGGCCTATTTTGTTGAATACCGCTGGTAAATGAGCCTGTGTTTTGGTGTGTTCATTCACGACAAGCTTTCTGTTAGACCGTTTCACCTCACCTCGGACAATCTCGGGTCACCCAGATCCAGGCGATACATCACCTGGTTGTAATCATAACGCGGGGTCGCTACCGGATTGCCGGAAAAGGTCTCCGTGTAGGTGCCTTCAAAGTAAATGACCCGTCCGCCTTCCTGATCAAAAAAGACATGGTGGCGTGGATTGTAAAAGGTGTACTTTGGATGGCTGGCGATCTTGACCGCCTTCTTCCAAGGGCCATCCGGGGCGGGCGCTTCCGCATACCAGACTTCACCGAGCATGGACTCCGCGCCCAGATTTTGCGAGGCGATCATGATCCAACATTGGCGGTAGGCGTTCCAGTTGATGGAGGCCCGGTGAATGAGCACGGGTTTGCCTGTGGCCGCATCCTGTACCTGCAGCCGGGCTTTCTCCGCAGGCATCTTTCCATCGCGTATCATTTTGGCCTCGGCTGCCTGCGTCACCGGGGGCTGCTCCGACTGCCATTGGTAGGACTGCTTCTCTTCCGACCAAGCCAGGGCCTGATAGCTGGTAGTCTTCAAAACACTGTCGTAATCAGCCTTGGCGCGAGTGTTGGCAAAGCCCTCGGCAAAGTAAAAATAATCTCCCTCTTCCGAAGTCACCCGGACGGCGTTCCCCTCCGGATGCCGCCAATCCGACTCGTCGCCCAATTGCACCACCGGCTTGAAGTGCCCAGCCGCCTCATCGAATTCGACCAAGCCATGCTCCACCCGTTTGTCCAGACGTTCAAAACGGCCATAGTGGCCTAACAAATGATCTTTCTCAGCCTTGTCGGCCACGGCAAGAAGACCAAACACCCACACCACGCCTTTCTCCTCGGTGGGCACCATTTTGCGGACACGTCCCTCCTGGGTCGTCAGGTATTCCAGATTCACGCCCTGCTCCGGTTCCAGCCCGCCTTTACCGGGAAGATCTGACCAAGCGCAGGTGCTGTGGAAATTGCCCAGGGGATAGCCGGCCACATTCGTGTCCCCCCAAAGCCAAAAGAGCCGCCCTTTCCAAGGCAGTGCCTGCACGCTGTCCTGACCTGTGACTCCGGCATTGAGATTGGGTTTGGACAACGGACTTCCCAGCCCCAGCAAGGCAGAGTCACGATAGATCCCTTGCCCGGTGATCCGGTAAAGCCGCTCGGCGATGTTATGGCGCTGCACTTTGATTTCAGCCTTTTCACCGGCCTTTGGATTCAGACGCACGCCGGCATAACCAAAACCATCCTTGGCCACGGAGTATCCTGGACCGCTGACATGGAAAAAAACTTCCGTCTCCATCAGCCCCGGCTCCTGAAAGGCCACCCAGCCTGCGCTGTCCGTGACAAAGGCCTGATGATTGGTCGTCGTCAGCGTCATCAGGGGCACCCCGCGTCCCGTTTGGGCATCCACCACCTGGATGCCAAAAGGCGGTTCCGAGGCAGCACCCAGGAGCATGGGCAGCAAAAAAACGGCATAAATGAGGCGCATTCCAGGTGTTCTAGCAGCCCGTTTCCCTGGGTAAAAGCACCAAACACGATCTCTCATTCACAACTTCATCCGCGAACGGCTTGTATCCGGTCACAAAAAGGGCTACATGCCCGGTTCATGTTTGTCGATCAAATCAAAGTCTATGCCCGCGCCGGTAAAGGTGGGGATGGGAGTATGCACTTTCACCGGGGCAAGTTCCGCCCCAAAGGCGGCCCGGATGGTGGCGATGGAGGCAAAGGGGGCGACATCATCCTCCTGGTGGACTCCAGCACGAACAGCCTGCGCCAGTACTTTTTTAATGCCAAGCTCATCGCCGCAGACGGGCAAAAAGGCGGCGGTAACATGTGCTCAGGCATCAGTGCAGACGATGTCGTTTACAAGGTCCCTAGCGGCACTGTCGTCTCCAAGATCGTAGAAGAAGAAGATCCTGAAACCGGTGAACTCGTGACCCGTTACGAGCCCTACGCCGACCTTACTGAAGTGGGCCAAACCTTCGTTCTTTGCAAAGGCGGTAAAGGCGGTAAGGGCAACGTCCACTTCAAAACCAGCACCCACCAGGCTCCGCGCGAGTTCACCCCCGGGGTGGATGGTGAGGAAAGCTACTTCCACTTTGAGCTGCGCAGCATCGCCGACGCGGGTTTTGTCGGCTTCCCGAACGCGGGCAAGTCCACCATGCTCTCCAAGCTGAGCGCGGCCAAGCCCAAGATCGCCAATTATCCCTTCACCACCCTGCAACCGATGGTGGGCGTGATCCATTTTGGCGACCATCGCCGTGGCACATTGGCAGACATCCCTGGGCTCATCGAAGGTGCCCATCAGAACATCGGCCTGGGACATGACTTCCTTCGCCACATCATGCGCTGCCGCATTCTGCTCTTTGTGGTGGATGCTGCGGGCACCGAAGGTCGCGATCCAGTCGAAGACCTGGAAACCGTGCGCAAGGAGGTCTCCCTCTATTCCAAGGAACTCTCCAAGCGCCCTTGGCACATCCTAGCCAACAAGATCGACGTGGAAGGTGCTGAAGAAAATGTGGAGCGGCTGAAGGAACGCTTCAAGCGCGTGAGAATCTTCCCAGTCTCGGCTGAAACCGGCCTGGGCCTGGACAAACTGCGTGACTTCCTCGACAAGAAAATCGGCCAGACCTTTGAGGTCTTGAAGTAAACCGCCCAATCTTCCTTTGAGCAGCCATCGTTTTCGATGGCTGCTTTTTTGTGCCTGGGACTCTTCAGTTTGCCCCGGAGGTCGCCGGATCCGGTTCCCGTTTCAGCTCTGCAGATTGCACCGGCGGGACTGGTGCGGGATAAAACAATTCCACCGCGCGGCGAAGTTCCGGCGACTGACGGCTGGACTGATAAATGAGGTCAGGGCTGCCACGATTTTTTGCCAGAAGATGATAGGCTCCGATGACCTCGAAGGAAGCATTGAGAGAGCCGATCATCGGCAGATAACTGTGCCCGGTGATGCAGATGGTTTCCACCATGCCCCAAGGCGGAAAGTAGCCTGCTTTTTCCATGCGCTCCAAAAGAGCATATGTATCGGCAGGTGCCGTCAGCGCTGCGGACATGAGGATGTAGTGAGGGTGGATCATTGCCTGGTTCGGCAGGTCCACCCCGCCCACGTGGTAGCGGTCGCCATGCTCCCCCTCGCCTGCTGAAAGTCCATACATGCCGATCTTGGCCGCGAGGCTGTCCGGCCAGGTACGTTGGATGTAGTCGCGCTGTGACTGCAGCATGCGGGTGCGCGCACTCAGCCACTTCACCCCGTCCAGAGCATCCGGCACATCCTGGTCGAAGTCCGGATAAAAGAGGCTTTGCACTTCTGGGATGAATCCCGTGCCCTGCCAGGATTGGCCGGGCCGCTCCATCTTCACGCGCGGTGCATTGTCATTGGAGATGCGCTCCAGCATCATGACGAGGGCGGATTCACCGCCCCAGTCTGTCCAGCCATGAGGCAGCAACGTCTTGCCATCGTCCTTCATTCCATGGCTGAGGCTGCCATTGGGCAGACGCAGGGCCTTGAAATCAATTTGGTCCACGGCTGAAGCCAGTTCCTGATGCAGCTCCTCATCTCCCACACCCTGCGCAGCCAGCAGCAGGCTGTGGTAAAAAATGGCCGTATCCACCGTGCTGTACTCGGTGCCAGGGTGGATGACATAACCCGTCGCACTGCGCCGGACAAAGTGCGGCAACAGTCCCAGGGGACGATCCAGGGCACGGGCCGAACGGTGGATCGTGCGGATGATTTTAGCCGCCTCCTTGGGGCTCACCAGTTCCAGCGGCGGCTGAGACAGCGCTGCCGTGGCCAGAGCAAACATGCCCGTGGAAGCAAGAGACTCAAAGGCACCGTCTTCAGTATGCGCACGGTCTTTGACAAAACCAGACGCGGGATCATAGCAACGCGCCAGCTTGGCATAGGACGCAGCCACCACGTATTCATCGAAGGGAACCGCAGGCAACTCCATGCCCAGGTTCAGGCTCGTCACACAGATTTCACTGCCAGGTTCAGCCGTCCAGTTGATCAGCTTGGCATTCGGCATGGCCAGCGTGGGCACGGGCAGCACATAGGTTTCGCCATTCGGTGCCTGCACATCCAGCATGTGCTCCCAGAGCATCTGCTGCTGATTGGACTTAATTTCTAGTTTCAGGCGCCCCTGCCCCTTGGCCTGGATCATCACACTGCTGACTTTCGGCTGGTAACGGGCACTGATGAAGGACGGCCAAGGCGCGGCAAAATTCAGCGACTTGGCATTCTCTCGCGCCAGCCCGGCCAGGCTGTGCCAGATGCCAGCCCACGCATCGGGGTTCTGCCCCAGGCTCACGCAAATTTCGTCCGTCTGCCACTGGATGGTGTGTGCCGCAGGACCATGAAAGCCAAAGTCCGTGCCGAGATGCGTGTAAGCTACGAAGGAATTCAGCCGCTGAGTACCCTCCACCGGCACGGGAGCCTTGCCGGGCTGGATGCGGATGAAATACTCCTGCACGGGCTGCCACACCAGCCGTGAAGCGGGTGCTGCGTGGACAGCCAGGGACATGCAGAACCAGGCTGCGCTGAGTGGAAGGAAGCGCATGGAAAAAATGACTGTAAAGGAACTACGCACCCAAAGGCAACGCCGTTTATGATTGTGCCCACTTATCTGGATGAAAATGGCCAAGCAGCCCCCTGGTGAAAGAGCCCTTGACCCGGCACCGTTTGCTCTCACCGCCCATGCTGAACGCCGTTTCTCGCCTTGCCTGCCGGATTCTGCCCCTCCTGCCCGCCGTGGGTCTGGGAGCGGTGGCTGAACCGTCGGAATTTTTTGAAAAACGCATCCGCCCGCTGCTGATCGAGCACTGCACGGAATGCCATGGTGCCGACAAGCAAAAGGGCAGTCTCAGGCTGGATCACCGGGACGGCTGGCAGACCGGCGGCGATTCCGGCCCCAGCATCATCCCGGGCAACATCGAACAAAGCCTCCTTTGGAAAGTGGTCAGCTATGAGGACCGCGACCTGAAGATGCCGCCCAAGAAAAAGCTGCCCGCCGCCGCACTGGAAGATCTGAAAACCTGGATCGCCAGCGGTGCCCATGATCCGCGTGACGAAGCCCCCGCAGCCAAGGGAGGTCACAGCAGTCCCAAAGCCGATGGCAGTTTTTGGTCCTTTCAACTGCCCGTCGCCAAACCCCCTGGCCCGATCAAACAAAGCAACTGGCCGCGCAATGCCATTGATCATTTCATCCTCGCACGACTGGAGGCAGAAAACCTCCAGCCTGCCCCCGATGCGGATGCCGCCACTCTGGCACGCCGGCTTGCCTTTGATCTCACCGGCCTCCCACCTCAGTCCATCCCCGCACTCGCAGACCATCAGCCTGCCTTGGAAGATCGGAAACTCGAAACCCAGGTGGATGCTCTCCTGGCTTCGCCCGCCTTTGCGGAACGCTGGGCCTCGCATTTCATGGACATCACCCGCTTTGCCGAATCCTCAGGCGGCGGCCGTTCCCTGCCCTTCAAAGATGCCTGGCGCTTCCGTGATTATCTTCTGGAGGCCATCCAGTCCGACGTGCCCGTGGATCACATGATCAAGCAGATGCTGGCAGGTGATCTCTTGCCTGCCAAGAATGCCGCCGAGCGCCGCCAGAACCTCACCGCCACCGGCTTCCTTGCCCTCGGCCCAACCAATTATGAGGAACAGGACAAGCAGATGCTGCGCATGGACATTGTGGATGAGCAGCTCGACACCATCGGCAAGTCCTTCATGGGCATGACCATCGGCTGCGCCCGCTGCCATGACCATAAGTTCGATCCCATCCCCACCCGCGACTACTACGCGCTGGCTGGCATCATGCGCAGCACACGCACGCTGAAAAACTACACGGACAATGTGGCCCACTGGATTGACACCCCGCTGCCCTTTGAGGGTGAGGAAGAACAGAAGATGCAGGCCAAGGAAAAAGAAGTGTCCCGGCTGACGCAGGAGATCGCTGCGCTGAAGGACACGCTCCGCGACGTCGGCGGAGTCGCCCTGCGCAAGCGCAAAACGCTCAACGCCGCAGACCTGCCAGGAGTGGTCGTGGATGACAGCGAAGCCCAAAAAGTGGGCGACTGGAAAACCAGCCGCCGCTACCCACCCTTCATCGGTGGCGGTTATGCCCATGATGACAATCTGGGTCGTGGAGAAAAGACCATCTCCTTCACGCCAAAGCTCCCCGTGGCGGGCCGTTATGAAGTGAGGGTGGCCTTCAGTGCAGGCCCAGGCCGTGCCGAACGCATCCCCGCCACCATCTTCCATGCCGATGGCGAAGAACTGGTTTATTTCAAACAGGCCACCGAGAGCTTTGAAGGGCTTCAGTTCATCTCAATCGGCACCTTCCGATTTGAGACCACCGGACAAAACTTTGTCATGCTATCCAATGCCGGTGCCGAAGGTTATGTGACGGTGGATGCCGTGCAGTTCGTGCCTGCGGATGCGGACATGCCCGCCATGCCTTCCCCAGTCGCCAGCAATGAGGAAAAGGAACTCAAAGGCCGCATGGCCGATCTGCAAAAGCAGCTCAAACTCATGCAGATGGATGGCCCCAACCGGTTGGAGGCCATGACGGTGGCTGAAGATGAAAAGCCGGAGGATGCCCGCATCCACGTGCGGGGAAACATCCGCAACCTTGGGGCTCCCGTTCCACGTGGATTCCTTCAGGTGGCCCTCAAAGCCGACATGCCCGCCATCCCTGCCGAGCAGAGCGGCCGCATGCAACTGGCCGAGTGGATGACCGCCCGCCATCATCCGCTGACCGCCCGTGTCTTTGTCAACCGTGTCTGGCATTGGCTCTTCGGGGCAGGCATCGTCCGCAGCACCGACAACTTCGGCATCACTGGCGAGCAGCCTTCCCATCCTGAGCTGCTGGATCATTTGGCCGTGAAATTCATGGAAGACGGCTGGAGCCTCAAACGGCTGGTGAAGGAAATGGTGATGAGCCGCACCTACCGCATGAGTTCCGAAGGTGAACTGTCCCAAACAGATCCTGACAACCGCCTGCTCTCGCGAATGAACCGCAAGCGTCTCGATGCCGAGTGCATCCGCGATGCCATGCTGGCTGCGGCCAATGCGGTGGACGGACGCTGGGCCGGCCCTAACGTGGGCGATGCCAAGGCGGTGAACTCCAATGACACCAAGGTGCAAAATCTGGAGTATGGCTATCCCTTCAACGACACACGGCGCAGCGTTTACACCGCAGCCTTCCGCAACGTGAGGCACCCGCTGTTTGAGGTGTTTGATTTTGCCGACATCAATCAGCCCATCGCCCAGCGCACCACCAGCACCGTGGCCACCCAGGCCCTGTATCTGATGAACCATCCGCAGGTCATCGAGTTCGCCCGCAGTGCCGCCACGCGCGTGATGGCGGCAGGAGAGATCGAAAAAGGGATTCAGCAGGCCTATCGCCATTCCTTGAGCCGGGAGCCTTCCAGCAAGGAGGCCTCCATTGCCAAGGACTATCTCGAAGCTTCCATCTCAGGAAACGCCACCGAAGAGGAACGCTGCGACGCCTGGGCCCGCCTCATTCAAACGCTCTGGGCCACGCCCGAGTTCCGCCTGCTGAGATAAGCCTAACCAAGGATCAAACCTTGCACCCGCCCTGGCAGGCAGCGGCTTCATCACGGTAGGCCTTGGCCAGCAAGGTCACGGGCTGCGTCACCTCGGCATTCGCCCCCAGGCCGTTTGCCAGTTGCAGGTGACACCCAGGATTGGAGGTCGTGACCACCGTGCATCCGGTCTGTGCGATGTTTCCCACCTTCCGCTTCAGCAGCTTGGCCGACTGCTCAGGCTGCGTGATGTTGTAAATCCCTGCGCTGCCACAGCACCAGTTGCTCTCGGGCAGTTCCTTCAGCACCAGGCCTGGAATCGCCTGCAAAACCTGGCGTGGCTGGCTGACCACCTTTTGCCCGTGGCACAGATGGCAGCTTTCGTGGTAGGTCACCTCGGTCACACCTGCGCCGTGCTCCGGCTTGCGAATGCCCACCTGCACCAGCCACTCATGAATGTCCTTCACCTTGCGGTCCCATAGGTGGGCGCGCTCGGCATAAAAGGGATCGTCATGCAGCAGATGACCATAGGTCTTCAAATGGGACCCGCATCCCCCCGCATTGGTGATGATGGCATCCAGGCTTTCCAGGTCAAAGCTGTCGATCTGCCGACGCGCCAGTTCTTTGGCCAATTCCACCGCCCCATTGTGGGCGTGCAGGGAGCCGCAGCAGGACTGGGCGCGCGGTGTCACCACCTCGCAGCCATTCGCCAGCAGCACGTCCGCCGTGTCCCGGTTGATGTTGGAAAAGGCCAGATCTTGGATGCAGCCCGTGAGCAAACCCACGCGGTATTTTTTTGCGTCGGGAGTTTCGATGGGCGCGATGAGGGCATCGGAAAAGGCGGCGGCCACCTGGGGTGTCTGCGGCTCCAGATCGCGCAGCTTGTTCGGCAGCAGTCCGAAAAATTTCACCCGCCGCAGCCGCACATCCATCCCGCTCTTCTGCCATAGGCGAAGCCCCCACCCGGCCAGGCGCAGCAGTCTGGGGTGCATGAAAAGAACATTCAGCGTCAGCCAGCGCCAGAAGTCGCGCTCCGCACTTTGGGAGACTCCTGCACGCTCCACCTCGGCACGGGCCGTTTCAAAAAGCTCCGCATACTTCACGCCTGCCGGGCAGGCCGTCTGGCAGGCCAGGCAGCCGAGGCAGTAATACATCTCATCCGAAAAGGCCTGGGTAATCTGCAACTCGCCATCGGCCACACTGCGCATGAGGGAGATGCGGCCACGCGGGCTGTTGCGCTCCTTCTTCGTCTCCATGTAAGTGGGACAGGTGGGCAGGCACATCCCACAGTGCATGCACTGCTGGAGGACGGAGTAGTCGAGCGATTGAAGCAGATTCACGAGGCGAAAATGGGGGTGGGAGATAGCGGTGGGACCGTCCGTAATCTTCCATCTTTTCAGAGGATGGGCCTGTTTGTCACGGAGCTTTCTCAGGCATTCCCAGGACGGCCTGTTTAGGGACTGTCAACGCCGGCCGCGACGATGCGGTTGAGCAGGGCACGCTGCGTGGGCGACCACGCATCCCTGCTGTCATGCTGGGTGCGCAGGGCCGCCTCCTGGATGTCCTTGGCATTGAGGGAGCCTGGATACACCAGTTTTTCCCACAGCTCGATCACCGTACTGTCCTGCCGCAGGGCGGCGAGCAGCAGCGGGACCTGACTGCGGATTTCAGCATTGGAGGGCGGATCCAGATGCAGCCACAGCAGCAGTTTTTGATAATTGGGATTGTCCTTGGGCAGCTCCGGAGATTCGCCACTCAGCAGGGCTTCAAACTGCGGCCATTCGCCAAGTTCGATTTTCTCCACCCACGGCCTCAGCTCAGGCACCTCGGCGGCCAGAGAGGCAGCCTGCTCTTTGCGCCAAATCTCGTTCGGATGTTCCGGAGCTTTCTCCACGGGGGCTGCTGGCACGGGCACCCCCTGTTGAATCCCAGGCGCACCGGGCACCATCGATACCACGGGGGCCGCTGTCTCACTGGATGAGCGGACCAGATCGTAAGGCCCAGCCCAGATCCCCAGTGCCAGCGCCCATGCGCCCACAATTCCTCCGATAAAAAACGGCACCGCTCGCCAGATGATGATGGGCTGGCGGACCACGGTCTTGGGTGCTTCCTGTGGGGACTCTTCCTGCGGCTGGCTGCGCTCATGGGCCACGGCTTTCGCAGCGGCCAGGGAGGCTTCATAGGCGGCCCCTTCCTGGGATCTCGCGATCAGCAGCGACCACCAGCAGGCGGGCACGACGGCTTGGAAAAGCACCGCCGCCTCGCTTTTCGGATCCAGGCACTCCGCCAGTTGGGCGAGGGCAGAACACTCCTCCGGGCTGCTCCAGGTCCAGGCCACGCGGGGCCGCCGCAGCCGCACATCCCAGAGATCCCGCGCCTCCTGCGAGCTGCCGCGCACGATGCCACCAGCACCTAACCACAAGTGTGCTTCATCGAGGGCGTCACGCTCATCTTCCGTGGCATGGGCGCTCGCCGCAGCCAGCAGTTGCTCCGCCCGTGAATAACGGCTGATGGCTAAAGAAGTCGTGAGTGCCAGCATGAGGTCCACCACCTCCGGGCTGTTCATCTTCGACTGGGTGGCAATCAGCGCCTCCGCCAGCCGCGTGAGGCGGGCCAGGTCCGCCTTGGCCGCCCAGCGTGAGGCCACCATGAATGTCAGCGTGTAGTGGCCAGAGCCCAGCTCAATGATGAGGTCCGGCACGCGCGTCATCTCCGCCAGGACATCCTGCTGATCTTCAAAAAGAGTCGTCAGATACTCGCTCGCAGCACCGGCCCATTCCGGTTTGACGTAAGCTGCCGCGCAAAAGCTCGCAAAAGCTCCCTGGCGCTGTGCGGGATCGTTCAGCATCCTTTCAAGGGTGCGGGCGACATTTTTGAGTTCAGGAGGCAGCGGCGGCAGCTCGGGAAATGCCGCTTCAATCACCGGCGCGGGTTCCACAACTTCCTGCCTGTCTGGCTCCTGTTTGATCTCCTCATGCGCCTCGGATTCCAGAGTCTCAGTTTCAGCAGCTTCTGGCTCAGAGTGCATAGCAGGCAGCGTCTGCTCATCCGCTTCAGGAAAGAGCTGAAGCTCCATCGAAGTGGCCGATGCCGTGGATGAATCGGATGCAGGAACCGCCATGAGCAGGGATTATTAAAACTGGAGACGCTCTCATGCAACGCCCCTCTCTTGTTAAATATATGGAAGTGTTAAGTTCCTACAACGTAACGCGTTAAGATCGTAAGGAAACGAAAAAATGGCCGTCTGCCAAAGCAGACGGCCATTTAGAATTTTCCAAATCTCCGTAAAATCAGCTCACCTGGAGCACGCCCGAGCTATCTCCCACGCGCTCAGCCCGCACACCCAGGCGGTCCAGCATGGACAGATACAAGTTGGTCATCGGGGTCTCTCCTGGCAGCACAATGCGTTTGCCCGGCGTCCAGGTGCCACCCGCACGGCCTGCAAGCAGGATGGGCAGATTGTCATGATTATGACGGTTGCCATCGCCGATGCCGCCGCCGAAAACGATCATGCTATTGTCCAAAAGATTGCCATCGCCCTCTTTCGTCGCCTTCAGCTTATCCAGGAAGTAGCCAAACTGACGCATGTAAAAGCGGTCAATCTTGGCGATTTTTTCCAGCTTTTGCTCATCGCTCTCATGGTGGGAGAGATAATGGTGGGCATCCGGCACACCGATCTGGGGGAAGCTGCGGTTGCTGCCGTCATGGGCAAGCATGAAGGTGCAGAGACGGGTGGTGTCCGTCTGGAAAGCCAGCGTCAGGAGGTCGAACATCATGTGGATGTGCTCCTCATAGGATTCAGGGATGCCTTCCGGCACTGGGTAATCTTTCGGCAAGCTGGCCGTGAATTTCTCCGCACGTTCGATGCGCAGTTCGATGTCTCGCACACTGCTGTAGTATTCATCCAGCTTGCGTTTGTCATTCCCGTTCACCTTGCCCTGCAGGGACTTCGCCTCGCCCAGCACGGTATCAAGGATGCTCTTCTGCAAGCGCTGGCGGCGGGCACCATCGGCCCCTTTGGCTCCCGAAGCACCATAACCAAAAAGACGTTCAAAGACCAGCCGGGGGTCCATTTCAGGGGCCATCGGCATGGTTTCATTTTTCCAGGCCAGGTTGAACTGGTAGGCGCAGGAGTAGCCGCTGTCGCAGCGGCCGGAGCTGCGCTGACCATCGGTGCTCAGTTCCAGAGACGGGAGGCGCGTCAGGTGGCCGATCTTCTGGGCAGCGATCTGGTCCACCGAAACACCCAACTGGATGTCGGAGCCAGCCGTTTTCTTCGGCATGCAGCCCGTCAGGAAGGTGGAGGTAGCACGTGCATGGTCACCGCCGCCATTGCCATGGGAGCGGGCCTTGTCCTGGGCCAGCCCAGAGACCACCATGAACTCATTGCGATGACGTTCGATTTCCTTCAGCGTCGGGCTCAGCTCGTAGCCAGTGCCTTCGCCCGTAGGAAACCACTCTTTCACGTTCACTCCATTCGGAATGTACAGCCAGGCCGCACGCATGGGAGCTTTGGCTGGTGCCTGCGCCGCAGCAGACGCAAAGGCCTTGCCGCCCAGGGATTCCAGGAAGGGCAAAGACATCATCGTACCCAGTCCGCGGAGGACATGGCGACGGCTCATCTGGTGCGCGGCGGCGGCTGTTTCGTGAAAGGGATTCATGGGGGATTACACTCTATACGTGATACGTCGCTGAAACTTTCCTTGACGCAAATCGCAAAGTTCAGTCCAGGCAGACGAAATTGGTTGAAAATCTGACCCTTCGACGCCCGATTAGCGTACTACCCCCGTTAAACCACAACTCATGAAGAAACTAGCTGCCCTTACCGCCTTCGCCCTGATCTCCTTGAACGTGTCCGCCCAGGAGGCTGAAGTCGCCACCATTGAGCTCAAGCCTCACGCCAGCAATCCCCTGGGTTATGACAAGACCGACCTGACCGTGAAAGCTGGCCAGAAAGTCAAATTGACCCTCAACAACACCGGCAGCGTCGCTCCCCAGCCGCATAACTTCATCCTCGTCAAGCCAGGTAAGGACCAGGCCGTGGGCGCCCAGGCCAACGCCATGATGACCGACCCCCAGGCCATGGCCAAAAGCTATGTGCCCGATGCTTCCAAGGACGACATCCTGGCCAACACCAAGCTGGTCATGCCAAATGGCACGGAGACCATCGAGTTCACCGCCCCTGCCGAAGCTGGCGACTATCCTTACATGTGCACCTTCCCCGGCCACTGGCTGCTGATGAAAGGCGTGATGCACGTCACCAAGTAAGCTTTGATTTTCTCCAAGGGCGGACTCACAAGTCCGCCCTTTCCATTTAGACACCCACCATCCAGCCCACCATGAAACGACTGCTCACCACCCTGGCCCTCCTCACCATCGCCACCTCCGGCCTGCGCGCCGAAGAAGGCAAGGTCTCTGCCGGGAACCTGAACTTCACCCTGCCCTCCAACATGTGGACCTCCGTGCCCACCAGCAGCCCGATGCGCGCAGCCACCCTGCAGATCACCATCGAAGGCACGGACAAACCCCTGGAAGCCGTGTTCTACTACTTCGGCAGCGGCCAGGGAGGCGATACCAAGGCCAACATTGACCGCTGGCTGGGCCAGTTTGAAAGCCCTCCCACCTCCAAGACCGAAGAGCTGGATGCCAATGGTACCAAGGTGAGCCTGGTGACCGCCACCGGCACCTACATGGACGGCGCGATGTTCGGCCCCAAAACCGCCAAGGCTGACTATACCCTCCTGGGTGCCATCATCCCCGGCCCTGACGCTCCCGTCTTCATCAAGCTGACTGGCCCCAAGGACGCCGTCGCCAAGATCACCGAAGACTTCAAAAAGCTCGCCACCAGCCCCTTCCCGGCCAAGTAAGCGCGCAACGTCTAACAATTGATTGCATCACAAAGGCAGGCCGCAAGGCCTGCCTTTTTTCTTGCCCTTTTGGCGTGTCTAACCCGCTGTTGCCTCCCGTCATTACAACCGCTTAGAAGCCTGGGAAATAGGGCGACAAGCCAGAATCGGCAGAAGCCGTGTCGGATCGGCGGGCCGTGCGGCCCAGCTTTCGCAGCAGGTGGCTGCAAGAATCACACACTGTCAGATCTCCGGTCATCTGCACCCGCACGATGCTGCCCTCAATGACCACCATCGCATGCGCAGCCGTTTGCACGGGAACCTCCAGCTCCAAGCGTTGGGCCAGCTCCGCCAGGTAGGTTTGCAGCGCTGCTTTGTGATCCCGGATCACGCCATTGAGACGCTCCTCAGCGGCTGGCGTTTCGGCCTGCGTGTTGATGAAGGCACATCCTCGAAAATTCGGTTCTTCAAACCATTCCCTCAGCACTTCAGCGATCACTTCCAGGCCCGCTCCCGGCTGGGCCAGCCGCTGTTCAACAGCCGCAACAAACCACTTCATCCAGGATTCATGACGCCGCTGTAGATACTCGGCCACCAGGTCATTTTTCGAGGGGAAGTGACGGTAAAATGACATCTTCGCCACCTCAGATTCGGCGATGATTTTATCAATGCCAGTCGCCCTCACTCCATCCTGATAAAACAAGCGCGACGCAGTCAGCACAATGCGCTCCCGGGCACTCAGCGGGACGGTTTTTTTGGCAGGGGCTTTCTTCTTCGAGGCAGGCACGCGCCTAACAAAGCATTGACAAACAGACCTGTCGATCTATTGATGCCGCCACACAATAGACAGACCTGTCTATCTCATTTCAATTCATTCAAAAAACTCCTTCTCATGAGCACCACCCCCAAGCCCCCTCTTGTGCCTCCCTTCACCCATGAAACAGCCACCCTGAAAGTGCGCGCTGCCGAGGATGGCTGGAACTCACGTGATCCCCAGCGAGTCTCCCTCGCTTACACCCCAGACAGCCAATGGCGTAACCGCGCCGAATTTGTTCGCGGGCGGGAGCAGATCGTCGAGTTCCTCACTCGCAAATGGCGCAGGGAGCTGGACTACCGCCTGATCAAGGAGCTGTGGGCCTTTGACGGAGCCCGCATCGCCGTGCGCTTCGCCTATGAATGGCACGATGACTCCGGCCACTGGTATCGCTCCTATGGCAATGAAAACTGGGAGTTCGATGAAGCGGGCCTCATGCATCACCGCTACGCTTGCATCAATGACCTGCCCATCCAGGCCAGCGAGCGGCTCTTCACCTGGGATGCTTCCGGCCCACGTCCTGCAGACTTCCCCAGCCTGTCTGATCTTGGACTGTAAACAGGCAGCAAAAGGGCCAGTCCGGTTAACTCGGACTGGCCCTTTTCGGTTTAAAGATTCGGACGTTACTTGGCTTTCACAAACCCGTCCTTCAGCGCCACTGTGCGGTTAAACACAGGCTTGCCGGGCAGACTGTCTTTGGGGTCGGTGTAGAAGTAGCCCACGCGCTCAAACTGATAGTGCGTGCCGGGTTTGGCCTCGGCCACGGAAGGCTCAAGCTTGGCCGTCACGACCTCCAAGGACTGAGGGCTGATGAGTTGCGTAAAGTCGCCGTCTTCTCCGGCGGCCTCTTCCGGCTGCTCGTCCAAGAAAAGCTTGTCGTAGAGACGCACTTCCACATCCAAGGCATGCGCAGCACTGACCCAATGGATGGTGCCTTTGACCTTCGGCCGCCCCACCGGCTTCACGCCATGACGGGTAGCATCGTCATAGGTGCAGCGAAGCTCGACAATGTTGCCTGCTTCATCCTTGATGACTTCCTGGCAGATGATGCAGAAGGCATACTTCAGACGCACTTCCCCACCCGGCACCAGACGGTGGAAACCCTGGATCGGTGTTTCCATGAAGTCATCGGCATCAATAAACAGTTCACGGCTCAGCGGCACCTGACGTTTGCCGTCGGCTTCGTTTTCCGGATTGTTCACCAGCTCCACATGCTCCACCTGGCCTTCAGGGTAGTTCGTCAGCACCACCTTGATCGGGCGGATCACCCCATACACGCGCTGGGCGTGCTTGTTCAGGTCCTCACGCACACAATGCTCCAGAAGCGTCAGCTCCGTCAGGGAAGGATATTTGGTTAGGCCGATCGTTTTGCAAAATGTCCGGATGGCCGATGGGGTGTAGCCACGGCGGCGGATCCCGCTGATCGTCGGCATGCGCGGATCATCCCAGCCATTGACGAGACCTTCCTTCACCAGACGCAGCAGCTTGCGCTTGCTCATCACTGTGTTGGTCAGGTTCAGGCGGGCAAATTCACGCTGGTAAGGCTGCCCCGGCAGGCCGCTGACATTGGCGATCAACCATTCATACAAGGGGCGATGATGCTCAAACTCCAGGGTGCAAAGACTGTGGGTGATGCCTTCCAGCGCATCGCTCAACGGATGCGCATAGTCATACATCGGGTAGATGCACCAAGCATCGCCAGTGCGGTGATGATGCGCGCGCAGGATGCGGTAGATCGCCGGATCACGCATGTTCATGTTCGGCGATGCCATGTCGATCTTGGCCCGCAAAACCCGGCTGCCTTCTTCAAACTCCCCGGCGCGCATCCGGGCAAAAAGATCCAGATTCTCGGCAGGTGAACGGTCACGATAGGGGCTGGCCGTGCCGGGTGAAGTCAGCGTGCCGCGTGTAGCGCGCATTTCTTCCGGCGTCTGGTCATCCACATAGGCGAGACCTTTTTCGATGAGCTGGACCGCGAAGCCGTAGAGCTTCTCAAAATAGTCGCTAGCGTAGAAAAGATGGTCACCCCAGTCAAAGCCCAGCCATTTCACATCCTCCTGGATGCTGTCCACATACTCCACTTCTTCTTTCGTAGGATTGGTATCGTCAAAGCGCAGGTGGCAGCGCGCCTTGGGGGCGTTTTCCAGGCTGAGGCCGAAGTTCAGGCAGATGCTCTTTGCATGGCCGATGTGCAGATAGCCATTCGGCTCCGGCGGAAAGCGGGTGATGACCCAGCCGTCATTGCGCTGAGCAGCCACATCGGCAGCGATCATTTCGCGGATGAAATCCAGGGAGGCAGGGGCGGCAGCAGGGGCGTCAGACATGGGAGGCGGAGATTTGGGCCGGAAGGCTCAGGAGTCAAGACGACGTACAGCCTGCATCAGGGCTCCAGACGGATTGTACATCTTCTCGGCTCACATGTTTCCTACCAGAAACTTTGCGGGATCAATAGATCAGTTTGGCTGCTCAAGGTTTCGTGGTTGGCACACCCTTTGGTGGAGGTGCCACAGGCACAGTCGGAAGATTCAGAGGCAAATTGATGGGCAGACTTCCTCCAGATGACGGAGGTCTCTGCAGCACAGCCGCGGCGGAGATACCTCCAATCATCTTGTCCTTCTCTAATTTTGCCGCCACCTGGGCCTGCTGCAACTGACGGCAGTGGTTCAACTGAGTCTTGAAATTCGTCACCAGCGGAAAGCTTTCCCCTTTGGACTTGATGAGCGTTTCCAACGTCTCGGTCAGAAGTGCAATGGCTTCCTCCACTTTGTTTGTGGAGGACAGGGCACGGGCGTACGTGGAATGATAATGGAAAAGATCCACATCGTCGGGTTTCAGGTTCTCCCGCACATTCGGCAGCCCTTCCCGCAACATCGCCTCAGCCTCCACAGCGCGGTTCTGCCTCAGCAGATTGGCACCGAGCGAACGAAAAGCAATCATCGTCTCCGGATGGGTTTTCCCGCGAATCCGCAGCCTGATGTCATAAATGATCCTGTATTGTTTTTCCGCCTCTTCGTACCGAAGAAGCGATTCCAGCCTCAGGGCAATGTTAAACCTCACCGTCACTGTCTCGATGCCTTTCGGCCCGTGGATTTTCAAAAGGTCCTGAAGGATGTCCTGATACTGCTGCAAAACCACCTCAGGATCATTTTCCTTAATCATCAGGGCGGTCAAATTGTTGGAGGCAGCCCGAGTCAGGTCATGGTTGGGACCCAGGAGGCGCAGGCGTGCTAAATGGGTGATCAAATATTGCTTTTCGGCGAGTTCGAACTTATTTTGCTTTTCATAAGCAATTCCCAGATTGTTGCGAGTTACCAACGTATCCAAATGATCATGCTGCAGGTTCTTTAATTGCCATACCAGCACCTTTTTGAATACCGCCTCTGCTTTGTCGGGCTGGTTCATTTCATTGTAGCACACACCTAGGTCATTGTAGGTCTTCCAGGATTCCTGGTCATTCACTCCCAGCACCTTTTGCTCTTCCTCATATAGCACCTGAAACTGGGTGGCGGCCTCGGCAAAACGCCCCGTGCTGTAGTAGAGAGAGGCCAGCTTCCGACGGCCCATCAGGCAATGATAATGATCCGGCCCCAGATACAGCCGGATATATTCTAACAAAGAGCGTATCTCTTTCTCGGCATCGCTGAATTTCTTCCCTTCCACCACGATGTCCACCAGGCGAAACCGCGTGCGCATCACATCCTCATGGGTCTTTCCCAGGGTGCTCCGCTGGGATTCCAAAACTTGCCTCAGTAAAGCCTCGGCTTCATCACAGCGCTTTGAGCTTTCCAGCACAGAGGCCAAGTTTTTCCGCACCGAGATCAGCGCGGCGGAGTTCGCATCCTCCTTCTCTTCCAAACTCTGGAGCATCTTGCGATACTCGGCTTCCGCCGCCGCATCCTGGCGCTGATCGTACAAGGCTGCTGCCAGCTCGTTGTGATAGCGCAGCGTTTCCAGGTGCCCAGGCCCCAGGGTCAGACGATAACGTTCCATGACCTCCCGCAGGGTCTTTAACTGGGCCGGATAGTCGGCCAGCAAAAAATGGGTGTAGGCAAGAGCCGTCTGGATCTGGGTCCAGGCTCCCAGATCGGTTTCGGAATCCGTTTCCAAAGATGCCACCGTGAAGTACTGTTTGGCATCGACATACTTCTGCTGTTCCAGGGCAGCATAACCCGCCAGTTCCAGGGCAGCCGCCACATTTGCCGAGATGCGAGGTTTGGCATGGTGTGCTTCTTCTCCTGCAATCAGCGCCACATCCACCACCTCACTATAGCGCTGGATCATGAAGTAAAAGCGGGCCAGTTCCGTGCCCGTCAGGTCTTTTTTCAGAAGACGGCCCAGCACATAGCTCCTCATCGCCTCATACAGTCCTTCAGTTGGCAGATTAAACCGTTCAAAAAGCGGTTTGGCGGCCTCCACATAGCGGTACCTCTGTCCATCCTCGGTGGACTCAGGCGGACGGAAAGCAAGAGCGCGTGGAAACTCGCGGATCAAGGCCGCCACTTTGGACTCCAGCCCCTTGAAGGCCGAATTGCCGGGTCGCTTTTGCACATCGGCCGCCTGGCTTTTTACCGGAACGGTGCTGACCATCAAGGCTGATCCGCAGAGGCTTGCGCAGCCTTTGGAAAATCGTAGCAACCGTTTCATTGAAACCACACGCGAAAGACGGATCCGGCTACTTTTTAAAATAGGCACGCTGTTTCTCGCTGATGGGCAGCCCGGTTTTCTCCATCACCTGCAGCATGTCTTCCCACACCTGGCGTTTGGCCACGCGACCACCATCGGCCATCTTTTCTTCCCGCAGGATGTAGCTGGGGTGAAAGGTCACCATCGTCGGCAAGCCCTGCACTTGATAAAACTGGCCACGCAGCTTGCTCACCGGCCCGCTCAGGCCCAGGCCCTCAGCCGCAGTTTTGCCCAGTGCCACCAGGATCTTGGGCTGGATGATGGCGATCTCCGTGTAGATGTAGGGCAGGCAGGTCTGCATTTCCACAGGCGTCGGCGGGCGGTTGGACCAGCCCTGATTTTCCATGGCCGGGCGAAATTTGCAGATGTTGCTGATGTACACCTCGCTGCGGTCCAGCCCCATCGCCTTGATGATGCCCGTGAGCTTTTGCCCGGCGGGCCCCACAAAGGGTTCCTGCTGGCGCTCCTCTTCAGAGCCCGGCGCTTCACCGATGAACATGATTTCCGCATCAGGACTGCCCACAGCAAAGACCATCGTCTCGCGCAGGGTGCCCAGAGCACGCGCCTCAGGCGACTGCTCGGCGATCTGGGCCAGAGCCGCCAGCTTTTCAGCCTTGGTCGCACCGGGGACTTCGATCAAAGCAGGCGCTGTCGCAGATGCCTTCGCCGCCACCCGGGCCGGAGGCTGCACCGGAGCCGATGCCACCGCAGGAGCCACGAAGGCTTCGCGTAGCAAGGACGCTGGAGCCGCCCGCTCCTCAGAGAAAGATTCCGCCACCCGTCTCCCTTCAGGTGCGCGTTGAGGAGCCACCGCTGGGCGGGCACTGCGGCCCGTCATTTTGTCCAGCACGCCTGGGCGCAGGCCCACATGGGTCTGCCCGGCCACCTGGCGCTGTTCCAGGTATTGTTTGAGAAGTCCGGCGGCGACTGGCTGAGGCATAAAAAGGAGGGTGACTGAGCTAACACACACTGACGCAGGACACGATCACTTTTTGCGGCCCGCCTTCGGCTCCGTGCCCGCCAGGATGCGACCAATGTTCGCCCGATGCCGGACAATCACCAGCACCATGATCAGCACGCCAAAACCCAGCATCACCGCATCCCATCGTCCATCGCGGGCCATCACCGCCACCATCGTCGCCACCACGCCCACGCCCGCCATCATGGAGGCCAGGGAAACATAACGGGTGGTAAAAAAGAACAGCAGCCACACCACTAGACCGCCCAGCATGGCCAGCGGAGCAATGCCCAGGAGCACCCCCGCCGTTGTCGCCACGCCCTTGCCGCCTTTAAAGCCGAGCCAAAAGGTAAACATGTGCCCCAGCACCGCCGAAAGGCCCGCCACCACGGCCCCAGCAGAGACGATCTCCGTGGCCGCCCCCTGCTTGGCCAAAAAAGAAGCCGCCAGCCACACCGGCAACCAGCCTTTGAGCGCATCCAGAATGAACACCGGAATGCCGATCCCCTTCCCGAGCACCCGGATCACATTGGTCGCGCCGATGTTGCCGCTGCCATGCTGACGGATGTCCATGCCCTTCAACTTGCCGGCCCAATAGCCAAACGGCATCGCACCACTGAGGTAGCCGACGACTGCGGAGATCAAAATTGCCACTGCGGGATTCATTGTCCCGTATGTATCCCCAGCCTGCGCCTCCGCGCCAAGTGAAAAGAAGGCCAGCCTTCAGTCTCTTCCCTCCAGACCATTCCCGCCCGGAAGACCCGGCAACTATTTTCCAGCGCTCCCCATTTTTCTGCTCAAAATTGGTATTTTAGCGCGATTCTATGGGCCGCCTTTCTCACTCATGCTCCGCACCGCCCTTCTTGCCCTGTTTGCCATCGCCCTGGTCACTGCCACCCACGCGGCAGAGACCAAGCCCCTCAAGGCCCTCCTCATCGCCGGTGGCTGCTGCCACGACTACGCCAAGCAGCACGAGATCCTCAGCAAAGGCATCCAGTCCCGCGCCAATGTGCAGGTGGACGTGGTGTGGACCGATGACAAATCCACCAATCCGCCCCTGCCTCTCTACGACAATCCCGACTGGGCCAAGGGCTACGACATCATCATCCACGACGAATGCGCCGCCGGCCTGAAGGACATCGGTACCATCAAGCGCATCCTGGATGTTCATAAAACCATCCCCGCCGTGCATCTGCATTGTGCCATGCACAGCTTCCGCCCCGGCAATGACTCCTGGTACAAGCACCTGGGCATTCAGTCGAATTCCCACGGCCCGCAGGAGCCCATCGCCATTACCTATGTAGACAAGGACCACCCCATCACCAAGCCCCTGGCTGACTGGACCACGATCAAGGAAGAGCTCTACAACAACGTCAACATCTTCGATGCCCATCCCCTGGCCATGGGTAAGCAGACCGTCAAGCAGAAGGACGGCACCACCAAGGACGTCGAATACATCGTCGCCTGGACCAACGAAAAGCAGGGAGCTCGTAGCCTCAGCACCACCATCGGGCACAACAACGACACTGTCGCCGACTCCCGTTACCTCGATCTCCTCACACGCGGCCTCCTCTGGGCCTGCGACAAGCTGACCCCTGATTACCAGACCGCCTTCAAAGGCGAAAACAAGGTCACCTTTGTCAAAGGCAACCCCGAGCCGCCCAAGGCTCAGCCCAAACCCGCCGCTGCCACACCACCGCCCGCAGCCAAGGACGCCACACTCGTCACGGTCACCGCCAGCAGCGAAGAAAGCGGCAAGAACAACTTCACCTGGCGCGCCGTGGATGGCGATGAAGCCACCCGCTGGTGCGCCAACAGCGGTGAATATCCTCAGTGGTTTCAGCTCGAGTTTGAAAAACCCCAATCCCTCACCGGCATAACCACCACCTGGGAAAACAACGGCGTCTATCGCTACAAGATCGAAGCCTCCACCGATGGCAAAGCCTGGAACGTCCTCGCCGATGCCTCCACGAACACCAAAGGTGCTCCATACACCAACGACTTTGCCAAAACGGATAACCTGAAGTTCGTCAAAATCCACGTGCTTGGCAAAAACGGCGGCGGCTGGGCCAGCATCCGCGAAGTGAAGCTCAAAGGCGACGGCATCAAATCCCTCGCATCCAAGATGAACGCCCAGCAGCAGGCCACAGCAGCGAAGGTGGTGAAAGAAGAGTCCGACCCCTACAAAAACGAAGGCAACATCGCCCCTTCCATCGTCAAGCTCACCGCTGCTCAGGAGGCTGAAATCCTCAAGGACGTCAAAGTGGCCGAAGGTTTTGAAGCGACCCTCTTCGCCAACTCCGCCGCCGCCAACTACCCCGTCTATGTCGCCGCCGCACCCGATGGCACACTCTACGTCAGCAGCGATGGCAACGGCTCCCTGGGCCGCCAGCCCAAGCGGGGCCGCATCATCCGCCTGCGCGATCTCGATGGCGATGGCAAGGCCGATGAAACCAAGGTCTTCTGCGAAGTGGACAGTCCTCGCGGCCTCGTTTGGGATCACGACCGCCTCTATCTGGTGCACCCGCCGCACCTCAGCGAATTCATCGATGCCGATGGCGACGGCGTCGCCGAAAAACAAAACATCCTCGTCAAAGACATCGCCTTTGGTTTCAAGGACCGCCCTGCCGACCACACCACCAACGGCCTCAGCCTGGGCATCGATGGCTGGCTCTACATCGCCGGCGGCGACTTCGGATTCATGAAGGCCACGGGCTACGATGGCAAAACGCTGCAGCATCGCGGTGGCGGCGTCATCCGAGTTCGCCCTGACGGCACCGGCCTGGAGATCTACTCCACCGGCACCCGCAACATCCTGGAGGTGGCCATCAGTCCGCTCATGGACATCTTTGCCCGTGACAACACCAACGACGGCGGCGGCTGGAACGTCCGCTTCCACCACTTCACCGGCCTGGACGACCACGGCTACCCCCGCCTCTACAAGAACTTCAACGACGAGTGCATCCAACCCCTCGCCGACTACGGCGGCGGCTCCGGTTGCGGTGCCGTTTACATTGACGAACCCGGCTTCGGCGAAGCCTGGAACAACGCCCCGTTCACCGCCGACTGGGGCACCGGCGCCATTTACAAACATTCAGTTAAACCCAAAGGCGCCACCTTCGAGGAAACCGCCAAGCCCGAGCCCTTCATTAAAATGACCCGCCCCACCGATGCCGACGTGGACGGCTTCAGCCGCGTCTATGCCTCCAGTTGGAAAGGCGCCACCTTCAACTGGGTCGGACCCGATGTGGGGTATATCGTGCAGGTGAAACCAAAGGGCTTCAAACCAGAGCCTATGCCAAATTTCGCCAAGCTTGGAGACAAGGAACTTGTTCTCATGCTCGATCTATCCAAACCAGAGAGTTATCGCCGCCGCATCGAAGCTCAGCGTGAACTGCTTCGCCGCGGAAGCAAGATGAGCGAAGTCTATCAACAACAGTTCGCTGATAAACGAACTCCCGAACGTAACCTGATTGATCAAATTCGAGGAATGGTTCCAGCCACTGAAGAATCTGAAATTGAGAGCTATGTCAATCATCAGGATCCTGTCGTTGCTCACACAGCCATTCGTGCATTGGCGGCCCGCAACAAACCCGCAGAAATCATATTTGCCCTTTCTACGGTGCTGAGCCATCAGCAAGATGATAATACGTATTCTTGGGCAGAAGGTATTTTTAAAGCTCTTGCACAAATTCATTCGCCAGTAGTGGTCGAGGCTCTGATTGATGGTCTCAATGCTCAGATAAATTCGCGTATGCGCCAGGGCATCCTCGCTGCGCTCTGCCGCCTGCATTTCCATGAAGGCGAATGGAAAGGCGACTCCTGGGGCACACGCCCAGACACACGCGGGCCTTATTACCAGCCGGAGCCTTGGAGTGAAACGCCGAAGATCGCCGAAGCCCTCAAGACCGCCCTCGCAAAGGCCAGCCCCGAAGAGGCCGCCTTCTTGGTGAAGGAAATGAACCGCAACCGCATCCAGTCCAACGTTGCCCTCCAGCGCATCCTCACCCTGGCCAAACAAGACCCCAAAGTCATCCCCGATGCCGTCGCCCAGCTCGCCGTTGCCGAGACCATTCCCGCCGATGCCATCCCGATGTTGGTGAAGGTTCTGGCTGAGGCCGCCCAAGCCCCCGGCCATACCACTGCCACCCTCTCCCAGGCCATCATCGCCCTCACCAAAACCGACAGCGCCGATGGCGTTAGCGCCACCCTGGCGGTCCTGTCCCCCATGCAGAAGATGCCAGAGTACTTCAAGGATTTCGAAGCCGCCTCAGCCGCCTTCTTCGCTTCGCCGAAACTGGAAAACCATCACCTGCTCATCGAACAGATCGCCGAGAAACTCGACGGCCCAACTTCCCGTTATGCCGATGCCGCCCTGCTGAACCTCGCCGCACGCACCACCGGCAGCCCTGAGTCCCGCGAGCTTTCCCAAAAAGCCCTCGACCACGGCTGGCAGGAGGCCAAACGCCGCGCCCAGATCCTAGATGCCATCTCCGCCATCAAGCACATGGCCTCCGCGCCGAAAGTGCTCGCTGCCACGGACGATCCAGATCCCAAAGTCAAAGACGCCGCCAACCGCGCCATGAAGGCCATGCGGCTGACCAAGGTGGAAGACAAGACCCCGAAGCTCGCCACCCTGAAGCCCGAAGAAGTCATCGCCATCGTCCTCAAGACCAAGGGTGATCTCGCCCTGGGCGAGCAGATCTTCACACGCGCCACCTGCATCGCCTGCCACACCACCAAGGAATCTGAAGCGCAGAAAGGCCCCTACCTCGGCAACATCGCCCAGACCTACAAGCGCCCGGAACTCGCCCAAAACATCCTGGACCCAAACAAGACCATCGCCCAGGGTTTCGCCAGCGAACTCATCACCATGAAGGACGGCGCTCAGCAGATGGGCTTCATCACGCTAGAGGGAGCCAGCGAAGTGAAGCTGCGCAACATCGCCGCCCAGGAGTTCACGTTCAAAACGACCGACATCAAAGAGCGCCAAAAGCTCCCCATGTCCATGATGCCTCCCGGCCTCATGATGAACTTCACCGTCCGCGAATTCGCTTCCCTTCTCGACTACCTCGAAGCCCTCGCGAAAAAGTAAGCGGTCCAAAGCTAGTAGCCGTTTGCCTCATTCATCCTTGGATGATCAGGCCCTGTGCCGCAGAGTGCCACAGCCTAACCACAAAGCTTAGAGCCAAAATCCAGTGTGCCGCAGAGCGGCACTCGTCTCTTAGCCCGGCCTTTCAAGGCCGGGAAAAACGGCTTCGTGTTTCCTCGTAACGAAGCGTCGCAGAGCGACGCCCGAACCGGCCGCAGCTATCATTCAGTCCTAGGCTTCAAGGCCGACCTCGCTGCCCCGCCTAACCAAAAACATGTTCACTTCCTCCACTCCGCCAGCACCTGGGGCAACAACTTGTGCTCCTGCTCCTTGATGCGCGCATGCAGCTTCTCCGGCGTATCTCCAGGCAGGACCGGCACCGTCGCCTGGGCCAGGATGCGTCCCGCATCAATCTCCGCCGTCACCAGGTGCACCGTGCAGCCCGTCTCCGCATCCCCGGCTTCGATGGCCAGTTGAGGGGCATTCGCACCCTTGTGCTTGGGCAGCAAGGATGGGTGGACGTTCACGATGCGATCCGCATACAGGCTCAGCGTTGGCTCCTTGAGAATGCGCATGAAACCGATGAGCACCACCACGTCCACCTGGGCACGCTGCAGATGCTCCGCGATCTCCTTTTGCGCCGCATCGCCAAACCGGCGCGGATTCGGCCCACCGTCCACATGGATGGCGGGCACCCCTGCTTCACGGGCAGTGTGAAGGAACTTAGAATCCGCCTGATCTGAAAGCGCCACGCTGATGTCCGCCTGCAAAGTCCCGGCCGTGATGGCTGCCAGGATGGCACGCAGATTGGACCCCTCGCCAGAGCCCAGCACGCCGATGCGCAGGCGGCTTCCCGCCCCTTCACAGCTCATGCGCTGCACTGTGCGGGTGGTCGAGCGTCCCGGCACCAGCGGCAGGATGCGGATGGCCGTCCCGGCCGCGTCCAGCGCGGCCCGTTCCTCGGGGTTCAGCGAGTCCACCGTGTAGTCACCTCCCTTCGCATAAATGTGCGGCTGGATGGTCTCAATGAGGGCCGTGGCCCGCTTGTCGCCGAAGATCACCACGGCATCCACCGCGCGCAGGGCCGCCATGACTTCGGCGCGGTCGTTTTCACTGTTGATCGGGCGCGTAGGCCCCTTCAGTTCACGCACAGATTCATCCGAATTCAGCGCCACCACCATCGCATCTCCCAGCGCCCGCGCCTCGTTCAGATAGCGCACATGCCCGGCATGCAGGAGATCAAAGCAGCCGTTGGTGAAGACCAGCTTCTTGCCCTGGGCATGCAGTTCATCCCGCAGGTAGCGGACCTGGGCGGCAGTCATGGGGGAAAAGTCGTCGGCGTGCATGGAAGGCTGTTTCTATGATACGCACAAGCCCTGGGGACAAGGAAAAGTCGAGTGTACTCCTGGCCCGACCTCGGCGGTGAGTTCCCATTCCGGGCATGGCCTTGACACAGGGCCCTCGTTCAGGCATCATTCTGGCTGACATGCGTCTTCGCCTTTCCATCTCCATGCCGATCCTCCCGATCATTATTGGCGCCCCTTCAGGGCAGGAATAGACGTGCGCAAACTTCATCAAACGCCCTTCTCTCCTTCACCCTGAGTCTCGCCACTCAGGGTTTTTTGTTTTCTCCCTTCTCATGAACGCCCCTACCGATCATTCCGTCCCGCTTTCAGACATCATGGCGGCACGTCTCCGCCTGAATGGGGCGGTCACCCGCACCCCTTGCGTGGAATCCGCCGCACTCAGCGAACTGACCGGGGCACGCATCTTCTGCAAGCAGGAGCACCTGCAGCGCACGGGCAGCTTTAAGGAACGCGGCGCACGCAATGCCCTCTCCCAACTCAGCCCGGAACAGGCAACCCGCGGAGTCATCGCCGCCTCCGCAGGCAATCACGCCCTGGGCCTTTCCTGGCACGGACGGGCGCTGGGCATCCCCGTCACCGTCGTCATGCCCCGTTTCGCCCCCTTGGTGAAACTGGCCCGATGCCGCCAGTTCGGGGCTACGGTGGTGCTGCATGGAGATACCTTTGATGAAGCACGCCAGGAGGCCGACCGCCTCTCTGCCGAGCGTCAGCTCACCTACATCCATCCCTTTGATGATCCCCAGGTCATCGCCGGCCAGGGCACCATGGCCTTTGAAATTCTTGAGCAGGTGCCCGATGCCGAGGCCATCATCGTGCCTGTGGGCGGCGGCGGCCTGCTGGCGGGCGTGGCCACCGTGCTCCGCGCCTTGAAACCGGATCTCCAGATCATCGGGGTGGAACCTGCCAATGCCGCCTGCTTTGCCGCAGGTCTGGCCTCCGATGCGCCCGTACGCATCACCACCCGCTACACCCTGGCCGATGGCCTGGCAGTGGCGGAGGCCGGGCAGCATACCCTGGCCATCGCCCGCCCGTTGGTGGATCGCATGGTGATGATCGGCGAAGAGGAGCTGGCCCTGGCCATGCTGCGGCTCGCCGAATTGGACAAATGCGTTATCGAGGGTGCCGGGGCCGCAGGTCTGGCCGCCTTCCTCGGCGGGCATCTCCCAGACCTCGTCGGCCGCCGGGTCGTCCTCCTGCTCACGGGTGGAAACATCGATCCCCTCGCCCACAGCCGGGTCATCGAACGTGGCCTCGCGGCTGATGGCCGCATCTATCGGTTTGACGTCCTCATCAGCGACCGCCCCGGCGGCCTCGCCCACCTTTCAGCCGTGCTCGCCGCAGCCGGGGCCAATGTCACCGAGATCGTCCATAACCGGACCTTCTCCGGCCCGGATCTCTCCCGCGTCCATGTCCTCTGCACTGTGGAAACGCGGGACCGCGCCCACATTGCCGAAGTGCAGCAACGCCTCGCCGAAAACGGTGTGGAAATTGCCGCCCCTGGCCGGTCCATGCTGCCCGCTTGACGCCTCTTTAAAAAACCGCCACCCCCTCGGCCCGCATCTGGTGGAACCATTCCACATAGCTCGGCACGCCCTGGGCAATGGTCGTCGTCGGCTTGAAGTTCAGCAGTTGCCGGGCCTTGCTCACATCGGCCGAGGTCAGCGGCACATCCCCCGGCTGCTCCGGCAGTTGGTTGATGATCGCCTTCTTGCCCACGGCTTCTTCGATGGTGAGGATGAGATCGTTCAGCGTGACCGTCTGCGAGCCGCCGAGATTAAAGATGTCGCAAATCGGCCCCGTGCGGTAGTTCAGCGCGCCGAGAATGCCGTCCACAATGTCATGGATGAAGGTGTAATCACGGGCCGTGTGCCCCGTGCCAAACTTGTCGATAGGCTTCCCATCTTCGATCAGACGGGTGAATTTCGAGATGGCCAGGTCCGGCCTCTGGCGCGGTCCATAAACGGTAAAGAAACGCAGGCACACCGTCTTGATGCCATACAGATGACTGTAGTTGGAGCACATCTGTTCGCCAGCCATCTTCGTCATCGCATACGGGCTGATGGTCTGCAAAATCGGGTCTTCCTCACTGAACGGCACCTTTTTGTTCACCCCATAGACCGAGGAGCTGCTGGCAAAGACAAAGTGCTGGCATCCCGTCCGGCGGGCGGCTTCCAGCAGGTTGAAGGTCCCCTTGATGTTCGTGTCAATGTAGAGCTCCGGCTGCTCAATCGAAGGCCGCACCCCGGCTCGCGCAGCGAGGTGGATGACGGCATCGAACTTCCCTTGTTCAAAGATCCGCTGGATGAAGGACGCATCCGTCAGCTCTCCCTCATGCACCGTCACCTTGCCGGCAAAGGCACGCACGTTGCTGCGTTTGATCGCCGGATTGTAATAGTCGTTAAAACTGTCCAGAATGCTCACCTCATGGGTTCCGTCCTGCAGCAGACGTTCGACGGTGTGGGAGCCAATGAATCCGGCGCCGCCGGTGACGAGAATCTTCATGGATGGTTAGAATAGCCATACTGTCCGACAAAGACTCTCCCTTTGCAACCAGGACTGACCGACGAAGGCCAAAAGCCCGGCCCGCTTACAGGTCCCCTTTCGCTTCGCTGTAATGGCGCACCTTGTAGCCACGGGCCTTCAGCAGTTCGATCAGCCCCTTTTCAGCCGCGAAATGCCCCGTGCCCACCAGCAGCATTACCTTCTCCCCCTTTTGCAGCATTTCCTCCAGCCGCCCCATCCAGGCCTGGTTTCGGTTGAAAAGGAAAAGGTCCATCAGGTCAGGAAACTTCGCCTGCTCCCGGAACAGCATTTCACCCAACTCATCCAAGCGTCCGTGTTTCCAGGATTCGATCATGCTCGCATACTCCTGCGGCAGCGTGCTCACCTCGCCCAGTGTCTGCTCCAGCATTTCCTGCTGTTGATCAGGCGTCAGCCCCGCAAAGAGCTGGAGCTGAAACTCCACCGTCTCCAGGCCCGAGGCCGGTTTCCCATCCCGTTTCGTCCGGGCTTCAAAATGGTTGTCCACCCCCCACTGCGGTTTCGCCCCCAGGGCCGCGTATTCGGAGGAGGTGATCAGCAAGGCCACAAACCAAGGCCTAAAACGGTTGAGTGAAGAGGCTTCGATACCCCGGCTGGCCGCCCATTTTTTCACCGCATCCCAGGTTTCCGGCTTCACGCTCGACTCCAGCGATCCATCTGCTGGGTACTGCCCCAACTCCCGCATCCGCGTGGTCATGGCACTGTCCTCTCCCGCACCCGGCGGCAATTCGAACACCACCCGGTCCGTATTCGCATAGGCCGCCTCATAGGCCGGGGAGAGCGGGTAGTCGTCCTCCCGCAGAATATGGATCGTTCCGCAAAGAAACACCCGGCCTCCCGTTTTCGGCGCATCCACCACCCACACACTGCCCGCAGGATCGGCGGCAGAAACCGGCGTATCGGGAGTACGGTGGTCGGACACACGACAGGCCGTGAGAAGGAGTAAAAGGGCTAGGCCAAGCGTGTGGCGGATGGAAAACACAGGGGACTCAAACACCGCCCGCACCCGAAAGGCAACCCGGATGTGCGGCGACTTCACCCTCCTCCCGGCTGGCCAGCGGTTGCGGTCCCAGTTCACCTTTTCATCACTTCCCTGTTGCTCCCCTGCCCTGGAACTTCTACCCAGTCACCAGATTTCCCATGACCCACGAAACACCGCTCATCCTGCCTTCCCTCCTTGCTGCCGACTGGTCCCGTGTCGCTGCTGAAGTGAAACGTGCCGAGGATGTCGGCGTGCAGTGGCTGCACCTGGATGTCATGGACGGTGCCTTTGTGGACAATATCTCCTTCGGCCCCCAGATGGTGCAGACCGTGCGCAAGTGCACCTCCATGTTCCTGGACGTGCATCTCATGATCCATCGTCCCGACCATTATGTGGACCGCTTCATCCATGCCGGGGCCGACAACATCACCATCCATGTCGAGGCCCGATATGACAGCTCCGTCCTCGAGACCCTGCGTCACATCCGTGCTGCGGGCAAGCAGGCTGGCATCGCCCTGCACCCAGACACCCCCTTTGAGGCCGCCCTCCCCTACGTCAATGACATTGACCTCCTCCTCGTCATGACCGTGGTCCCCGGCTTCGGCGGGCAGCCCTTCATGGAAAAGGAAACCATGCCCAAGCTGGCCGCCGCCCGCGATTACCGCGATGCCCACGGCCTGAAGTACCACCTCGAGGTGGATGGTGGCATCTACACCCACACCGCCCCCATCGCCAAGGCCCACGGAGCCAATCTCTTCGTCTGCGGCACCTCCTTCTACGGCCCCTCAGACACCGCCGCCGCCATGGCAGAGCTGAAAGCCTGCGTGGCCTGATCCTCCACCTTTTGCCCCGCGTGCGTGACTACCTGCTTTTGCATTTGGTGATCCTCGCCTGGGGCTTTACCGCCATCCTGGGCAAGCTCATCACGCTGCCGCCCATCGAGGTCGTTCTCTGGCGCACGGCCATCGCCTCGGCAGGCTTTGCCCTTCTGGCCCGCTGGCTCCGCCAAAACCTCCGCATCTCCCGTACCGACCTTTGGAAAATGGTGGGCGTGGGGGCCATCTTGGGCCTGCACTGGATCCTCTTTTTCCTCTCTGCCCGTCTCGCCACCGCCAGCGTCAGCCTCGCCGCCCTGCCCACCGCCATGCTCTGGTGCAGCCTCATCGAGCCCTATGCCGATGGCACTCGCCGCTGGAGACCTCTGGAGCTCCTTGTCGGCACGATCATCGTCGGGGCCGTGTGGATGATCTACGAGGTCGAGTTGCGTTATTGGTTAGGCTTCACCGTCGGCATCGTCTCCGCCCTGCTCGCCGCCTTGTTTGCCGTGATGAACAAGCAGTTGGTCGCACGCAGCCACTACGCCGTCATGGGTTATTACCAGATGCTCGGTGCCCTGGCCATCACCGCCCTGGCCTGGCTGGTGGCTACCCCCGGCCAGCTCACCCTCCCCGGGGCCTGGGATGGCTTGTGGATCTTCATCCTGGCCACCGTCTGCACCGTCGGGGCCTATGCAGGCTACATGGCCGTGCTTCGCCGCATGTCCGTCTTTACCGTGAATGTCGTTTACAATCTTGAGCCCGTCTATGGCATCATCCTCGCCGTCCTCATCTTCGGTTCGCAGGAGCACATGAGCGGCGGCTTTTACATCGGTGCCTCCGTCATCATGGGCAGCGTCCTCATCGTCCCCTGGCTCAGCCGCTGGGTGGAGCGCAAACCCGCTGTTAAAGAGCACCCCTTCATCCCGTAGTGGGAGGATGCGCCACACCTCCTCCCGCCGTGCCTTCTTGAGCCGCAGCCTGGGCACCCTCGCCACCGCCGCCCTCGCCCAGGAAACCGCCGCGCCGGAGCCCGTGGTGGATATCCACCAGCACACCCACTACCGGCAGCGCAAGGACGAGCACCTCCTGGCGCACCAGCGGGCCATGGGTGTCACCACCACCATCCTCCTGCCCGCAGGCACCCCCATGACCCGCCCCTCCACCCACGAGGGCAAGTCCAACGGCCTCGCCGCCGAATGCTGGGGCAACGAAAGCTGCATGCAGCTCGCCCAGGCCCACCCCGGCGCCTATCTCTGGGGCGCTAATGAAGTCACCGACCTGGACACCGCCCCTACGGAAATCGAAAAATGGCTGAAGCTCGGTGCCTGCATCATTGCCGAACAAAAATTCGACGTGCAGTGCGACTCCGCCCACAGCCAAAAGCTCTACGAACTGGCCGCCGCCTACCAGGTGCCCATCCTTCTCCATTTCCAAAACGAAACCTACAACCGCGGCTACGAGCGTTTTCACACCATGCTCGCCAAGCACCCGAAGACCACCTTCATCGGCCACGCACAGACCTTCTGGGGCAACATTGACAAGCTCCACGAACCCAAAAACCTCTACCCCAAAGGCAAAATCACCCCCGGTGGCCTCACCGACCGCTACCTCGCCGATTACCCCAACATGTTTGCCGACATGTCCGCCGGCTCCGGTCTCAATGCCCTCACCCGGGATGAGGCGCACACCACCGCCTTCTTCCAGCGGCATCAGGACAAAATCCTCTACGGCAGCGACTGCACCGACCACTTTGGCCGCGGCCCCGGCTGCCAGGGCGCCCAGACCATCGCCATGATTCGCAAGCTCGCTCCCGGCAAAACCGTCGAGCGAAAAATCCTCTTCGAAAACGCCCGCAAGCTTTTCAAAATCGCCTAGTTCAGCAGCGCCGCCGCCTCATCGCCCAGGCCACCCCGCCCACCAGCACCAGCATCAGTCCCGAGGGCTCAGGCACCGGCGCAAAGTAATTCCCCACCACGTAGTCGCCCACCGCCGTGCCAGCCGCAGCCGCATCCGCATGGGCGCTGCCATAGCTCACCCCGCCCCAGATCTGGCTCATCCCCGCCTCCTCCGCCGCCTGGCTGAAGGAATCAAACGGCCGCGTGAAATCCGCCACGCCATCCCCGTCCACATCGCTCTCCAGCACAAAGGCCACATCATCGCCCAAAAACTCCGCCAGCACCCGCGCCGCCGCCGCGCTCAGCGCACTCTGCTCAGAAAAATACGCGGGTGAATTCAGTTCCGCCAGCAGCGCCGTCCACGCCGCATCCCCCAGCGTGTCCACATTCCCGTCCGCCGCCCCGTTCACGATCGCCAGCAGCGGGCTCCAGAAGTCCACATCGTATTTCGTGTCCCAGGTCACGATCGCCGCATCCGCCATCGCCACATTCAGCGCCGCAAAAAGTCGCGCACTGTCCTGCAGGTCCAGCCCCTCGCTCGCCGCCACCGTCTGCGCCACCTGATTCCACAGGCCCGCCGTCGTCCCCGTCCCCGCCACAGCCGCCCAGAAAAGCGCCGCATTCGTCTGGTCCGCCGAGCGCGTACCGCTGCTGCTGGATCCCAGCGCCTTCACCTGATTGTAGTCCGCCGCATACTGCGCAGACTGGATATAGCTCTCGATCGTCGCCGGTAGGCTCCCCGTGTAGCCCGCCGTGCTCGCGATTCCAAACGTCGTCACCGCCCCCCAGCCCGGCAGCACCTCCCCATTCGCCACCGTCGGCTGCCAGCGGCCCGCCGTCCCCCCCGGTGCCGGAATGTACAGTGCCGTATTACCAGCCCCGGCAGATCCATCCCCCGTGCGCCAGTTCAGAATCCCATTCGCCACCACCGTCCCAAAGTCCATCCCGTCCAGCCGCGCCTGGTCGTCCGCCATCCCGCTCAGCTGGGCCGAATACAGCACCGCAAAATCCCCAGTCAGGCTCGGGTACAGCCCCTGCAGCAGCGTGAACGCCGCCGATGCCGCCGCCGCCTCCATCGAGGCCCCGTTCACCGCCGTCTCCGCCGGGCCCGTATAGCTGCCCGTCGTGTAAAGAAAATGATCCCCCGCGATCCCCTCCACCGCATTGTAGATCGCCGCATTCAGCATCGCCAGCGCCCGTGCCGCCTCCGGCCCCTCCTGCGTCTCCGTGCGGATCGCCGCCAGCGCCTGCGCATTCCAGTCGCTGATCAGGTCCGCCCGCGAGGTCATCGCCGCGCCAGCCAGGCATAGGCCCGCCAGCCAACCAGCTCGAAGGAGATAAAAGGAGCGCCGCATCATCAATTTCCCAGTATTTTGCGCTCCACGAACCTTTATTTCAAGCAATAATTAGAATTTCCATAATATCATCCCCCGCCATCTCCACGAAATACGCTTTGACGAAACCTCCCCCCGTCCGGTATATCCTCCCTTGTTACGACAGGGGCGTCCCATTGCAGGGGCTGAGATCTCGCCAGCGCGGGAAACCCTCCGAACCTGATTGCGGGTCATGCCGCCGAAGGGAGTCGCTCGGAGGGAAAATCAGTGCCTGCCCCCAGGGCCCCACAGCACATCTCACCCCTATTCCATCCTCCAAAAGATTGACTAACCCAAGTCAATCCCCGCTCACCTCTTCCGCCCCCGCCTTGACCGCCTTGACAGTTGACCCTTGACCTCCCACCCCCGCCTCTTCCAAACCACCGCTCAACAACGGCTCAGCCACCGCTCAACGCTCGCTTGCGAGCCCTCAACTCCCCCTCCCCTCTTCCCACATGATCGCCTCCAAAGACTCCTTCGAACCGCACTCCAGCGAGCAGCTCCCCGCCTCCTCCCGCGTCTATGTCCAGGGCAGCCTGCACCCAGATGTGAAGGTGCCCATGCGCGAGATCAAGCTCAGCCCCACCAAAAGCTTCAACGGCAAGATCGAAGAAAACGCCCCCGTCCGTGTCTATGACACCTCCGGCCCCTGGGGCGATCCCGACTACCAGGGCACCGTCGAGACCGGCCTCCCCGCCCTCCGCAAACCCTGGATCGAAGGCCGTGGCGACGTCGCCCCCTACGAAGGCCGCGCCGTCGAGCCCCGCGACAACGGCTACCTCACCGAAAACCACGCCGAATACGCCGCCGCCAAGCGCGAAGGCCTCCTCAGCCCCCTCAAGGCCCCCATCAATGCCCAGCGCCAGCCCCTGAAGGCCAGCAAAGGCCACCCCGTCACCCAGCTCTGGTACGCCCGCCAGGGCATCATCACCCCGGAGATGGAGTTCATCGCCATCCGCGAAAACATGCGCCGGGCCAAGATCGCCGATCACGGCCAGGACATCCTCCGCGCCGATCTCGACAAGCAGCACGCCGGCTCCACTCAGATCCAGAACGAATACACCCCCGGCATCTTCAAGCGCTTCCCCCAGCGCATCCCGGACGAGATCACCCCCGAATTCGTCCGCTCGGAGGTCGCCGCAGGCCGCGCCATCATCCCGGCCAACATCAATCACCCCGAGCTTGAGCCCATGATCATCGGGCGCAACTTCCTGGTGAAAATCAATGCCAACATCGGCAACAGCGCCGTCGCCTCCTCCATCGAGGAAGAAGTCGAAAAAATGCGCTGGGCCACCAAGTGGGGCGGCGATACCGTCATGGACCTCTCCACCGGCAAAAACATCCACGCCACCCGCGAGTGGATCCTGCGGAACTCCCCCGTGCCCATCGGCACCGTCCCCATCTACCAGGCCCTCGAAAAAGTGAACGGCAAAGCCGAAGACCTCACATGGGAACTCTTCCGCGATACCCTCATCGAGCAGGCCGAGCAGGGCGTCGACTACTTCACCATCCACGCCGGCGTCCTCCTCCGCTTCGTCCCCATGACGGCCTCCCGCATGACCGGCATCGTCAGCCGCGGCGGCTCCATCATGGCCAAGTGGTGCCTCGCCCACCACAAGGAAAGCTTCCTCTACACCCATTGGGATGACATCTGCGACATCATGGCCGCCTACGACGTCTCCTTCTCCATTGGCGACGGCCTCCGCCCCGGCTCCATCGCCGATGCCAACGACAAAGCCCAGTTCGGCGAACTCGAAGTCCAGGGCGAGCTCACCAAGCGCGCCTGGGCCAAAGGCGTCCAGGTCATGAACGAAGGCCCCGGCCACGTCCCCATGCACATGATCGAGGAAAACATGGCCAAGCAGCTCGAATGGTGCCACGAAGCCCCCTTCTACACCCTTGGACCCCTGACCACGGATATCGCCCCCGGCTACGACCACATCACCTCCGGCATCGGTGCCGCCATGATCGGCTGGTACGGCTGCGCCATGCTCTGCTACGTCACCCCCAAGGAGCACCTCGGCCTGCCGAACAAAGAAGACGTCAAAGTCGGCGTCATCACCTACAAGCTCGCCGCCCACGCCGCCGACCTCGCCAAAGGCCACCCCGGAGCCCAATACCGCGACAACGCCCTCTCCAAAGCCCGCTTCGAATTCCGCTGGGAAGACCAGTTCAATCTCGCCCTCGACCCCATCACCGCCCGCGAATACCACGACGAAACCCTCCCCCAGGACGGCGCAAAGTCGGCTCACTTCTGCTCCATGTGCGGCCCCCACTTCTGCTCCATGAAGATCACCGAGGACGTCCGCAAATACGCCGCCGAACTCCAAATCTCCGAAGACGAAGCGCTGGCCAAAGGCATGGAAGAGAAGTCGAAGGAGTTTGTTGAGAGCGGGGCGGAGGTTTACACGAAGGCGTAATGCTGGTTCACTTGGTACTTGCCTTTAGCCCATAAAGATTCATGTTCTCATGAACATCTCAAAACCTTAAATCCATGAAAACATTTTCGGAACCGCAGTTGTCTCTCATCTCTGAGACAACCAAGCTTCCTGATGAGATCGCAAATTTCCCGCGATTCCGATACATGGGTAGCAAGTTCCGGCTGCTTCCGTGGATTCATGAAACACTTGCTGAAATCGGTTTCGAAACAGCAACGGACGCATTTTCTGGTTCGGGGGTGGTGTCGTATTTACTTAAGGCTATGGGGAAGCAAGTCCGAGCCAATGATACGCTCGCGTTTCCTTCAGTTCTGACATCGGCGACGGTGGCGAACAACGCTACTCGTCTGAATGCACCGGACCTTGAACTTCTCCTTTCTGCGAAGGCCCGCTCGCAGTCTGAGCAGTTCATTCGGAAAACTTACGAGGGCATTTTCTACACGCCTGAAGAACTTTCATGTCTTGACGACCTTTGGTCCGGCATTCGCCAATTGGAGTCTCCATTCAAACGCGCTATGGCCTTGGCCGCCCTGCTACGCTCGGCAATTAAACGTCAACCGCGCGGACTTTTCACGATCAGTGATCCAACTCGCTACCAGGACGGCAGGCGAGATCTTCAATTGAACATTCGGGAACACTTTATCGAGCAGGTTGCCATCTACAACGCGGCTGTGTTCAGCAACGGCCAACGAAATTCTGTTACCAGTAGCGATGTATTCCACGTGAATCCTGGCAGTGATTTGGTTTACATGGATCCGCCCTATGTGCCGTTAGCTGACGATAATTGTTATATAAAGCGTTACCATTTCCTCGAAGGCTTGGCTTGCTACTGGGAAGGCAAAGAGCTGATGATGCACACAAAAGTGCGGAAAATTGTCAAACCCTTCACTCCTTTCTCATACAGGCAAACAGCGCTTGAAGCCTTTGACCGTCTTTTCCGCCATTTTTCAGATTCCATTCAAGTTCTTTCCTATTCATCGAATGCTTATCCTGATCTTCCAACTCTTTGTTCGATAATGAGGCGCTACAAGAAGTCCGTCGAAGTACTTGAGAAAAATCATCGATACCACTTTGGGACCCATGCGGCGGCCAAACGAAACGTCGTCAAAGAGTATCTCATCATTGGCTCATGAAACGGTACCGACAAACCTTTGAAGAAATCTCAGCATCTTTGATACCGATAGAAGCGTCATGGCTGGACAGCCATGCTGAGGGAGTCATTGCTCTGCTTAAACATTTGCCAGAGAAAGCAGCTTACGCAGATGCAGATGTGGCTGCATTGCTGGCTACCAACTTCGAACAGGCAACCACTGCTATTCGTCTCTTCCTAGACGTTTCAAAAGACGACTACACGCATCGGATGCAAGAACTTCTGGGCCCGGGAGGTATTGGAAAAAAAAGGTATTTGGCGGATCCCCCTGCTTACCTCAAGGCACTTAACCAGCTTGAATTATGTAAACTCATGACTCAGGCTATCCACCAACCCCTTCACTGGTCGGATGTACTGATCGAACGCCTCAAGGGTGGGCGAGGCAGTGCCATCAAAGGGCAGACAAGGGGCCGTGGTATGGAAGACTTTGTCGAAGGCATTGTGAGGTCTATATTTTCAGACGAACAGGTTGCAGTTCGTTGTCGCTTCACCGGTGCCAAAGGACAGAGCACGGAGAAAGCTGACTTTGCGATTCCCTCCGCCAATGACCCTGTAATCCTTATCGAGGTGAAGGCATATGGTGCAACTGGAAGTAAACAGACAGATGTACTCGGTGATATCGCCCGTATTGTTGAAGAGAAGCGACATGACACGGTTTTACTTCTCGTGACTGATGGAATCACTTGGAAGCAGCGAACCAATGACTTGCGAAAACTAGTAGCGCTTCAGAATGAAGGAAAAATTCATCGTATTTACACTAAATCGATGGCCGAAGATCTCAGGAGTGATCTGGAAACTTTGCGATCAGAAAATGATTTTCAGCCGACACCATGAATTCCCCGTCGGACTCAAGAAAGAAATAACCAATATAGCCTCAGGCATCGGTGCCGCCATGATCGGCTGGTACGGCTGCGCCATGCTCTGCTACGTCACCCCCAAGGAGCACCTCGGCCTGCCGAACAAAGAAGACGTCAAAGTCGGCGTCATCACCTACAAATTCGCCGCCCAAGCCGCCGACCTCGAGTGACAGTTCTGCCGCCCTTACCATCGAATTGATGGCCGAAAGCTAGTGAATTTCAGCCACTATAACACGGGGTGGCTGATTTGCGCAGAACTAGCGGTTCTGAACAGCCGCCAAATCGCTCAAGCATCTTTAGATCTTCTATTTTTCATAAAGTCTCGAAATTTCTCTGCCAGAACGTCTACAGAAAAATCCGCTGCTTTCCACGCCAATTGTCCGGCTAAAAGAGGATTTGTCTTTGATACCTGTTCTTTGTCGACCTTATACCAAAGGGGTAGAACTCGAGAGTTTCCATCGGCATCTTCCATAGCAAACAGGGCATTCACCTCTCTGTCAGGCCATGTTTTTTTTACACTAAAAAAGCTTGGGGACAAAACCACCAAGCCATATCTTGATTTAGTTAAGCCTTCATTAATCTTGTTTGTCAACTTGTCACCGATAGTCATTTCAGCTTCATCGTACCAAACACTTACACCCACCTTAACGAGCGCTTGAACTAATGGTCGCACAAATGCATCCTTATCTTCAGAGGCGTGCGAAATGAATAAATCACGCATTGATAGTTCACTATTTTCTTTTTCCATAACCTTTTGATATTCGGGATAAACATTCACGAACTGTCTTTGCAAATTTCGACGCACAGGATCGTCAATGCCTTTAACCATTCTTAAAAAATTTAATTTTCCTTCTATGATCCGCGGAAGGGGTGGTTTTAATCCAGCGATCAGTGCTCTACGGTAGTGTTTCTCATGGTGACTTTTTTCTGCAGAATCCAGTCCGTTCTTATGCCAGTCAGAAATCATTGCGCGAATATTTCTGATAAATTCGCGAGGGACATTAACTCGTCTATTCACCACAAGGCCAGTAACAGATTGGCGAGTGGTATTTCTATAGAGATGAACTTTATCTGGATGGATTGAAAAACCGTTACTATCTATAATTCGACGGAGTTCATTACCCACAACAAAATCGCCATTAGCATCTTCGCTAGCGATATCGGAAGGCATGTTGCCCTTACGCCTGGAGAATGTTATATCGTCGGCATACCTGCTAAAAATACACCTATGATTTTTAGCCAGTTTTTGCAGTTGAGTGTCTAACCGCATGCATATCAAATTGGAAACCACCGGTGATGTAGGAGCACCTTGAGGAAGAACCCCTTCATGGCAACAGAGCTGGGCTATGACAGTAGCTATCTTTTCGGGGGCACCAAACGGAGCTGCCATAAAAAGGCCTCGCACTCTACCAAAATTAATTGTTGGGAAGAAGTCTTTTAGATCTATGTTAAATACTGTGCGATGGCGAACATGGAGGAGTGCATTAGTTACAACACTTCTGGATCGCACAAAGCCATGCGCACAAGCCCTTGGTCGAACACGGTCTTGAATCAATGAAGCAAGGCGCCGCTGAATGCATTTCAACTCAACTCGAGGGGCCTTGATCAAGCGGGTTCCACCTTTTCGTTTTGCTATGCTGAAGATAGTATATTTTGAATAATCTGAACATCCATACAACAAAAACCGTAACTGCTTTGGTGATGCCCCAAGCATTTTCGCCAAGTCATCAAATGAAGCTATTCTCACAAAAATAGCTTCAACAGTTTTATCTAAATTCATCGCGAAAATAGTAGACTCCGAGAAGCACCGAATTTTTCTTTCCGCAAACCTGTCGTCCGTATAACCGGAAGCTGTAGTCGTCGGAATAATGATAAGCTGGTCATCTAGCGTAATCTAGATACATTGGTAAAAACAGGTTGCAGGAACAACAACCCAACAAGTAATTCAAGCATTTCTCGGAGCCAAATTCAGAAATTTTCAATCATTGTAATGTGACTCCATATTCCAGCACTATTGGTCATGCATTTCAAGAACTATTAAGCCGAATTCAACAAATTCGTCTCCGCCTGCTCTTAAGGCATGGAAGAAAAAAACGCGAGCATTGCTGCTCGCGTCTAAAATCTTCTTCGGTTAACAATCGCCTCCCATTACAGAATATTTTGAGATTTGATTGTAGCCGCTACAATAGATCGTAAAGAACTACCTTCGAAAACAAATCCATCCCATTGATCCTCTGTGAATTGAATGCGGTAGCTACCCTTACCGTTCGTGGAAGAACGGCTCCTGTAGACCAGCCATTTCCCCGGGCAGACTTCACAGAGTATCCAGGAATCTTTACTATCCCCAGTCACAGACTGAAACAGTTCAAATTCAGGACCCCGAAGCACATTTGCTCGCGCTTCGTGATTTGCTCGGCGGGTCGCCCATCCTTTGTAGGATGAGAAACTCCGATTTGAGTCCGGCACCTCCTCTTTTTCGCAAGCGGAAGCGGCAGATTTTGACTTGAATGACTTTGCTCTTTTAATAACCGACTTTTGCCTCGGTAAGGCCATGTGTTTTTTTGACATATGGCGCCGTCACCAGGTCTCGACCCTGGCAGCAAGAAGCAGGCGAAACTGCTCTCGTTCGTGTTCATCTTTGACGGCGTAATTATCATCCATAGCAAAAAACGCACGACTTTTGCCCTTCTTAGATTTTCTTGCAGCTGTTTTGCCTGGCATTTTAGCCGGAAGCTGCGTGTAAATGCCCCCCATTGATTGGCGCATGCACTCCATCCTCCTGATGCAGCCGGAGGGCCATTGCATGCCGGAGTGGAAGGCCGGGGCGGCGGTGAAGGTGGCCAGTAACTAGTATCACCGACGCGCTGGCGGGTATTTATGTCAAGGGGCGCAAGCACCCGACCTCCCGCATCTTGCGGGACAATTACTGTCCGTGACTGGTAGGTATGCGCTAAGCTGGGTCCGAAATTTCCTTGGCCTCAGCGCATGTGGAAGACGACAACCCGGCGGTCCAGACGGCGGGTAGCTTCGTTGGCATCTGCCGGGGAGGAGGCTTCGGCTTCACCATAGCCCACGGGCATGAGACGCTCGGCACTGACGCCATGATAAACCAGCTCCCGGGAGATGCGTTCCGCGCGTTCTTGGGAAAGCTGGAGATTCTGCCCATAGTCGCCTTGCCGGGCATTTCATGGGTCCATGAAAAACCGCCCAAACCGCTGATTCATAAAACCCTGCGCTAGAGGAGCAACTGGTGTTCACGACAAAACAGCCCCCTACCCTGCCTAGCGTTCTTGGTCAGATGGCTGACGGCGGAAGATCCACCCCCGATCTCCCAGGTTGCCACCCATCGCAAAACATTATATTGTATATAAATCATTCGAACCTCGAACCCTTCCATGCACACTCTCCCCGATCCTCGCCACGAAACCTTCGCTTCCCTCCGCGCTTCCGGCCACGACGTCGCTTCCGCCTACGTCCACGCCGGATACAGCGTCAAAAACATCAAACAACGCTCCCGCAAACTCCTGCAAAACCCCGCCATCCAGGCCCGCATCAATCACCTGAGGGGCTGCCTACCCCGCATCGCCGAACTCCACGACCACCACTGCCCGTCTCTCCTCCTCATGCCCGAAACCCGGCATGAAATGCTCGTCTGGCTCTGGCAGGTCATGAACGGCACCCGCGAAGTCCGCCCCGCCCAGATGCGCGCCGCCACCCTCTACTGCCGCATGCGCGGCTGGCACCTCGGCAAAGGCCTCCCCTCCGCCGAATCACCCGCCCCCGCCGACATCACCCCGGCCGAGCAAGCCCTCCTCGCCATGGCCAGCCGCGAAAACATCGCCCACGAACGCACCGGCACCCCTCGCTCCCCCGAAAGCCTCACCCGCTTCCAAACCCTCATGGCCGACCACGCCCTTCCCAGCCTCCGCCAAGACACCCTCGGCCGCCCCATCCCCACCCCCATCCCCACCCCCACCCCCGCCCCCGAAGCCATCCTCACCCCATTAGCCGCCCACGCCTCACCCCACGAATCCCGCAACCAAAATCCCCCTCCTGTATATCCTGCCCATTCTGCAATCCTGTCCAAAATCCCCCTCCCAGAATCCGAATCAGCCTCTCACTCCTTCCCCCCCAGCCTCTTCCTCCATCAATCATCCCCCCTCGAATCCCCAACCAAATCCCCACCCCAACCCGCTGTCTCTCAACACCTTAACCTCCTCCCATCCCCATCCCCGCAACCTTTTCCATCCCCACACATCGTCACCGCGCTGCCCAGCGCCAAAATCCCCCGTTCCGTTCCTGCTATCACCCGCCCTCGCCGCCGCCACCTAGCCACCCATTCCATCTGACCCAGCCCCACTCATGGCCTACTCTGCGGCCTTCCAATCTCAGCGGTGTAAAATACCCGCCCCCCAGCCGCCCTCAAATCCGGCCCAGAAGAACTTTACACGCCCCCAACCGTCTCCATTCATGAAGGTCCCGTTTCAGCCAACCCTCCGATGACCACGAGACTCGACCCCAAGTTCACCGCCCTCCTCAGCGACACCGCCGCCCGGCTTGAGTCGCTCGAACTCCTGCCACGCGTGCCCACCGACGCCGCCCCGGTCCTGACCGAAACCGCCCAGAACCTCGCCCGCCAGTTGCGCGAGTTCACCACCCAACTGGCCCAGGCCCAGGAAGCCAAATTCGCCGCCGACATCGCCGCCAAAGAGGCCATCATCCTCGCCCGCGAGCAAGCCATTGCCGAAAAAGCAGCAGCACACGCTGCCGAGAAAGCCCGCATCGCCGAAGAGAAAGAAGCTGCTCGAGTGGCCAAGGAACAAGCCGCTGCCGAAAAGGCGGCCGAGAAAGCTAGACTCCAGGCCGAAAAGGAAGCCACCATCGCCGCCCGCGAACAAGCCGCAGCCGAAAAAGCAGCAGAGAAGGCCCGCATCGCCGAAGAGAAAGAAGCCACCCGGTTAGCCAAAGAACAAGCCGCAGCCGAGCAGGCCGCTGAGAAGGCTCGCCTCCAAGCCGAAAAGGAAGCCGCCATCCTCGCCCGCGAACAAGCCGCAGCCGAAAAGGCCGCCGAAAAAGCCCGTCTGGCCGAAGAGAAAGAAGCCGCCCGCTTGGCCAAAGAACTGGCCGACGCTGAGAAAGCCGCCGAGAAGGCACGCATCGCCGAAGAGAAAGAAGCTGCCCGCATGGCCAAGGAACAAGCCGCTGCCGAAAAGGCGGCCGAGAAAGCTAGACTCCAAGCCGAAAAGGAAGCCGCCACTCTGGCCCGTGCCCAAGCAGCCGCAGAGAAAGCTGCCGAGAACGCCCGCCTCCAGGCCGAGAAGATCGCTGCCCGTCAGGCCGCCGCCGAAGCCAAGGCCAAAGCCGATGCCGAACGCGAAGCCGCCAAGGAAGCCGCCCGAGAACTGGCACGCCGTGAAATCGAAGCCGTGAAAGCAGCAGCAGCCGCCCTGAAGGCCAAGCAGGACGTTGAAAAAGCAGCCGCCCGCCAAATCGAAGAAGAAGCCAAAGCCCGCCGCGAAGCCGCCGCCGCCAAGGCCCGCGCCGAGCAAGAGGCCAAGGAACGCGCCCGCCGCGCCGCAGCTCTGGCCGCCATCGCCGCCGAAAAAGCCGCCATGGAAGCCGAACAACAACGCCCCGAAGCCTCCGCCTAAACAGTCGGGGCCACCTTAGCTCTTTGAAATAACCCCGTAGCTGCCCGCGCCAGCGGGTGGCCCTCCGATCTGCACACTCCCCCCGTAGCTGCCCGCGCCAGCGGGTGGCCCTCCTCTCTGCACACTCCCCCCGTAGCTGCCCGCGCCAGCGGGTGGCCTTGGTTAAGCCTCATCCGGAATCTCAGGCTCGACTAACTGGGCAAGAAGAATCAGCGACTCCTGCCACCCTTGATAGCAGGCCGCCGCAGGGATCATAACAGGCACACCGGCCTGCGTGATGTTCAGCTCCGTGCCGCAGAAGACCTCCTTCAGCTCCACCGTGACATGCATCTCCCCCGGCAGATTCGGGTCCTCGAACTTGTCCGTGTAGCAGAGGCGCTCATTCGGCGTCAGCTCCGTGTAAGTGCCGCCAAACGAGTGACTGGAGCCGGTGGTGAAATTGGTGAACGACATCCGGTAAGTCCCACCCACCCGGGCATCCAGATGATGCACCTTGCCCGTGAAGCCATGCGGCGGCAGCCACTTGGCCTTGGCATCGGCATCGAGAAAGGCGCGATAGACGCGCTCAGGTTTGGCACGCAGGACGCGGTGCAGACGGATGGTATGGGTGTCAGTGTTCATGATGGGGCGATGTAAGATTCCAAGACAATGACGAACGAGGATCAAGACAAAGGACATGCTTCGGCCAACTATTTGCGCAGGCCGCCAGCATTCGCAGAATGCTTTTCCACCAAAGCGTTTTGATGATAACCCAACAGACGGTCCTCCGTAATCTAATCCCCCCTTTTTTGAAGATCCGAATGACGAAATCCGAATTGACCAGCCCTGGCCTGATGTTTTTCAGTGTGTTGAGCCTTGGGCTGATGCTGGCGAGGCCTAGTAGGATGCCAGCCGAGGGGGTGGCAGATGCGGAATTTGCCGCGCTGCAGGCGGAGGCCAAGGAGTCGTTCAAGAAAGGCGTGGTGCCCTTTGTGAAGACGTATTGCAGTGAGTGCCATAGCAATCGGCGCACGAAGGGCGGGCTGAACTTTGAGCCGGCGCTGAAGAATCCAGGCGAGTCTTCCGCGAGCCGGAAGTGGATGCAGGCCTTTGCCAATGTGAACGCGCATGACATGCCGCCGGATGATTCGGACCAGCCTGCGGCTGAGGAGCGCGAGCTGTTTCTGCAAAGCCTAGGCAAGATCAAGTACCTCAGCGCGAAGGATCCGGGCCCGTTTGTGATCCGTCGCCTGACCAAGGTGGAGTATGGCAACACGCTGCACGATCTCTTCGGTGTGGACCCCGCGGTGGCGGAGGAGTTACCGGATGAAGTGGCCGGCCAGGGGTATCTGAATTCCCTCTCGCCCATGCAGACAGAGCAATACCTCGGCATCGCCAATGAAGTACTGGACCGCATCTTCGCCACACCGGAAAAGCCGCCCACGGAATGGCAGAATCGTTTGTTAGGCAAACCACCAACCCCAGGAACGGACGAACGCGAAGCCGCTCGGAAGGTGGCTCGTTCGCTGGCACGAAAGGCTTACCGCAGGCCGCCCTCGGAGGCGGAGGTGGCCACGCTGACGGGCGTGTTTGATCTGGGTCGGTCTAACCAACTAGATTACCAGGGGTCACTGCGGCTCATGCTCAAGGCGCTTCTCGTTTCCCCTCAGTTCCTTTACATCACTCCGGCAAAGGAAGCGGAGGCGGGCAAGAAGATCGTGCCCCTGGATGATTACCAACTCGCCTCCCGTCTGTCGTACCTGCTGTGGGCCACGATGCCGGATGAGGAGCTGTCCGCACTGGCGGATGCGGGCCAGCTTCATGAGCCTGCCGTGCTCAAGGCCCAGGTGAAGCGCATGCTGGCCCATCCTCGTGCGCGGGCCTTGTTTGATGGCTTCGGGTCACAGTGGCTGGGTTTGGGCAGTCTGGAGGGCAAGACGTTTGATCCGAAGAAGTTCCCGCAGATGACACCCGCGCTGCGCACGGCCATGTATGATGAGGCGCGGCTGTTCTTTGACAGCATCGTGCGGGGGAACCTCAGCGTGGTCGCCTTTGTGGCCAGCGACTACACCTTCCTCAATGAGACACTCGCCAAGGTCTATAGCCTGGAGAAGGACGTCACCGGGCCCAAGATGCGCAAGGTGAAGCTGACCAATGCGAATCGCGGTGGCATCCTCGGCATGCCGGGCATTTTAGCCACCACCTCTTTCCCCAACCGCACCAGCGCGGTGAACCGGGGCGTGTGGGTGCTGGAGCAGGTGCTGGGGGAACACGTGCCCCCTGCCCCACCGAATGTCCCGGCGCTGGAAAAGCAGGACCAAAAAAAGGTGGCCAATCTGACCCTGCGGCAGCGCACGGAACTGCACCGCACGAATGCCGTGTGCGCCAACTGCCACAAGATCCTGGACCCCATCGGCTTTGGCCTGGAAAACTTCGATGCCATCGGGCGCTGGCGGGACAAGGATGATACGGGAGGCGCCATTGATGCCGCGGGCGAGCTGCCAGGGGGCAAGCGGTTCTCCACCCCTGGCGAGCTGAAAAGCATCATCGCTGCACGAAAGGACGATCTGGCCCGTAACTTAACGGAGAAACTCATGGCCTATGCGCTGTGCCGGCAGCTTGAAGGTTATGACAAGATCGTGGTGGATCAGCTCATGAAAACCATCGCCCAGGATGGCTATCGGATGCAGACCCTCATCACGGAGATCGTCACCAGTTACCCCTTTCTGAATCGCCGCGTCCAAGACTGAGTTTAGCCCCCCTTCCATTGTCACTGCCATGACCCGCAAGAACCTCATTGATCGCCGCACCTATTTGAAAGGCATTGGAGCCAGCCTGGGCCTGCCGCTTTTGGAAACGATGGGCTGGGCAGACTCCGTGAAGGGGCGCGCGGCGGTGAAGCCACCCGTGCGCCTCGGGTTCATGTACATGCCGCATGGGGTGATTCCAGATCAGTTCTGGCCTGCCACGCCGGAGAGCTACCTCAGCTCCCCGCCGCCTGCGCTGGAGTCCCTGCGGCCCATTCTGGATCAGTGCCTGCTCATGAAGGGCATCTCCGGGGTGCCGATTGCCCCCTTCAATGGCGCTCCGCATGCGCTGGAGCTTTCCACCTGGCTCACCGCCTGCCTGCCGGACCCGAGCAAGCGCAACCAGATCCACATCGCCATCTCGGCGGATCAGATCGCCGCGAACTACGTGGGCGCGATGACTTCCCTGCCCTCGCTGGAACTGGCCACCATGCCGCAGACGCACAAGGAGAATCAGGAGGGCCTGAACGAAGGTTACTACTCGCACTGCAGCTACCGCTCGCCCACGCAGGCCGTCCCGGCGGAGATCAATCCGCGCAACGTACTGAATCGTTTGTTCGGCAAGTCGGACTCCTCCGGCAGCAGCCGCAAGGCCGATCCGCTGGAGCGGCAGATGCTGGACCTGGTGATCAGCGGTGCGCGTGACCTGCGCAAGAAGCTGCCGCAGAACGACCAGCACAAGCTGGACGAATACCTGGACAGCGTGCGCTCGGTGGAGCGCCGCATCGCCGCCATCGAGATGCGCCAGAAAGAATCCGCCCTGGAGAAAGCCGGCGTCGCCTCCAGCAAGCGCAGCGCCACGGATTCACCGCCCATCGAGATCCGCATTCCCGAGGGCGACAAACGTAGCGAATACATGCAGGTCATGTGCGACCTCAACGTGCTCGCCTTCCAGACGGATACCACCCGCGTCAGCACCTACATCGGCTCCACGCCCAACGGCGTGTCGTATCCCGAACTCGGCTTCACCGACTCGCATCACTCCCAGACGCATCACAACCACAAGGCGGATCAGGTCGCGAAAGTCGCCGCCATCACCGCCTTTAACATCACCCAGTTTGCCTACATGGTGAAAAAGATGGCCAGCCTCCGCGAAGGCAACGGTACCCTCCTGGACAACTGCCTCATGATGTGGGGCTCCGGCCTGGAAGACGGCAACGACCACAGCCGCAAAAACCTCCCCTTCATCATCGCCGGCAAAGGCGGCGGCTCCGTGAACACCGGCCGCTTCCTCGCTGATACAAAGGGCAATCAGGGGGATCTGCTCACCACGCTACTGACCTGCGCAGGCGTGCCCCTGGACCGGCCGATTGGGATCGCGACGAAGCGGATGGAGGAGATGGTTGGCGGATAAAGCTGATCTGCCACACTCTTGGCTGAGTAGGGTGACGATGGTGGAAAGTATGTCGGAAATCTGTAGAAATTGCCCGCCTTTGCCGCACCCGCGGCAAACTGGCCGATCAGGTATTTCCTGGATGAAGTTTTTACAGAACCTGTAATTGACGGGTGACGACCAACCATCTACAGAAGCTGTAATGCAAGTTGAACAAACTCTTGAACTCTTGCCGACCTCACACCGTTCGGCTTTTCAAAACATCCGCAATTTCCTTGCAGGCCGACTTCTTGGGGCCACCCGAGACCGCGCTTTGATGGATGAACTGTTCAAGTGCGTGTTTGCGAAGCACTGGCTGTTAAAATCGCCAAGATTGACGGTCTCTGGGGATTTGTCGAAGTCTTACCGCGCATCGTTCGCCCATGTGAAGAGTGTGCTTCCTGGAATCTTTCTTCTCGCCGACGAAATCGAACTAGATCCAGTTTCGCTGCAGTATGTAGATCGTCAATTTGACATTATCGATCTTGAGAAGTGCCGAGCGGACATTTTCAGCGAACTCTATGAAGCGTTTGCTGGGTCGGGTGTGAAATCCAGCGAAGGACAATTTTTCACTCCAACTGTCGCCGTCGATCTGCTTGTGAGTTTAGTAAATCCGAAGTCGAACCAGACTATCTGTGACCCTGCGTGTGGCGCTGGCGGTTTTCTTATAGCTGCGGCGAAGCACCTCGTCGGGGCCGGGGCCGACCCAACTGATGTAGCCGCTTCACTGCGTGGTGTGGACAAGGACGCTTACCTCGCCCGTATTACTCGCGGACGTCTGGCTCTTTATCTCGATAAAATGCCAGAGGTCATTTGCGGTGACTCTTTGGCCGACATCTCTCAAGACGGTATTGCAATCGAAGACAAGTTGTTTGACGTCGTTCTCACCAATCCACCATTTGGCGCAAAGATTGTTGCCGCCTCGCCAAACACCTTGATGCGTTACGACCTAGCGCGGAAATGGATCAAATCCGATGGGGCAAAAGAAGCGTTCGTTCCGAATGGGGCGATGAATCCGTCTACGCCACCCCAGGTTCTGTTTGTTGAGCGATGCCTAAAACTTGTGAAGCCTGGCGGATTCTTGGGAGCAATTCTCCCAGAGAGTATCGTATCGTCCAAATCGCATGCGTATGTTGTTCAGTATATGCAGAGTGTCGCGGACCTTGTTGCAGTGGTCGGAATGCCGGAAGCGCTGTTTAAAACATCAGGAAAGGGCGGAACTCACACGAAAACGGTCGCGGTCGTGCTACAAAAAAAGCCGTCAAAGAGCAAACGGAGTTCGGTATTCTTTGCCGACGCAAAATGGTGCGGCCATGACAGCCGCGGGCGGTCAGTGCCTCTAAATCATGTTCCTCAAATTGCGGCAAATTTCGCTGATTTCCAGAAGACAGGCGTTGGAAACCATGGGCACATGGGAATTTTGGTTCCCAAGGACCGGCTTGGGCTAAATCTCGCTCCTCGCGCATTTGAATTCGATGCTGAAAGCGAGTCAGAACGGCTAACGGAAACGCACGACATTGTTTCGTTTGGAGACTTGATCAAGGACGGGGTGCTTTCGCTCTCCACTGGTGACGAAGTGGGTAAACTAGCTTACGGCACGGGTGAGATTCCATTCGTTCGCACGTCGGATATTTCGAACTGGGAGGTAAAGAGCGATCCAAAGCACTGCGTCTCGGAAGAAATCTATGAGCGCTACCGTCCACGTCAGGATGTTCGCGAGAATGATATCCTCATGGTGAGAGACGGGACTTATCTGATTGGCACATGCGCCGTAGTCACTGGATACGACCTACCGATGCTCTACCAAAGTCATATCTACAAAATCCGTGTCGAGAAGCCGGAGAAGATGACGCCATTCTTGCTTTTAGCTGCCCTGACATGTCCATTTGCACAGCGACAGATCAAGAGTTTCTGCGTCAGCCAGGACATTATTGATTCGCTGGGTAACAAGATCCACGAAATTCGCTTGGCACTCCCAAAAGCAAAAAAGACAAGGGATCGGATAGCTAACCTCGTCGAGAAAGCTATCCGAGATCGAACCGAAGCTCGTGAGCTTGCGCGAAAAGCCTGCGAGGAGGTCATGGCGGGCTGATTTCACCCGATGCAATCAGGGCTTCATAGTTTCGGGATATTCTCAGCAGGAGTTCGCGCGTTTCTTTCAACGTGAGGTGGCCTTGTATCCTGTTTCCGTCCTCGGTGATCCAAGAAATGTTCGCGGGCGCGTGACGAAACTCCTCTCCTTCACCGGCCTTCAAGGGATTCAAATGCCCCACTTGGTAGGCGGACCTTCCGAATGTTGGATCTGCGACCTCTTGAGCCAACAATTCAAAGTCGAGGGGATCGAGGGTCACCGGACAGCGGGCAACCTTTCGCTCCGGGTTTATCAGTCCTTCCGCTTCCAAATAACGAATCGTTCCGGGCGGGAAAGACTCGAAATGGATTAGCTGCTCGATCAGACAAAGCTCAATTGCGAGACAGTCGCGACGGTATGCGAATTGCGGCGATGCAGGATGCGCTTCCCAACGTTTCTCTCGGTTTGTTTTATAGCCTCCCGTCAAGGCACGGTCGGTCAGGTAGCTCTTTACTCGGATTTTGTCGAAGATTCCGACGAAGAGCTGAAAATCAGGGTTCAGTGTAGGATCTAAAAGCGAGCGTCGTATTCTTAACAACCGAGAATAGTTCGGGTCACGGAGGACGCTGAGATTAGCTGTCGAATGAATCGGACGTGCATTCTTGGTCTCATAGTCGAGTGGGATTTCGTGCGGCGACAAACCCCAACGGACAACCAACGCAAATTCCGTTCTGAAGACCTCATCATTTAAGAGTTCATGGATTTGGCGGCATATCTTTTCATAAATTTCACAGCATTGATCAAAGGTGGCAATCCGTGGGTCGCCTTCCGGAAAACGTTCAGCCCACCGAACGTCATATTTTGTCGAGGTTACGTCCGCCTTGACAAGTTCAATGAAGAATACTGCACGAACAAGCCTGCGGTGAATGACCTGGCATTCTGCGGCGGAGATAAAAGACCCCAACGTGACTTGTAGGTCCTTTGCGGGTGCCCATTCCCGCAGTAGTTCCGATTGGTCGTAAACGTTTCGGTCACTGAATCGGGTGGCTTCGACAGCGGCTTCGAACACTTGTCTGATTGGTGTTAATGGCATTTTGTAAAGGATAGATGTTGAGGTTACTTTTCGCTTGTCGTGTGCGGGAAATTGGACTCTTCAAGCAGGCATTTGCTGCTTGTCCTATAAAGCGGTCCCGCGCCCTGGTGGCAAGCAAGATGCATGAACGAGGGGTGGATTCTTGGCGGATCGTAGGGGTGGTAATGGCTATGCATCCTCTCCAGGCCAAAATCCTGCCAGGAAAATCAAAATGCAGGTCTGCTTTTCAAAAAAAGCAGACCAGAAAAACCAAAAAGCAGGCCGGAAAACGAAAAAAGAATCGTGTTTGCAAACGCACTGCTGTCCTGCGAAGGGCGCTCGACAACCTTCGATCAATTCCCCGCCTCGGGCAGCATGGCTTTCAGCTTCGCCCAAACCATGTCGGCAATCTTCTGTTGGCCTTCGGCGGTGGGGTGGATGCGGTCGGGTTGGTTGAGTTTTTCATCGCCGCCGACGCCTTCGAGGAGGTAGGGGAGGAGGTCGGTTTTTTCGGTGGTGGAGACTTTGGGGAACACGGCTTTGAAGGCCTCGACGTATTTGGGGCCGAGGTTGTCGGGCATTTGCATGCCGGCGATGAGGATTTTGATGGTGGGGTTTTTGGCCCGGGCTTTGGCGACGATGCCAGTCAGGTTCTTTTCCGTCTGATCGGGGGAGACGCCACGCAGGCCGTCGTTGCCACCGAGGGCGATCACGAGCACGTCCGCTCCTTTCGGGCCCAGGGCCCAGTCGATCCGCCGGAGGCCGCCTGCGGTGGTATCGCCACTCACACCGGCATTCACCACCTCATAGGGCAGGCCCTCGGCATCCACTTTCTTTTGCAACAAAGCTGGGTAGGCCTGATCACGATCCAGGCCGTAGCCGGCGGAGATGCTGTCGCCTAAAACGACGATTCTTTTTTTTGCTACGGCTGGAGTTTGAGCGGGCAACGTAGCCATCCAGCCCCCCGACACTGACATCAGCAGTCCGAACACCAGCCATTTCATCCATGTCATCTGCCAGACTAGAATCATCGACTGCGGCTGTCAAACGGCCCATCCTGGAGATCCAGGCGCTCCAAAAAATCTATCGCAGCCCCCAGCATGAGCTGACGGTGCTGAGCGACATCCACCTGACGCTGGAAGCGGGCGACACGCTGGCGATCACCGGCCCCTCAGGAAGTGGCAAGACCACGCTGTTAGGCCTATGCGCCGGGCTGGACGATGCGACGTCCGGCTCCCTGAAACTCGACGGGCAGGCTTTTGAAAACCTTTCCCAGGATGCGCGGGCGGCGCTGCGCAACAAGCTGGTGGGTTTCGTTTTCCAAAACTTCCAGCTCATCCCGACACTGACGGCCCTGGAGAACGTGCTGGTGCCGCTGGAACTGCGGGGCGAAACAGGTCGCCAAAAGGTGGCGGAAGCCCTACTGCATGAAGTGGGTCTGGGCAAGCGGATGGGGCATTACCCCGCCCAGCTTTCGGGCGGCGAGCAGCAACGCGTGGCCCTGGCGCGGGCGTTTGTGCATCGCCCGAAAATCTTGCTGGCCGACGAACCCACCGGCAACCTCGACGCCGCCACCAGTGCGCCCATCGTGGAGATGCTGTTCCGGCTGAATCGGGAAGCTGGCACGGCGCTGGTGATTGTGACGCATGACCCCGGCCTGGCTGCGAAAGCCCGGCGCGTGGTGAAAATGGAGGGTGGGAAGATCATCGCGGAGGAAGAAAATGCCGTCTGATCCACGCCCGCTCCCGACCCACCTCATCCCTGCCCTGCTGCATCCCTGGACTTGGAAAATGGCGTGGCGGGACAGCCGCACACAGCGCCTGCGTTTGCTCATTTTCTCCCTCGCCATCGTTTCCGGCATTGCTGCACTGGTCGCCATTCATTCGCTGAAAGGCAGTGTCGAAACCGGCATCCAAACCCAGGCCAAGGAACTCCTCGGCTCGGATCTTCAGGTTTCTTCGTCGCAGCCGATCAAGGCGGAGGAGTTTGCCAAGCTGGCCAAGATGTCCTCCCGGACCACTCGCGAGGTGGCTTTCCCATCCATGATGACTTTCCCCAATGGCGGGGCCCGGCTGGTGAACGTGCGCGCCCTCGAAGGGGAGTATCCTTATTATGGGAAAATCGAAACCCTGCCAGCGGATGCCTGGGAGCGCCGCGCGGATGAACCCGGTGTGTTTTTAGAGGCCGCTCTTTTGGAGCAATTCCAGGTGAAGCCGGGTGACGAGATCGAGCTGGGGCGACTGCGTTTGAAGATTCTCGGCAGCATCCTCAACTCCCCGCCGCGCGCGAGCCGATTCAGTGGCATCGCTCCCGAGGCGTATGTTCACCTGTCCGATATCCAGCAGAGCGGCCTCATCGGCGCCAACAGCATGGTGACGCATCTGGTCCATCTACAGACCGCTCAAAAAACTCCCTCCGCCGAACTGAAGGAAAACCTGCGCCGCGAATTTCCGAGTGCATCCTGGCGACTGGAGACACCGGAGGACCGCCAGGAAACGCTGGGCGATGCCCTGGATCTGTTTCAACGGTACCTCGGCATCCTGGCGCTGGCGTCCCTGGCCCTTGGTGCGCTAGGGGTGGCGGGGGCGGTGCAGTCTCACATCAACCGCCGCGTGACGACGATTGCCATCCTCCGCTGTCTCGGCGCACCCCGCCAGCTCGCCGCAGCCGTTTACATCGCCCAGAGCGCCACGCTGGCCCTTCTGGGGGCCATCCTGGGCGCGGGCCTGGGGGTGCTTTTGCAAACTGGCCTGCTGGTGCTGTTTAAAGACAGTCTTCCAGTGGCGGTGGAGGCCACCCCCGAGTGGGCCATCGTCTTTCGCACCACCCTGGCGGGCCTGGGTGTGTGCTGTGGATTTGCGCTCATCCCCATCCTGAAAATTCATCGCATTTCACCCGCCGCCACGCTGCGCAGCGGCAGCTTTTTACCCGGCAGTCCCCTCCGCACCCTCCCTGTCTATTTGCTTCTCACCGCCCTGCTGCTTCTGCTAGCCCTAACCAATGATGCGGACTGGAAACGCGCCATGCTTTTGGTTGGCGGACTGGGCGCTGCCTTTGCCCTGGTCATTGGAGTGGCCCGGGCACTGATGGCCTTCACGCGCCGCATCGTCCGGCCAAGCTGGCCTTACCTCCTGCGGCAGGGCATTTCCAATCTTCATCGTCCGGGCAACCAAACTTTGCTGTTCCTGCTCTCGCTCGGGCTGGGCACCTTTCTCCTGCTCACCATCCTGCTTACTGGGGATCTTTTGCAGCAGCGTCTCCGCATCAGCGAGACCCAGGAAAACCCCAACCTGTACCTGATCGACGTCCAGCCGGATCAAGTCGAAGGCGTGACTTCGCTGGTGAAAAACCAGGGGCTGCCCGTTTTAGAAACCGCCCCCATGGTGACCATGCGGGTCCTGGCCCTCAAGGGGGTTCCGGTGACCCAGGCGGAAGGGGTGCCACGCTGGATTGCCAACCGCGAATTCCGGTCCACCCATCGAGCGAATCTGAACTCCAGCGAAACTCTGATTGCCGGAGAATGGCATGAGAGCCTGCCCAACCCAGAGGGCCCCATCCCGGTTTCGCTCGAAGAAAAAATCGCCGGGGACATGCGTCTTCAACTTGGCGACACGCTGACGCTGGATGTCCAGGGCATCACCCTGGAAGCCCGTGTGACCAGCATCCGAAAAGTGGATTGGAGCCGGTTTAACCTCAACTTTTTCATGGTTTTTCCACCTGGACCTCTAGACGGTGCACCGGGCTTTCATGTGGTGACCACCCGCACCCCGGATGCAGCCGCGGTGGGCCGTCTACAACAAGGCCTCATGCGAGAGTTTCCCAACGTCTCGTCGATTGACCTGTCCCAAATTTTAGAAACGGTTCGTTCGCTGTTCTCGAAGATCTCGTGGGTCATCACGATCATGGGTGGATTCACGCTGATCGCTGCGCTGCCTATTGTGGTGGGCACGCTGCTCAATGGCAGGGACGTACGCCTCCGCGAAAGTGTCTTGCTCCGAACGCTGGGCGCTTCGGCGCGGCAGGTTCGCACCATCCTCGTCATCGAGTACGCCACCCTGGGTTGCCTTTCCGCCCTCACCGGAACTCTTCTCGCCGTGGGAGCTACTTCTATCCTTGCCGTTTACGTTTTCAAAACTTCGCCGTCGCCGGATGTCGTGACACTGCTGGGTGCCTTTTTCACCACCACGGCTATCTCGGTTCTGGGAGGCCTCGCTCTCAGCCGTGGCGTTTCCAATCATCCACCGCTCGATATCCTGCGCCGGATCTGATTTTGAAAAGACGGGCCGTTGAGTGATTGCTCGTCGTGGCCCAGGAGATGGCGACTTTTACCCTGGTGATGCAGAGATTTTCATTGGCTCTGTAGGAGTGCCAAGGACTCTTGAATACATCGGCTCTTTGACATGCAGAAAAGGCTGCGACACATCCTCGAATGACCCAACATCTCCTCTGCCGCCTGCTCTTGCTGGTGTGGGTGTGCGTGCCTCATGTGGCCAAATTAAATGCCCAAACGCCAGGCGAAGCTCAATCGGTCGCAGACTCCTACAACTACCTTTTGGGGACGCAGGCCATCGGCGGTAAGTATCAGTTTACGGAGCAGGATCCGTTGGTCGAAGCCGCCAAGGAGATCCGAGCGATGGGTGCAACGACCATGAAATTTGATCTGCGGCCCAAACCGACACAGTATCCCCACATTCACTCCCTGGTGGAACTGGTGAGCCAAGAACCTGCCCACCGGGAGGTGCTGGACATGCCCTTTGCCTACTACCAGATGTGGGCTGAATCCTTTGCTGGAACTTCATGGAAGAAGGGCTTTTCCAACAAGGATGCGGAGGCGGAATATCGTGAGATTTATGATCAGACTGCCTACCTGCTGAAGACCTACACAGGCAGCGGCAAAACCTTTTATCTCGGCCATTGGGAGGGTGACAACCTTTTGCGCGGCGACATCAGCGAAAAAGCCGATGCGATGATGACCCCGGAAAAAGTTCAGGGAATGATCTCCTGGCTGAATACACGGCAACGCGCTGTGGATGATGCCAAACGCGAGACGAAGCATGAAAAGGTCCAGGTCTGGCATTACACGGAAATCAACCACCCGACTATCTCCCTGAAAAAAGACCGCCCGTCTCTGGTCAATCAGGTGCTGCCTTTTGTGCCCGTGGATTTTGTCTCTTACTCCGCCTACGACGTGACGAATGAACCCAAGGCGGAGAACATCAAGACCGTGCTGGATTACATCGAATCAAAGCTGACCCCGAAACCGGAGATCACGGGCAAACGCGTGTTTATCGGAGAGTATGGCTACACAGTCTCCCACAACGGCATGCCCCACCGAACGCCGCAAGAGCAGAATGACCTTTCACTCATCACGATTCAAGCGGCGGTGGAATGGGGCTGTCCGTTTATCCTCTATTGGGAGCTGTATAACAATGAAGTCGAGGCAGGGGGCCAGCATCGTGGCTACTGGATGATCGATGACAAGGGCGTGAAGCAACCCATCCATGAAACCCACCGACGCTACTATGCCTGGGCACGCGAGTTCGTCTCCGAAGCCTATAGACGCACGGGACAAGCACCCAGCGAGAAGGATTTCCGGCAAGCCGTGGCCGATTATTTTAAGGCTGCTGCCCCCAAGAAACCCTGAAGACGAATGGCCCTGAGAGGATGACAGTATTAACAAGAAGTGTGTCAATGGGGTGAACGAAGGTGGAGGAGCTTTCGGGTCAGCCTCCTGCTGACATGGGCAGCTACTTGCTGTGGCTGCGCTCGCGAGGGGGTAGGGATGAATTTTCAACCTCGGAAGATTCGGAAAACACGGAAGGTGTGGATGACGAAGAGAAGCCCAAGTCCCGTGGTTGGGGGCGGACGGGGGCGGGGATTTTTTAGACAGGATTACAGGATTAACAATAAGTGTTGCAAGGAGGCTGGTTTGTTGGGTTTGTGGGTGTTTAGCCTTTAGGCGATTCCATGACCTGCCGGACCTTCTCCAAGATCGCCTCAAGGCTAGACACCCGGAGAGCTGTCGGGAATGGAGTGAGGATGCGGTCTGGATGAATGGGCGCGCAAGGGCTCCATGGAACTGGATTTTTGCGGCTTGGGGTGAGCACTGGTGGCGATTGCCCTGGAAGAAGGGCTGCATTTTTGCCGACCTCTTTTTGCCATTCTCGGGGAATGAGGCATGAGATGGAGGGAGATTCAAAGGCCGGGACTTGGCAAGTCCCGCTCCTTGGGGTGCTGGGGAAGCTCGGAGATCTTGAGCCTGAACGGAGGGACATGAGGCACATTTGGGGGTGGTTGTAGGTTCGTCGAGGAGGTGAGTTGGGTTTAATAAACACTTGTGTGGGGCTAAAACCTTGCTCCTTAGGCATTTACGAACATGAGTGAGCGTGTGCCGCTACCCCCTACCGAGTACTTTTTCGAGCGAGCTCCCTGGAACAACCGGTGGGTGTTGTTTGGTATTGCGCTGGTGATGGCGTGTTTCGATTTCCTGTCGGGGCCGATCATTTTCTTTCCGGTTATGTTTGTGATTCCAGTGACGCTGATGTCGTGGAATTGCGGGCTGCGGACGGCCCTGGTCTTGGGGTCGATTTTGTGCGTGATCCGCTTTTGCATCCAGTATGCCTGGGGCATCCCCTACACGCTGCCGGAGGCCATCGTGAATGCGGTGCTGCGGCTGGGGGTGCTGCTTTTCATCACGTTTCTGGCGGGCAAGCTTTCGCAGCAGACGCAGGCGCTGCGGGCCCGGGTGCGGACGCTGGAGGGCATCCTGCCGACGTGCTCCTTTTGCAAAGACATCCGGGATGAGGCGGGGAACTGGCACGAGATCGAGGACTTTGTGACTTCGCGGACGGAGGCACGATTCAGCCACGGGGTGTGCCCGGAGTGCGCGGCGGAGCATTATGGGGACATTCTGGCCAAGGTGAGTGAGAGCACGCGGGCCTGAGAATACCCCGACGAATACGCTTATTGTTATACTTGGCGGCGGGTGCACAAAAAAGCCCCCGGACCTGAGGAGATCCGGAGGCGCGCCAGAAGGCCTAACGTGAAGTGTTATACTAGGTCGTAGCGGTCGAGGTTCATCACTTTGTTCCAGGCGGAAACGAAGTCGTGGATGAACTTGCTCTGGGCATCGGAGGTGGCGTAAACTTCGGCCAGGGCGCGGAGCTGGGAATTCGAGCCGAAGACGAGATCCACGCGGGTGGCGGTCCACTTGAGAGTGCCAGATTTGCGGTCGCGACCTTCAAAGGCATCGTCGTCCTTGGAGAGGGGTTTCCACTCCGTGGCCATGTCGAGCAGGTGAACGAAAAAATCGTTGGTAAGGGCTTCGGGCTGGTGGGTGAAGGCACCGGCCTGGGCTGAGCCGACGTTGGTTTTAAGGACGCGCATGCCGCCGATGAGGACGGTCATTTCCGGAGCGGTGAGGGTGAGAAGCTGGGCTTTGTCGATGAGGAGCTCCTCGGCAGAGACGCTGTATTTGGTGCGCTGGTAGTTGCGGAAGCCGTCAGCAAGGGGCTCGAGGAAACCGAAGGATTCGACATCCGTCTGCTCCTGCGAGGCATCCATGCGACCTGGCGTGAAGGGCACGGTGACTTCGTGGCCGGCATTTTTTGCGGCCTGTTCGACTGCAGCACAGCCGCCAAGGACGATGAGATCTGCCAGGGAGACTTTTTTGCCGCCGGATTGGGCGGTATTGAAGGCGGCCTGGATGCTGGTCAGTTTTTCGAGGACTTTGGCGAGCTGGGCAGGCTGATTGACCTCCCAATCTTTTTGCGGGGCGAGGCGGATGCGGGCTCCATTGGCACCGCCGCGTTTGTCACTGCCACGGAAGGTGGAGGCGGAGGCCCAGGCGGTAGAAACGAGCTCTGAGACGGTGAGGCCTGAAGCGAGGATCTGGCCCTTCAGGGTGGCGATGTCCTGAGCATTGACGAGGGGGTGATCGACGGCGGGGATTGGATCCTGCCAGAGGAGGATTTCCTCGGGGACTTCGGGGCCGAGGTAGCGGTCGCGCGGGCCCATGTCGCGGTGGGTGAGCTTGAACCAGGCGCGAGCGAAGGCATCGGCGAACTGATCTGGATTTTCCAAGAAGCGGCGGGAGATTTTTTCATACTCAGGATCCACGCGGAGGGCGATGTCGGTGGTGAGCATGTTGGGGGCGATGCGCTTGGAGACATCGTGGGCGTGAGGCACGGTGCCCTCCCCCGCCCCGTCTTTGGGCCGCCACTGGTGGGCACCGGCGGGGCTTTTGGTGAGTTCCCATTCGTAGCCGAAGAGGTTCTCGAAGTAGTTGTTGCTCCACTGAGTGGGGGTGGTGGTCCAGGTGACTTCGAGGCCGCTGGTGATGGTGTCGCCGCCTTTGCCAGTGCCGAAGCTGTTTTTCCAGCCAAAGCCCTGTTCGGCAAGGCCTGCGGCTTCGGGTTCAGCTCCGACATGGGAGGCGGGACCTGCGCCGTGGGTCTTGCCAAAAGTGTGACCACCGGCGATGAGGGCGACGGTTTCCTCGTCATTCATGGCCATGCGTGCGAAGGTGTCGCGGATGTCGTAGGCGGACTTGAGGGGATCTGGATTGCCATCGGGGCCTTCGGGGTTCACGTAGATGAGGCCCATCTGCACGGCGGCGAGGGGATTTTCCAAATTGCGGGTGTGGATATCGCCATCGGCTTTGTCATCGGACACGACCACGCCGCCGTCTTTGGCGACGCCTTCGGAGCCGTGGGCGTAGCGTTTGTCGCCGCCGAGCCAGGTGGTTTCGCGGCCCCAATAAACATCGTGATCCGGCTCCCAGGTGTCTTCACGGCCACCAGCGAAACCGAAGGTTTTGAAGCCCATGGTTTCCAACGCGACATTGCCGGTGAGGATCATCAAATCGGCCCAGGAAATCTTGCGACCGTACTTTTGCTTGATGGGCCAAAGGAGGCGACGGGCTTTATCGAGGCTGACGTTGTCCGGCCAGCTATTGAGGGGGGCAAAACGCTGCTGGCCCCGGCCGCCACCGCCACGGCCATCGCCTGTGCGGTAGGTGCCTGCGCTGTGCCAGGCCATGCGGATGAACAAGGGGCCGTAGTGGCCGAAGTCTGCGGGCCACCAGTCCTGTGAATCCGTCATGAGGGCAGCGAGGTCCTGCTTCACGGCGGCGAGGTCGAGGCTCTTGAATTCTTCGGCGTAATTGAAGTCTCCGCCCATGGGATCGGACTTGGAGGAATGCTGGTGCAGGAGGTCGATCTTCAGCAGTTTGGGCCACCAGTCGCGGTTGGTGGTGCCGGTGCTGGGGGCGTGGTGGAAGGGGCACTTTCCTTGGGGGGCGGCAGCGGTGTGGGCTACGGGGCAGGTTTGGGCTTCGTCTGACATAGGTTTACTCTTTTGATCAGTGGACAGAAGGCGATGAGCCGAGGCTTCACCGATACGCACCACGGCACGCATCAGGGACAATTAATACCTGGAAATTCATCGCTCGTCTATAGATGCATGCAGCTTGAAACAGGCCAGATGGAAAAGGAGGCTGGAGAAAGGATCCGCCCTTGCCGATGAAAAAGTGCTGGCTCTGGGCGGCCCTTTCTGAACATATTCCGGTGCAGTCTGCCATTCCCCCTTTTCATTCCATGAAGCTTTTCCCCTTTTTCTCTGCCGCCCTCCTGCTGTGCCTGACGGCTTGCCAAACGGAACCTGTGAAAAAGAAGAAGACGGTGAGGCAGCCGCCAGCGCCGGGTGTGGGGGGTGCGGCGGCGGTAACGCCCAGCGTCTCTCCTTCCGGTGTGGTGACGACCGCCAGCGGTCTGCAATATCGGGTGCTGGCCTCTGGGCCCACCTACGGCAGGTCCCCCTCCTACAGCGATTCCGTGTCGGTGCATTACCACGGCACGCTCGCTGATGGCACGGTCTTCGACAGCTCGATCGAGCGAGGCCAGCCTGCGACCTTTGGCGTGGGCCAGGTGATTCCCGGCTGGACGGAGGCGCTTCAGTTGATGAAACCGGGGGACAAGTGGCTGCTTCTGATCCCAGCCCGGCTGGCCTATGGCAACCGTGCCGTGGGCGGCAAAATTCCGCCGAACAGCGATCTGATCTTTCAGGTGGAGCTGCTGGAAGTGGTGGGAAGATAGGTGGCTGCGCCGCCACACATCGATCGCCTTTCGCAACTTCGTTTGAGTCGCGTTTTCCAACGCCGCTTTTTTGTATGAGCGCCATCCAAGGTTACCATCTCATTCGCCCAGAAGACCTTTCATGGCGGCTGTCGAATCTGATGAAGATCCCGAATGCGGACTATCTGGAGCGCACGGGCAGTGAGAATCTGGGCGCGCGACTGTGGCGAATGCCGCCCGGCAGTGCCAACACCCTGCACAAGCACGTGCGGGCGGAGGAATTTTACTTTGTGCTGGAAGGCACCGGCCGCCTGAGAGTGGGCGAGGAAAGTCTGACCCTCCCCCGATACGGCGGGGTTTTGGTGGGACCAGATCAGCTCCGTCAGGTGTTTAATGACACGGAGAGCGAAGTGCTTTGGCTTATTATCGGCGGTCCCGAGGAAACTGAATTCCTGCCAAGCGCGACCACGCCGCCCGACATGTCTTTGATCTACCCGGTGGACCCGACTCAATTGCCTCCCGAACTCGCGGGGACTCAATGGCCACCGAAAGCCTGAAGGAATGCACGAGTTGCTCAATCGCCATCGTCAGGGGTTGGGCGGTGTGTTGCCGAATGCCACCAGATATCGAACGGCAAAGTCAATGAAGGCACTGACGCGTGCCGGGAGCACCCGCTGGCCAGCATAGACCACGTGGATGGGTAGGTCCTTGGCTTTGAGCCGTGGCAGGACGCGTACGAGGGTGCCTGACTCGAGGTCTTTTTCGATCAGCCAATCTGGGAGCAGTGCAACGCCGAGCCCATCGCGCACGGCTTCGCGGATGCTGGTGACGCCTTCTGAGACAAGGACGGGCGTAGTCGGCAAGGTCTGAGCGGCATCGTTGGAATCGTAAAGGGTGACCTCCGTCGTGCCCCAGAAATGAGAGCCCGAAAGGGAGACCCAGGGCCAGGACTTGAGATCTGCCAGTGTCTTTGCCGGAGGCCGCCCCTGAACCAAGGCGGGTGAGGCCGCGAGGTGGAGCGGGATGACGCCTGCGGGCCGGGCGATGACGCTGTCATCAGTGATCCGGCCCGGCACGATCCCGACGTCGCAGCCCTCCTGGATCATGTGCAGAGGACGGTTGTTCAAGGCCAGGGTGGCGGTGACCTGAGGGTTTGCCTGCAAGAATTGGCTAACCAAAGGTGTGACCACCCACTGCCCCAGGTCCACGGTGGCAAAGAGATGCAACTGACCGCTCAAGGTCGTGTGGTCTGCATGCAGGCGGCGGGCCGCTTCCTCGGCATGGCCCAGCAGGGTCCGGGCATCGGCCAGGAAACGCTGCCCGGTCTCCGTTACGCTCATTTGGTGAGTGTCCCTGCGCAGAAGTGCGGTGCCGCACAGTTCCTCCAGAGACCGCAACTGGCGGCTGAGAGTGGGCTGAGACACCCGCACGCAACGTGCCGCAGCGGAGATGCTGCCGGATTCGACGATGCTAACGAAGGCGCGAAGCAGGGTCAGGTCTTCAAAGGCTCTCATGCAAATGTTGAATGACTGTTATGCGAAAGGGGTGGCTACACGGAAAGCGATGCTGATGCCATGCTGACCTCGCCATGAATAACCAAACATCCAGCGACAAAAACAAGAATATGAAAATCGTCATCATCGGTGGCACGGGCCTCATCGGGGGCAAGCTCACCCACAAGCTTCGCCAGCGGGGCCACGAGGTGGTGGCTGCCTCTCCGCGCACGGGTGTCAATACTCTGACGGGTGAAGGCTTGGCGGAGGCACTGGCAGGTGCGCAGGTGGTGGTGGATGTGGCGAATTCGCCCTCCTTTGAAGACGGGCCTGTGATGGAGTTCTTTGAGACCTCGGGCCGCAACCTGCTGGCGGCTGAAAAGGCCGCTGGAATGAAGCATCACATCGCGCTGTCGGTGGTAGGCACGGAGCGTCTGCTGGCCAGCGGTTACTTCCGTGCGAAGATGGCGCAGGAACAGCTCATCCAAGCATCCCCAATTCCTTACACCATCGTCCGCGCGACGCAGTTTTTTGAATTCGTCAGCAGCATTGCCCACGCCAGCACGGTGGGGAAGACGGTACGTTTGTCCTCGGTGCTCATGCAGCCGATTGCCGCGGAAGATGTGGCAACCGCTTTGGTGGAAATCGCCGTCGCTGCGCCCGCCCGAGGCATGGTGGAACTGGCCGGTCCCGAGCCGATCCGGCTGGATGAAATCGCCCGCCGCTACCTGAGTGCGACCCTGGATGACCGCAGGGTGGAGACAGACCGTGATGCCGGATACTTTGGCACCGAAGTCAATGACCAGAGCCTCACGCCCGGTGCGAATCCCCTGCTCGGCACAACGCGCTTTGATGCTTGGCTGGGCAGTTCAGTTGAGGTGCGCTAACCTAAATCTCAACGCTCGCGCCTTGCCTGACTTTCGGGGTGGGCTAAGGATAATAAGTGATCTTCCGTTTGTTGGTCACAGTTGGCAGTGAACGTTTTTCGCCGTTCTTTAGAATCAGAACTGATTTTTCAATCTGGGTTAGCCAATTCCCTGCCGAATCGATTTCAGGGTATTCATAAGTCATGACGAATTGATCCCCGTCCTTGTCGTGCATGATGATGGTGGAAGTACGCTCAAAACCTTCGGGCAGCCATTGGATGATAAATTCGGATGTCTTTTTTCCAATCGGCTCTTCAAAAAGAACATGTTCTTCTTTGTTGAGGGCATTCCGCTTGAATGTCGTCTTCTCCAAAGTCTTCCCTGCGATAGTTTGAGTAATACTTCCCAATTCAAAGCCTTGCTCGGAATAGCTGATGAACTCGGTGTTTTTTGATCGCTGGTCCACCTTGGCGATGCGTTTCGTTTTGAGATCCACAAAGATTTGATAGGTGGTTTGGGTGCCCTCGCTCAATTCAACAAGTGATACCCACGTGCCCCCCTCGTCGTAAGTGTATATCTCTGAGTCAGTCTTACGATTTGAAGAATCAAAGGTTTCCACCCGGATCGCGTTTCCATCTTTGTCATACTCAGAACGCTTGACGGATTCCAATTTGTCCTGATCCCCCTCGGAGGACTCGAAACTGCTTTCCGTCACCAAGTGTGGTTTACCATGAAAATCATGTTGCATACACAGAGGAGCCATCACTTCCAAATGTTTTCCACCCGCCTGAACCATTGCAGGCACAAGAATTAAAAGGCTGATGCCCAACCACATTTGATTCATTCGCAAGTTCCACATACAGTCGCTTGCTTTACCCCGCCAGAGCAGGCGTGTCACCAAAATTCCAGGACAGCGAAGCGGTCGCATACCAACATCAGTGTTAGGGGGAACATGGGAGAATGATTGCTAGCGATGACGCCTGACAACGATCGGCTAGATCTTCTCCCAGGAACGGTCGGCGACGGGGTCACGGCCTTCGTCGTACTCAATGTGGTCGATGAGGGTTTCGATGGTCTTTCCGGTTAGGCCGCTGTCGATGATGCGCTGGGGGAGGACGTGGCTGCGTTCATCGCGCCAGCCGAGTTTGGCAATGAAGCGGTTCCAGATGTGACACTCTTCATCCGAACGCAGAGCGCCGCGTGCCTGAGTCCAGGTGAGGATGTCTTCGTCACTCTCGGCGGGATGAAGAAGGACATGATGCCGGATGATCTCATAAGGCACGCCGAGGAAGCGGCAGAGGCGGCTGTCGAGCGTGTAAACCTGGCTATCGCCGACGAGGGGTACGTAGTCGGCAGGAAGCTTGCCCTGGGCATGGAGGCGAATCTTATCCAGCATGCGGCCAAAGTGGATGAGGCGGCCGACTTTGGCGTAGCAACTGCGGAGACCAGGGACGTGAGGCATGGTGAATGGGGGTGAAGATCAGCTACCCACAAGAACGGCGGAATTCAAGTTCACGGAGAAGCATGGCCGCGAACGGATTGTAATTCGCATCACGGTGCTCAGAGACCGCCAGAAAGAGAGAGTTCAGCCAGCCTTGAGGGTCTCGTTGAAGAAAGCAAGGGTCCTCTCCCAGGCCAGTTTGGCAGCGGCGGCATCGTAACGAGGCGTCGTGTCATTGTGGAAGCCGTGATTGGCACCCGGATACATGTGGGCGGTGTAGCGGACATTGGCCTTTTTCAGCTCGGCTTCGTAGGCTGGCCAGCCTTCGTTGACCTTCTGGTCCATCTCTGCGTTGTGGATCAGCAGGGCGGCTTTGATCTTGGGCACATCCTCGGCGGCGGGCTGGCGGCCGTAGAAAGGGACGGCAGCAAGAATGACGTCTGGCAACCTAACCGCAAGTGTGTTTGACATGCCACCTCCGTAGCAGAAGCCGACCACGCCCACCTTGCCATTGCAACCGTCATGTGCGGCCAGCCATTGGGCGGCGGCAATGAAGTCCTCGGTCATCTGCGCGGGGTCGCGTTTGGCCTGCATCTCACGCCCCTTATCATCACTGCCAGGATAACCGCCGAGAGGGAAAAGGGCATCGGGAGCAAAGGCCACATAGCCTGCCACGGCCACCCGGCGGGCCACGTCCTCGATGTAAGGATTGAGGCCCCGGTTTTCATGGATGACCAGGACGCCAGGAAGCTTGTCCTCCGCCTTGGCGGGCTTTACCAGCAGGCCGCGCATCTTGCCTGCCCCCTGGGGCGAATCATACTCCGCATAGGCAGCCTGGATGCGTGGATCGTCCTTTGCCACCTGCTCGGCCAGGGCATAATTGGGGCTGAGCATTTCCAGCAGAGCCGCCGCCGTAATGCCGCCTACGGCGAACCGGGAGGCGCGCTCCAAAAAGCCCCGCCGGTCCACGCGGCCATGGGCATAGTCGTCATACAGATTGAGGAGATCCTGATCAAAGTCGGCGGCAGTTTGGCGGTTCATGCGCGGCATGGTAAAGAACGGCGCGACGAATGGGAAGGCTGGAAGCGGGAAAATCCGGTGGTGGTCTCGTAACAAGCGCGGGCAGCCATTGTTCAGAAAAGAGCTCTTGCTCTTTTTGTTGAACGCAATATTTAACCACATGGTTAAATGTCAGGCCGGAATTTTGAATCTTACCTTTGCCGCCCTCGCGGATCCCACCCGTCGCAGCCTATTGGACCACCTTTCGCGGGGTGACTGCTGTGTGACGGATCTGGCCAAACCCCACGCCATGTCCCTGCCCGCCGTCTCCAAGCACCTGCGCGTGCTTGAAGAGGCGGGCCTCATCAGCCGCCGCCGCCTGGGCCGAGTCCACTCGCTGAGCCTGAATGCCGGCCCCATGCAGCAGGCCCAGGCGTGGATGGAAAGCTACCGCCGCCACTGGGAGGCCAGCTTTGACCGTCTGGACACTTACCTTGCCGAACTGCAAGCCCATCCCCCCCAAACTCCAACCGACCTCCCAACACTATGACAAGCCCCACTCCACCCTCTGCCGATGGCGAAGTCCTCATCACCCGCACCTTCCGCGCGCCGCGCCAGCTTGTGTGGCAGGCCTGGACAGATCGCGCCCACCTCACCCGCTGGCACGCGCCCCAGGGTTGTGACATCCATTTTGCCCGCTTTGACTTTCGCGTCGGTGGCAGCTTCCACTCGCGCATTAGCAACCCGAGCTTTGGTGACTGCTGGTGCCTGGGAACCTACCTGGAGATCGTGCCGCCTGAACGCCTCGTTTACACCATGGCCCTTGCGGATGCGGCAGGGCACCTGATTGCCGCCAAAGAAGCAGGCCATGATCCCGAGTGGCCTGCTGAAACCACCGTCACCCTTACTTTGACCGAGCAGGCCGATGGCAGCACCCTCCTGAAACTCCACCAGAACGTGAAGGAATCCATAGCCCGGCGCACGGGTGCCTACCCTAGCTGGCTGTCCATGTTCGACCGGCTGGCCGAAGACCTAGCCAACCTCTGAGAGGAGGCTACCGGAACAAACTTTTCTCCATTTTAAGCGGACTCCTAGTCTAGCAGATCCAAAGTGCTCACAGTTCATTCTGCTGGCATTCGTGCCCATCCTGAGAGATGGCAGGGGAATGTCGCAAAATTTTAGAGAGCTGGGTGTTCGTCATGACTTGATCCGTGGGCTGGAAGAGCTGGGGATTCTGATGCCGACGCAGGTACAGCAGCGGGTGATTCCGTTCTTACTGAAAGAGGGGGCGGATCTTGTCGCTCAGGCCCAGACGGGCACGGGCAAGACGGCGGCATTTGGCCTGCCGCTGCTGATGAAGATGAATGCGAAGCTGCCCGTGGTGCAGGGGCTAGTGATTGCGCCGACCCGTGAACTGGCGAAGCAGATCGGCAAACAACTCTTCAAGTTCACCAAGCAGGTCCAGGAAAAAATCTTTGTGGAGGTGATCACCGGGGGTGACAACATCGACCGGCAGGTGGAGGCGCTGAAACGGCCGACCTGCATCGTGGTGGGAACTCCAGGGCGAATCATGGACATGATCGAGCGGCGGGCCCTGTCTCTGGAAAACGTCAAGCACGTGGTGCTAGATGAGGCGGATGAGATGCTGAGCATGGGTTTCAAAAAGGAGCTTCAAGAGATCCTGAAACTGACGACGAAGAGGCAGAGCACTTGGCTGTTTTCGGCGACATTCCCAGAGGCGATTCACACGCTGATCAAAGGCTGCATGGCACCGAATCCACATACGATCCAGATTGACCAGGGGCACGTGGTGAACCCGGACATTGACCATCGGTTTGTGATCCTGAAGCCTGAGGAAAAGACGGAGTTCATCAGCGATTTCCTGAAACGCCAGCAGGAAGGGCGAGGCATCATCTTCTGCCGAACCAAGGCCGATGCCAACACCCTGTGCCGCGAGCTGGCGGCCCTGGGCCTGCCTGTCGATGTGCTGCAGGGGGACCTGATGCAGAAGGAGCGCGACAAAGTGATGCGGGCCTTTAAAAAGGAGCGCGTGCAGTTCGTCGTCGCCACCGATGTGGCCGCGCGCGGCATTGATGTGGCGGATCTGGCCTTTGTGATCCATCACCAGCTCCCGGATCAACTGGAATACTACACGCACCGCAGCGGCCGCACGGCTCGAGCTGGCAAAAAAGGAATGTCGCTCTGCCTCATCCACCCGAAGGAAAAATGGAAGCTGCCCCAGCTTGAAAAGGCGCTGCATGTGACCTTCCGCGAACTGAGGGTCTAACGCCAAGCATATCACATGGCGGGACTGCGGACTATTTTCCGCCGGTCCATTCCACGCTGAGGATCTGCTGGACCTTCATCTTGCCGCCGACTTCCGGGATGTCCTCCGTTGATTCCTTCCAGGTGACTTTGCATTTGCGACCTGCAAAGGCCTTTGGATTTTCGAGCACCTTTTCAACCGTGGCATCTGGGCGCAGGACGAACCATGAGAGTTCCTTCCCTGCCGCCGTTCGCATGTTCCAGTGAGCGTAGTCGCCCTCCTCAATGCCTGCAAAGACGCCTTCGGTAACCTGGGTTGGCGCGATGGCTTTCGCAGGCCCCTTTGACTTTAGGGCTGCCACGAAGGCAGCACAATTGGCGGTCAACCGCTCACCTTCAGCCGCGTAATCTTCGCCATGCAGGACACCGGCGTCCTTGTCATTGGTCAGCCATTTGAAGATCTCCCCCTCTTTGAAATACAGCCGGTTTTCAATGCGCAGCGGAGTGGCGCTGAGATGGTTCCTCGAGTAGGTGCTGTAAACAAACAGAGGCTTCTCGTTTTCCAGGTAGTATTCTTCCGTCCCTGCCCCGTCTTCATTGGACTTGGCGACGATCTTTCGCAGCACACCTTTTTCCATCCAGCCGGTCAGTTCAAAGACCAAAGGGTCGTCCCGGTGTGTGCCTGTGACGCGCTGGAGAGACTTTTCCTGCTGATTGATCTGACTGTAGATCGCACGATGGTGAGCGGTGTCGCTTTGAGCCTGGGCGAGATGGGGAGCCCCTATCCCGGCGGCAAGGGCGAGCAGGAAGTGAAGAGTTTTCATGCCCGGCAAAAGAGGCCTGAAAACCGTGAAAGGCAACCGCTTCCGAAAGGGGAAGCCGGGGCCTATTCCTGCGCGGGTGGCGAGGATTCCGGGGGCGGTGGGACCTGCTCCTCTACCATTTTTTTCTTCACTTTGACCGCCGGTTTCTGCCCGGGGATAAAACCGCCGTTGCTATTCCCGCCCCACCCGAAGTTTGAGTTGCCACTCTTGAAGGGCCGAGGTGGCTTATTGGTCTGTTTCTGGCTCCGCATGGTTCAGGGAAAGTCTTGAGTAAGGTTGCGAGTTTCCAGCCTCTGGGCTGGGCGACTCATGGTTGTGGCGAAGACTGAATTTGGCAAAGTGAAATCTTGCCTCTGGACTGTGTTTGCACGTGCAGTTTGCTCAGGGCCGGATTCTGCGGCAGGATGCGAGGTGCATCCCTCCCTTTCCCGACGTCCTGCCGTGCAACCCATCACCTGGATTGCGCCTGCCCAAAGAGCTCTTTTTGAAGCAGCCGGGACCACTGCCCACCGCATCGGTTCAGGTTCCGGGGGCTGGGTGGAGCGCCTGGGAGACGACGCCATGATCTCCCATAAAAACGATGCGGCCCTGGCGGAACTGAGCGCTGGGCTGGAAACCTGGAGCAGCCAGTCGGGCTGGGCACCGGTGCGTGTGTTCACCCGCTTTTTGCCATTGAAGAACGACGAGCGGATATCCCCCGTGCTAAAAAGCGGCGATGCCACGCTTCCCATGACCACCGTCGTAACGGAAGCCGGAGTGCGCTACGGCCTGGATTTTGCCGCAGGCTACAGCCACGGCCTGTTCCTGGATCAGCGTGCCAACCGGGCCCAGCTTCCCCTCTTCAAGCCGAAGCGGATGCTGAACACCTTTGCCTACACCTGCAGCTTCACCGTCGTCGCCGGGCTTGCAGGGGCTGAAACGGTGAGCGTGGACCTTTCCAAGAAGTCGCTGGATCGCGGCAAGCAAAACCTCGCGCTCAATGGCATTGCTGAAACAAAGCATCGTTTCATCGCCGACGATGCGCAGGAACTCATGCCCAGGCTGGAACGCAGGGGCGAACGCTTCGACGTCATCATCTTGGATCCGCCCACGTTCTCACGGAATGACAAGGGGCGTCTCTGGCAGGTGGAGCAGCATTTTGAAGACCTGGTGAATGCCGCCCTCGAGCTGGCCATGCCCAAGTGCGCCATCCTGCTTTCCACCAACTGCACGAAGCTGGATCCCGTCTCCCTGGAACGCCGCTCGCGACAGTGCGCTAAGATCAAGCGGCGGGCCGTGGACTATGTGAGGATCGCCTCGCAGACCGATTTCCCCGCAGGCCACGGAGCCAGCACGCTGTGGATGCTGGTGAGGTAACACAGATGCACAGCCAGTGAGGTGCACAGCCGCGAATGCTGTGCATGAATCCGTTTCCACGTTTCCTGCTTCTGGCTGCCTGCCTCTTCGGGCCGTTCACCTCTGCCTTCGCGGCGCAGACCGATCCGCCTGCTGCATCTTCGGATGTGGAGGCCGCAACCCTGCTCCAAGTCTTCCTGGACCGCGCAGGCTTTGGCCCAGGCAAGATCGATGGCCACTACGGGGGCTTTACAGAGAAGGCGTTCCACCTGTACCGCCAGGCACAGGGGAAAGAAGAGGCAACGGCAGCGGAGCCAGCCAAGGATGACAAGGCCAAGCGCCCTTTGCCTGATCTCAAGGACCTGGATCTGGCCAGCATCGGCCCGGCCTTCATCGAATACACGGTGACCGAAGCAGACCAGAAGACCGTGGGCGAATTGCCCAAAGAAGTGAAGGCCATGGCGAAGCTGAAGTGGCTGCCCTATGCCAGTCTCGCGGAAGCTCTGGCGGAGAAATTTCACTGCGATCTCGACTTCCTCAAGGAGCTGAATTCCGGCAAGCTGGAAAGCGTGAAGGCGGGTGACAAAATCAAGGTGCCAAACGTGGAGCCCTTTGATGTGGCAGCGGTCAAAGACCTGCCCCTTTTGGACCTGACTGACAGCGGTGAAGACGATGACAAACCCAAGGGCAAGAATGCAGACAAGACCTCCGACAAGGAAACTCCAGAGGGCACGGCTGCCAAGATCGAGGTGAAGGTGGATGCTGGCGACAACATGCTGCGGCTGTTTGAAGCTGGAAAGCTGACGGCCGCCTTCCCGGTCACCATCGGTTCACAGCAGACCCAGTCTCCTGAAGGCGACTGGAAGGTGCGCGGCATCGCCCGGCTGCCCGACTTCCGCTACGATGAATCCTTTCTGAAGACAGGCGAGCGGAGCGATGAAACCTACCTGCTGTCCCCAGGGCCTAACAATCCGGTGGGGGTGATCTGGATCGCCCTGAACAAGCGTGGCATCGGCCTGCATGGCACGGGTGATCCGGATGCCATCGGTCGCAGCGCCAGCCATGGCTGCGTGCGGCTGGCCAATTGGGACATCGTGCGGCTGGCCACCCGCCTGCGTGCAGGGGTGGCCGTCTCGATCCATTGATCAGGCTCCCTGTTTCTTTTTGACTGGCTTGCTTTGTTTAGGGGGCTTGGGAGTGCCCGCAGCCGAAGGGCGGTCGTTTTCTTTGATCTTGGCAAAGACCTTCTGAGCGTAGGCGGAGCTTTGCTCAGGGGTCATGTCCGGCTTCTTGTCGAGCTGGGACCTCACTAGGTCCTTGAACTTACCTCTGGCCTCGGGAGAGAGCGAGGCATAAAGCTCGCGCCCTTTATCGCCTAACAAAGAGGATGCTGCGGTTTTACCTGAGGCCTTTTTGCCTTCTCCCTTGCCGGCCAGGCGGCTTTTTGAGCGGTCCTTTGCATCTTCGCCAGGAGACATGGACTGGCCGTGATAATGCATGACCAGGGTCTCTGGTCCCACCTGCATTTCCACCTGGGAATTGCTGAGGTCCGTGCCAGCCATTGCGGCCGTGAGGTGCCAACCCATTTCGTTAGGCTGATCGGTGACGAGGTAGCTCTGATGGGTGGCTTTGTTTAAGACTGTGGCCACAGGATGCCCCGCCACATAGGCCATGCCAGTGAGCTGAAGCGACTCCTCCAGATTCACCGAGCGGGTGAAGGGTGACTCCGTCAGCAGAGCCTCGGCAAACGTCGTGTCAAGGGGCTGTGGCAGATCCGGGTCAGCCACAGGAGCGGCGACATCTGCGTGCAGGCAGGATGCAGCGAAAAGGGTGGCCAGGAGAGCAGGTGTGAAGATCTTCATCTGAAGGAAAGCTGGCGTCTTCAAACGAGGAGCCCCCTGAGGTCTTTCAGGGAACCGTGAGGCCCACTTTCCTGGCAGCGTCAGTTGTCGCCGGAAAAGCCAGTCTGGGACGAAGAGAGATTAAACAAGAGGGGCGTGGGATCCAAGATATCGGCCATGAATTATCATGTGCAAAATCATTCCTTTTCCTCTGACATCACCATTGTTTAAAACAATCAGCGCTTCCTCATCCCACGCGAAACAAGGTTTCGCGTGGGCAAAGAAGCGCTGAAAGGAGTCAGACTAATGTAAAGATCCCTGTTATGGCAGGAGATCAAACCGGCCAGAGAGGATCGGGGCTTTGGCGGCAGTCTGCCCAGCCGCAGGAATCTGCGGGAGCAGGAAGTAACCGCTGGCCAGGATGCTGCCCGTCTCGCCCCGGATGATCATGCCCTGGAAGGTCACTTTGCGCTGGAGGGTGCCATCCTTCAGAGTGAAGCTGCCCGTGAGGCTGCCATTGGCGGCTTTGAGCACCAGCGTGGTGCGTCCAAGATTATCCACGCCACCAGCCGTTGGGATCACCAGTTTCAGAGAAGGCCGAAGGAGGGTGATGCCATTGGTGATGTTAGGATTGATGGAGGCGGCGGAGATGCCGCCTTCAGCGAAGACCAAAGAGGCTGGATCGGCACTGGAGGGCAGGCCCAGGACAACACTACCAGCAGCGGCGCGGGCCAGGTACTTGCCATACACATCCAGGGTGAGGGGACCAAAGGCATCGACGTAAGTGCGACCTGTGGTGGCAGGCTTAATCCACGCCACAGTGCCTTCGAGATAGTTTTCAGCATAGTTACCGGAGGAGTCCACCGTGAGGCTGAGCTCGCCATGCACCGAACCAAGCTTGTTATAGAGCGGCTGATAGACAAGCACCTGACCTGCAGAGCCCACAAAGCCACTGGAAAGGATGGCGTTGCCATCGGCTGTGCGACCGTTGACCGTCGTGTTGCCATCCGGCGCGACATTGATGGCTGCATAGCCCGATCCCTGAGGGAGTGCTGCATTGCCGACATCTCCAGACTGTAAATCCAAAGCCACGGCGTAATAACCCATCTCATCTTGCGCAGGATTGAGGAGTTTGTCGAAGGTCTTGCGCCAGCCAGAGAATATCGCAGCGGCCACGCCGTCTGTGAGAGCCCCGGTGGCTGTGTTGTCAGCATTCAGCGTGAGGAGGATATCGGTGCCATCGGGTCCGTCCGCCATGAGTTCTGGCGCCGCTCCGGGGGTGGCAGAGAGATAGCCTTTCAGCATCACTGTCTTGCTACGCTGGGTCAGCTTCAGTGTGTAAGCACCAGTGGTGGTGGTGGTGAGATCGAAACGACCGCCCGCATTGCCATTCAGAGTTGCCTCGGCCTCAATGTGGCCGATGAAGGTCCCCACCGCCGTTTTTGGCAATGCCTGGATAACCAACGTTTCTTCAAAATTCTGCTCTATCCCTCCAGGCAGTTTGGCGGTGATGGAAACGACATAAACACCCGCCGTGGTAGCACGGCCTGTGATGGTGCCGGTAGCAGCATTAAACCGCAGCCCCTGTGGGAGTCCGCTCACCGTGAGGGTAGCCCCAGGGAATTTGCCAACATTAAGAGAGATCGAAGCACCGACACTGGCATCGTCAAATTCGGGAATTTCCACCAAGGTGGTGGTAAAGGTGGCCACGGGAGAATAGCTGGTCCCGGCTTCAGTGGTGGCATAGGCCCGGAAGCTGTAGCCTGAGTTTCCAATAAGGCCCGTCACGTCCGTGGAGAAAACGTTGGTGGCATTCATGCTCACCGCCTGCGTGACGCCTGTACCGCCGATCATGGGGTCCGCGTTGGCAGTGGTCAGAGAGAACACCACTCCGCGTTGCAAGATGGGGGCCCCGCCATGGTCGCTAAGGCTGCCGCCGAGAGTGGCGCTGAAAGCTTCGACATTCGCCGTCGTCGGGGAGACGACCACAGGTGCCACAGGGACAGACAGGATGGCCAGGGATGACAAGGCAGCCGACGGTGAACCCACAGAAGTGGCCACACCATCAGCAAGGCTGACACGGTAAAGAGAAGAAACAGAGGCCACATCGGTCACGAGCCAACCTTGGCCCACAGCCGGGGTATTGGAGGTGCTAACGGTGACAAAATTCGGGATGTCAAAACCGCCGACGCTGGAGATGTCCAAGGGTGTCCCATTAAGCGTGAGCGGGGTGCCGACGGTCAGAGTCCCGGCATTCGGCGGATTCTGAATGTAGAGAGAATCGCTGACATCATCCAGGCCATACTGGGTGGTGACGGTCGCACCGCCAAAACTGTTGGTGTAGGCGGTGTGAGAAACACCGGTGCCGCCGCCATTGATCATACCGTCAGGATTGGTCCCAGCATCCGTGACATTGCCATCCACAGCGGTGCCAGTCAGGGGATTGACGCGGAGATTGAGCCCCGTGCTGGTGACCACCCGCACACGGTCCACGGTGGGGTTAAAATCGAAACCGTAACCAGCGACCGAAGGAGAAGGAAGATCAATCGGGGTGGCTGTGGCGTCCTGATAGGCGATCTGCCCAGCAACAGCGCCGACCACGGTGGCCGCGCCTGTTTGCGGATCGATAAGATAGAGCGTTGCCGTGTTGGTATCGGCATTGACACCGAGGCCCATGAGCTGGCCTGTGGCCGGGCGCTGATCCATGCCGACCAGGATTTCACTGTTCTGGATGCCGGTAACTGCCACGGACGTGCTGGTGCCAGGCACAAAGGGGGAGAAACGGACGATGCTGGTGCCGCCCGTGCTGAGAGCGACGGCTGCGCCGAGGCGCGTGCGCAGGGCAAAGCTGCGCACGGTGGTGCCGCCCAAAAATGTGGCGCCCCCAGTGGTGAGATTGATCTCATAAAGACCTGATGGTCCCGATGTGCGAAGGATGGCATAGGCAATTCCAACGGCCGGGGCCACATTGTTGGCAGCCGCATTGATGCCAGGCTCGATGTCAAAACCATTGACCTCTGTGATGGCCAGAGGCATGCCAGCCACCGTCACGCTCAGGCCATTGGTCTGCGCACCATTGTTAGGTGGATTTTGAATGTAAATGGAATCTGTGACCGCATCAACGGTGTATTGAGTGGTGATGCCTCCGTTGTTAGGCTGGCTGTTGGTGTAGGCCGTTGCGGAGACGGAAGTGGTAGCCCCATTGATGTTGGAATCAATCTGATTGCCCACCACTCCCGCATTGGCATCCACCACGGTGCCGTTGTTTGGATTCATCCGGAAGTTCAGCCCAGCAGCGTTGATAACCCTCAGGCGATCCACAGAGGGATTGAAGTCAATGTCCCAGCCGGTAGCGGGCAAATCAAGCGTGACGCCTGCGCTATCTGCCAGAGTAGAAGCTGTGCCCAGCAGGACTGCCAGACCTGTGGCCGGGGAAAGATGATAGAGGCTCACCGTATCGGCCACGGCATTCACACCCAAGGCATACAGCGCCTGATTTTGCGGTCGCACGTCCAGGGTGACGAGAACATCCCCCATCTGAACGCCCGTGACCGAAATGGCCGCCCCCGGTGTGGAGATGGTGCCCAGGGTGGCAGTGGCCAGTGTGTTGTCCTCATTCAAAAGGTAAACTGGAGTGGTCGGGTCTGCCGCATGGGCCCAGGGGAGCGCCAGTGTACAGAGGAGGCCACAGAGCCAGGGTCTGAAGGTGGAGGCGGGGCGTGGGCTGGCGGCCCTGCATTGACCGGTTAGGGCCGTGGCAGAACGGGGCGGCACGGCAAGCGCACGGGAATGAGCAGTGGGTGTCTTCATGGTAAGCAGATGGAGGATAGCGATGGTCTGCCCGAGTCCGTGATTGAACCCGGCTTGACCATGCTTGGCGGGGTGATCCGACGGCGGCGTGCCTTTGGATTCAACTTCGCCAAAAAATCTTCTACCTGCCCTTTCGAAGGGTTAACTCCCGTCTCCGAGAGTCCTATTCCCTCCCCCCCCCATCTAGGCTCTGCTAAACAGTCACCTTTTTCACGAAACAGGCCTTTAGAGCAATGGCCAGTCCCTCCATCTTGCAGGAGATTTCATGGTCACCATCCACCAGGCGGATAGGCTTGGACTTGGTTCCCACCTTCAGCACCTGGGAGGTGCCGCCCAGCTTGAGATCCTTGATCATGGCCACAATGTCCCCATCGGCCAGCACATGGCCATAGGCATCCTTCACAACACGGGCCGCATCAGGCACCTCGGCCTCGGATTCATGGGGCCATTCATGACCACAGGTGGCGCATTCAAAACGATCGTTGTGATCCAGAATCTCATCCATTTCACACATCGGGCAGGTAGGCTTGTTCATGAAGGTAACAAGGAGACGTTCAGTCATGAAATACAAGGTCTGACTTGGCGATAAAAAAGAAAGGCCTGTCATCCGCAGAAGACAGGCCTAACAAGAAAGTAGAAACGAAATCGGGCTAAAGCTTATTTGCGAGCTTCAGCCTGGGCCTTATCCATGACCGACTTCAGGGTCACCTCGGCTCCGCCCTGGCGCTTGCTTTCATCGGCAGCTTCCATGAACGCGTAGATTTCCAGAGTTTCCTCAGGAGTCACTGGAGCTTGGCCAGTGCGGAAGAAATGCACGGCGGCAAACAGCAGCGGGTCATATCCATCGTAGGCACCCACGGGGGATTCGCCTTTGTCGCCGATGGCCTTGCCACCGTAGCCTTTGCCCTCGGTAAATGTGCCGGTGCGACCGCCCGCCCAGGTACCTGTGACCATGATTTTGCCATCGGCGGTGGTGCCGCGTTTCACGGAGAGGCAGCCTGTGCCCATCGTGGTGAAGAGGCTCTCCACCCCATGGATGCCATACCAGAAAAGATCTGGATGCGTGGCCTCCAGCGAGGCTGGGCTGAAGGTCTCTGCCTGCTTCACGGTGCCGATGCTGCCCGCGCGGACGGCCTGGGTGTTTTTGCCAAACCGAAGCGATGAAGAGGAAAAGACTGGAACACTGGCCTTCTTGGCCTCATCAAAAATCTTGATGGCATCCACGAGGGTGCCAGCGATGGGCTTGTCAATAAAGACAGGCTTGCCCGCCTTCAGGCAGGGAAGCAACTGCTCAAGGTGAGGGCGGCCATCATTGGTCTCCAGAAATACGACATCCACCTTATCCAGCAAGACATCAATACTGGGTACGATTTCGACGCCCAGGGCCTTCACTTTCTCGGTGTACTCTGGCACACGCTTGACGCTGCCTTCGATGTCCTTGGATCCCTGCGGATACGCGGCGACCATGCGCACTCCCATGACTTCCGGCTTCTGCGGGTCGGTATTCAGGGTCTTGGTAAAGGACAGCACGTGAGAAGTATCCAGGCCGATGATGCCGGCGCGGATATTTTGAGCCGAAGCGGCAGTGGTGGCCATTACGGCCACGGCGAGAGTGAGAAGGGTGCGAATCATGGAAGCCAATCATTACGCGGCCAGTAGGTTGGACTTTCCTCGATAAGACGATTCGTGACATCCGCACAGGGATGCGTCACAATCGGCGAGGTTGCGCCTACCTTTGAAAGCAGGCTGATTGAATGTATCTCTGTCTTGCACGACGTAAAAAATGCCTGCGGCAGAACACACCGCTTCAAATAAAAGCCCCGCAGAACCTGCGTGAGAATAACCTCAAACGCTGCTCATGCGGGGCAAAGGCCACGCCGCCCGAAAAGGCGGCATGGAATCAAAGTTGGTTAGATCAATCCACCAGCGGGTGAAGGTTTTCCTTGCACCACTGGCCGTTCTGCTTGGTCACACCATCGGGATCTTCGACGGCGATGTGGGCCTCATCTTCACAGATGATCCAGCCCTCGTATTTGCGGGCGACAAGCCACTCGGTGATCTTATGGAAGTCGAGCTTACCAGTGCCCATCTGTGCCCATGGCTCAGGACCATCGCCAGAGTAGTCCTTGTAATGGATGTGGTTCACCAGGTGCTGGAATTTGTTCAGCGTGGCGATGACATCCATGCCGCCACGGATGATGTGGCCGACATCAGGTGTCCAGCCAGTGACCTTGGGGTCGAGGCTGCTCAGGACCACGTCGTAGTCTTCCTGGGTGCGAACCAGGGAGGGCGGCGGGCTGTTTGGATGGTAGGAGGCTCTGATGCCCAGGTCGGCAGCGCGCTTGGAGACGTTGTTCACGTTGCGGGCCACATTCAGGCGGCGGCGCTGAAGGTCGTTTTTGCGGCCGCTTGGCAGAGTGACGGTGCCCAGCATGGAACCGGGGAAATGTTTGAGGAGGTCGAGGGTGAAATCCGCCGCAGCCTTTTCAGCCGGGGTTTCCTCTTCCGCATCCCAGGCGCAGACGAGAGCCAGACCGGCCAGCTTCATATTGTGGGCCTGGAGAGCGTCCTTGAGACGGATCGGATCGCAGAAATCACCCAGCCAGTATTTGCCACAGCCCAGAGCGCTTTCAGAGATTTCGAGCACCATCGGTTCGATGCCCGTGAAGCCTGCCTCGGAGGCCACCTTGATCATGTGGTCCAGTTTGTTGTCGTAGCCCTTGCCGGTGCCCTGCATGAACCAGGTGTAAACCTGGGAGCCAAATTCGATTTTTGCCATAAGGTAGGGGTTGCTGTCGGTTGTTGGTTTGAATCGCTAAAAGACGCGCCTATTTCCAGCGCGGCGGTATTGGAAACGACGCGCCAGAGGATGTCCAGCAGCGAATTTCATCCGATACCCAAGCCATGCAGAAATTGCCGTCATGGGACCAGAGATAAGGCGAGCCCTCTTGAGACTCGCTCAATCGTGACTTAAGCATGGGCTTTCCCGCCCGCATGATCCGCAATCTCATTCTCGACTGGTCCGGCACGCTGGCCGATGACCTCGGTGCCGTCATCACCGCCACCAACCGTGTCATGACCCACTACGCGAAACCGACCCTGAGCCGGGAGGCGTTCCGGGAAATCTTTCGGCTGCCTTACACAGAGTTTTACCGCGACATCCTGCCGGATGTCCCCCTGGCAGACCTTCAGGCGCTGTACCTGAAACATTTTCCTGAAGACGACAGCCATGCGGTGCCGATGATCGAGCACGCGCCGGAGTTCCTACAATTTGCGGCGGATACCGGGCGGCGCATGTTTGTGTGCAGCAGCGCACCTCTGGAACATGTGCTGGCGCAGGCCCGGGTGAACGGGGTGGACCATTTCTTTGAGCACATGCACTGCGGAGTCATCGACAAGTGCGCACATGTCCATGATCTACTGGCGAAACATGGACTGGCACCTGAAGAAACAGCCTTCGTGGGGGACATGCGGCATGACATCCATGCCGGTAAAGCAGGCGGCCTGACCACCATCGCCACCGCCACAGGTTATGAATCGGTGCCCACGCTCATGCAGGCCGAGCCAGATATTTTGGTCAGGAACCTGTCGGCTTTGACACATCTGATGCGCTCGCTGACAGTGGGTGCATGAGTTCCCCTGCCCCCGCTGATGAAATCCTGATCCACGGGCTGGATCTGCCTGTGCAAATCGGTGTTCCAGAGGAAGAGCGTGCCGCCTGGCAGACCCTGCAGGCCGATATCACGCTGCGGGTAGCGACAAAGTTCGAGGACATGGGGGACAATCTGGAGCTGACCACGGACTACTCTGCCGTGGCTACCCGACTGCGTGCGCTGGCTGCGGCCCGGCCCCGGCAGCTCATTGAAACCCTGGCCGCCGAAATCGCAGCCTGTGCATTGAGCGAGTTTGGCGCAAAGTCTGTCACAGTGCAGCTTCGCAAACGTATCTTGCCTGGATGCGACCACGTCGCCGTCCGCCTGACCCGCCCCTGATTCACCCCCAACCAGAAGAAAAGCTTGTCTGAATCCCCGATGGATGGTTTGCTCAAGGAATCGCGCGACACGGATCGCACGGTCAGCGGAAACATGGAGACCTCGACGGATCAGACCCCAGCCAGCAGCAGCGCAGCCGAAGATCGGGCGCTGGTGGAACGCGCCCAGGCCGGGGACACCCGTGCCTTTGACGAACTTGTCCGCAAATACACTCCAAAGCTTTACGGCCTAGTGTACAACATGACCTCCAACCGGGAGGACACCGCCGACCTCTTGCAGGAGATCTTTGCCAAGGCCTACCGCTCACTGAAGCGGTTCATGGGCAAATCCTCCTTTTACACCTGGATCTATTCGATCTCGGTGAACATGACCCTCAATTTCCTGAAGAAACGGGGGCGGCATGCCAAAATCAGCCTGGATGACGTGGACAACGGCATCCAAAACGACCCCGAATTCATTAAAATTACCACCGCGAACCGGGACACCGTGCGGGAGGTAAACATTCATGAGCTTCAAAAAAGATTGAACACCGCCATGATGAAGCTGTCTGAAGACCACCGAACCGTAGTGACTCTCTACGATGTCCAGGGCCTCCAGCACAACGAGATCAGCAAGATTCTCGGAGTGTCAGAAGGCACTGTGAGATCCAGGCTTTTCTACGCTCATCGGCTTCTCCAGACATATCTCGAAGATTTTGTAAGGTGACACAGTTCCTGCTAACAATACGCTCCTGATACAACTCCGACGCAATACCATGAACGAATTCGAAAACATCCAAAGGCTGCTTCGTCTGAAACAGTATGAGACTCCTGGTGATGATTTTGTGGAAGACTTTGTGACCCAGTTCCGCGAACGGCAGCGTTCGGAACTGCTGCGCCAGTCTGCCCGGGGTCTTCTCTGGGAGCGCGTGAACACCTTTTTTAGCGACGTCATCTCGCCAAAATGGGCCACCGCCACGGCAACGGCCGCCTTTGCCATCGTGGCAGCCTGGGGTACCCTAGGTGTCATCGGTTCCACCTCCCAACAAGGGGCTCAATTCGCCCTCGCTGCGGAAGGTTCCATGCCTGTGGTGCTACAAAATAAGCCCTCCTTTGCAGTGGACAGCGAGCTGATTAAAGAGGCCCTTCCGCAGGATCAAACCTTGGAGATCGAAGGCATCCTGCTGAGCCGCCACTTTGAAGGCGAGGAACTCGCGGCCTCCTCTGGAAATCTGTCTCCGATTTCCACTGAGTTGCTGCCCATTAGCGACTTCGGCCGCTGATACGAAAATTGTCCGATTCAGGACTCTCACTCACTGATGGGGAATGCGTATGAAATGCATTCCCCATTTTTGTGTTTACCCTTTCCCTGGGAAAGCCAATGGGTAATTCCGAGACGCAGCTCATTATGTTAGGCGTGGTCACACCACATGCATCCAGCTTTCACCGGCGCAGCATTTTCAAATCCGATGAGCGAGACAAACGTCCCCTATCCTGAAGCAGGGCAGGATAAAACAGACCAAGAAGCCTGAGCTCGGCGGAGGATTCCCGCAGGAATGCGCCGGCTGCGCACGTTCTGTGCTGTGCCTACTGCCATGCGCTGCCGAACTCTCCTTCTGATCGCCGCCGGTTGCTCGCTGTTGCTTCCCTCAAGGGCGCAGGAGCTGGATATCGACCGGCTGTTTGAGGATCGCAATCTGGCACCCGTGGCACAGATGCTGGCCAAAGGGGAATACGAGCTCTGCGGGCGCATCTGCGAGGCGGCCATCCAGCGCGGTATGAAGGCCACGGAGTGGCGGCTGATACGCGTGCAGGCGCTGATGCATCAGGGCCAGGAGGAAACCGCCCGAGATGAGGTGCAACTGGCCATCAAGACCTTCCCTGAGAACCTGGAGCTGCTGATGCTGCAGCATGAAAACGCCCAGCGGCTGGGCAGGCAGGACATCGCCGACCAAGCGCTGGCCGCCGTGAATGCCGCCGCCAAGGCCAGGCAGCCCAAGGACCGAAGTGCACAAGATTGGGTGTCGCTAGGACAGGCAGCCTTGGCGCTCGGAGCCGATGCCCAAAAGGTGATCGAGCAATATTTTAAGGTAGCACAGAAGAAAGATCCCAAGCTGGAAAACGCCTACTTGGCAGAGGGCCATCTGGCCCTGACCAAGGAGGATGATGCGCGCGCCGCCGATGTCTTTCGTGCCGGGCTGAAGGCTCATGGGGAGACGGCCCGGCTGCGTGCCGGGCTGGCGCAGGCCTTTGCCAGCAGCGACCGGGAAAAACAGATGGAAAATATCACCCGCGCACTGGAGCTGAATCCGGTGCTGGCTGAGCCGCACCTCATGCAGGCGGAGATGCTGATTGGTGCCGAGAAATTCATGGAGGCCGAGGCAGCGATCCAGAAAGTCCTGGATGTGCAGGAAAACTGCCCCGAAGCCTGGGCCCTGCGGGCTACAGTGGCACACCTCAGTGCAGCGGGCGAGGCCAAGGTCAAGGCAGCGCGTGAGCAGGGGCTGGAACGCTGGGCGCGAAATCCGCAGGTGGATCACATTCTGGGCCGGGTGATTTCACGGGCTTACCGCTTTGCCGAAGGGCAGGCACACCAGCGCCAGGCCCTGGCGTTTGAGCCTGGCTTTTTGCCCGCAAAGGTGCAGCTCTGTCATGACCTGCTGCGCCTGGGAGAGGAAGAAGAGGCGTGGAAACTGGCTGCCGAGATCCGCGAACAGGACGGCTACAACATCCAGGCCCACAACATTGGCCTCCTTGAAAAGGAGATGAACGGCTACGTGACGAAGAGCTATGATGACTTCATTTTGAAGATGCCCAAGCGCGACTGGCCCATCTATGGTGAGCGCGCGCTGGCCTTGCTGCGGGAGGCCAAGTCCGTGCTCTGCCCCAAGTATGGACTGGAATTGAAGCGACCGGTGATGGTGGAGTTTTTTGGTGCCCAGCAGGACTTTGCCATCCGCACCTTTGGCAGCCTGGGCGGACAGGGCCTGCTGGGCGTGTGCTTTGGCACCGTCATCACCATGAACAGCCCTGGAAGCCTGGCCCATGGGCGGAACAACTGGGAATCCACTCTCTGGCATGAGTTCTGCCACGTCGTCACGCTCACCCTGACGCGGAACAAAATGCCCCGCTGGCTGAGCGAAGGCATCAGCGTGCATGAGGAGAGCCTGCAAAACCCGGCCTGGGGCATGAAGATGAATGCGCAGTTTCGCCAGATGATCCTGGAAGACGAGGCCATCACCCCGGTGGGGCAGCTCACCAGCGCGTTCCTGAACGCCAAGGATGAGGACCACCTGATGTTTGCCTACTTCCAATCCAGCCAGGTGGTGGCCTGGCTGCTGGAACGTTTTGGCCCAGAATCGCTTCAGCGCATTCTCAGTGATCTGGCTACCGGCAAGCGAATCAATGAGGCCCTCGCCGCCCATACGGCAGACATCGGGAAACTGGAAAAGGAGTTTGAAGCCCACCTGAAAGAGCAGGCCCTGAAGCAGTTTGGAGCCCTGGCCGATTGGGAGAAACCCGGTCCCGAAGAACTCAATCCGCTGGACCGCGACTCCCTGGCGACCTACCGGGCCAAACATCCCTCCAACTTGCCAGCCACACGCCAGTATGCCGAGCTGATGATGCAGGAGGAAAAGTGGGAGGAGGCCCTCAAAACGGCCGAACAGCTCATTCTCCTGGTGCCAGAAGACACGGGCTCTGAAAGTGGCTACCAGATCAAGGCCACAGCCCTGCGGAAGCTGGAACGAAAAGAAGAGGAACTGCAGGTGCTGCGCCACATCGCCACCCATGAGAGTAGCGCCCTGCCTGTGTTCCTGCGTTTGATTGAGGAGGATCGCAACCGCAAGGACTGGGCCTCCCTGCAAACACTGGCGCGACAGGCCCTAGCGCTCAATCCATTCCTCCGCACACCGCAGCAAGCCCTTGCTGAAGCAGCCGAAGCCCAGGGGCAGACGGAAGAAGCCATGGCAGCCTACCGCCGCGTGCTGCTGCTAGATCCGGCAGGTGCCGCACAGACGCATTACCGTCTGGCCAAACTGCTGATCACTCAAGACAGGGCACTTGCCAAAAAACATCTTTTGGACGCCCTGCTGCTGGCCCCCCGCTTCCGCGAAGGGCATGAGATGCTGCGCAACTGGACGCCGTAACAAAGCCTACCCATTCACATAGTCCTTCATCGCCCCAAGGATGACGGTGACAGAAAGGGCCCCAGCATCAGGGAAACCCAGGCAGCCTTCGCCGAGGGTTTTGGCGCGGCCAAATTTGGCGATCATGCTTTTGCTGGCTTCCAGACCTGCCAGGGAGGCGTCATGGACCGCGCTCAAGGCTTCGGCCAAGGGTTGATCTGTCACCTGTGCTGCTTTTTCAGCGGCTGGCTGCATGGCATCCACTACGGTCTTGTCACCCACCGCAGCACCACCGCGCTGTTTCACTCCCTCCACACCTGCCTGTAAAAAGGCGGCGAGGGCGGCTGCATCGAAAGTTTCGAGACCATTGAGAGCCTTTCCACCATTGCGGAAAAATGTCCCAAAAATCGCACCAGAGGCACCGCCCATGCTGCTCATCATGGCCATGCCAACGGAGGAAAATGCTTTTTCGACGGACTCCACCTCACCGGACTGAAGCTTCTCGGTAGCGGCTTTCATGCCACGCTCCATGCCCAGCCCATGGTCCCCATCGCCCAGGTTTCGATCCGCTTCTGAAAGTTCTGGCTCAGCCGCGATGATGCGCTCGCAGGCAAGCAGGAGCATGGATTTGACTTCTTCTTTGGAAAGGCTGTTTTTTGGCATGACAGAGCAGTTTTAGAGATCCTTCGGCAAAGTTCAAAGCTCAAAGTGAGGCCGATGATGAGCTGACATAGGTTGAAACCGGAATATGCGAAAATAAAGGGGGCGAAACTTTGACAGGCGAGAGTTGGCTCCATAGCTTTGGGCGATGTTAGGAAGGTCTCCACCGTGGCAGCAGCCAAGATGAAAGAGACCTGCCCTTAACCAAGGCCCCTGACCTATGACTGCGATCCTGGATGCTCAAGACCTGCCCCACATCGTCATCCGCGCCTGCATGCAGGTGCATGCGACGCTGGGGACTGGACTGACGAGGGATGCTTATGAAGAGTGCCTCGCCGTAGAACTGAGGAGTCTTGAGCTCCCGTTTGAACGGCGTAAGCCCCTGAACTTTGTGTATCGCGGGCAGCAGATCCTGGCGGCCACATGCCTGGATTTTGTGATCGACCAGAGCCTGCTGGTACGGGTGCTGGCCAGTGATGAGATGACCGACATGGATCGTCGTAGCATGGAAACATGGCTTAAACTCAGCGGCTTAAAGACAGGACTGATCGTGAATTTTCAAGTGCCTGTTCTAAGGAAAGGGATTCAGCGCATTGCCCTGAAAAGACGAGAAAAAGACGACTGAGTGGTTCTCAAAATTGATTCCGATCAGAACCCCGATTATGCCCCATGGCCAGGGAGCCAAGGTTAAAACCACCGATCCCCCCTGGAAATCAACGTACTGGGGCAGAGCAATCGGACGATTGCACCGCACCCATGCCAAAGAAGGAAAAAGGCAGCGACAGGGCCAATGGAAACGTATCTGTATTCCAACCACCTGAGTATTTCCCAGGGAGGTTTTGAATAAGAAAGCTGACTGTCAAGACGACGGCCTAGGAAATGCTTTTCGCAGGGACTTCGTGCGCATTTAGAAAAAAGAATTGCACCTAGCCCAATATCAGCTTTCCTAAGGGTGCTAATTGAAATTTAAAAACGCAGATATTTCTTACTGAAAAAGTGAGCATCAACCCCCAGCAAAACTATATTCTTCGAGATCCTCAGGATCGGTCGGAGAGTGTATCTTCGGCGGGAAAAGCAGTCTCAGTCGAAGCGGAAGAGCTGGAGCTTCTAAAGAGGATCGAACGCCGCCAGGGGCGGGGAACCCGATCCCCTTTGCAGGATGAGCCAAATGTTGAACCGCTGTTTAACGCGTGGATCGATGGCATCGAAGAACGTGTGGCCTACATCTATGACTTCGACAGTCAGAAACTGATCGAGAATGGAGACAGGCTGGCGGGCATTTATGGATATGCCCCTGAAGAAATCCAGGCTTTGCCGGAGGGGTGGGATTCACTGGTCCATCCCGATGATCTGGATAGGGTGCGCATAGGCCGGGAATCCCTGGCGAGTGGTCAGACAGAGACTGTCACTGTGCAAATGCGGGTGGCCTGCAAGGATGGACGCTGGGAGTGGATCCAGCATGACTGGCGGGCCTTGCGAAGAAATCCCCAGGGTACGATGACGAGGGCGATCGGGCTGGTGCAGGTAATCACCCCCCTGGCCCTCTCTACCCAGGCACTGAGAAATGAAGCCTCCCTCAATGCCTTATGTCGCACGCTGGTGGAGGAGTGGGTGGACGGAATCTTTCTGGTGGATGAGAAGTGGCGCATCCTCTTCGCCAACCAGGGAGCGCTGGACACCCTGGGCTACACGCAGGCTGAGCTGCATGGGCGACCCATCAAGCACGTGGTGCAAATGGATCTAGGGAAAAAGACGGAGCCCACCCTTCCCAAGACCTGTCAGAAAGTCACCATCCGAGGTTCCCACCTGCAAAAGGACGGTGGCAAACACAAGGTGGAAGTGGTCTTGCGCCGACTACCAGGAGAAAGGGTGCTAGTCACCACGCGCGACATTCGCGAACAACTGGCCGCCGAAGAATTTACCCGCAGGCAGGCGGCCTATTATCGGGGCCTCTTTGAAAACAACCCCTCAGGCGTGGCCGTTTTTGACACAACGCTCCAGATCACCAAGGTCAACTCCGCCCTCCGTCACATGCTGGGGTACACGGACAAGCAACTCACCCAGATGCGTATTCCGGACCTGCTGGACGGACAGAATCGGCCGGAAGAGGACTTTTGGAAGCAGGTGGTGGAAGCGAATGTAAAACCACGAAGGGAAATCGAGATCACCCTGAAGCGCCGTGAAGGCAAATACCTGTATGCGCATGCGGCCGTGACCTTCCTGCCAGACACGGCCCATGAAAGCGGCCAGGGAATCATCATTTTCACCGACATCAGCGCACGCCGCCAAGCCGAGCAGGAACTGAAACGGCAGTCGCAGCTCAATGACACGCTGGTGCGGGAATCGGCGGCAATGATCGGGCTGGTGGATCTGGAAGGCCGGATCCTCAAAGTGAATCCGGCCGTGGAAAAAATATCCGGCTATTCTGCCAAGGAACTGGCGGGCAAGACCATCTGGGAAAGTGGGCTGGTGGATGCCGAAGAGATGCCCAGGGCGAAAGAGCGCCTGAAAAAACTCATTGAAGGTGCGCCGCGTGTCACCGCGATCTCTAGGGCACGGACGAAGGCGGGAGATCTGCGGATCATCCAGGTGCACAACACGGCCACGCGCAATGCGGACCAGCAAATCGAAGGATTCATCATCACCGCGATCGACATCACGGAGCAGCAGCGCCTGCAGCATCATTTGATGGAGGCCATTGAGCAGGAGCAGGCCCGTATCGGCCATGATCTTCATGACGGGGTGGGGCAGTTACTGACGGGCATCGGGGCACTGGTCGAAATGTTGCAGTTGCGACTGGAAGGCAGCGAAGAATCTGAGGCGGCACGCATCCGTGAACTGGTGCGCCAGGCCATCCAGCAAGTGCGGCAGCTTTCCCGCAATATGTCCCCCACAGCGATTCAGCACCGGGATCTGGCCGCTTCCCTCGAACTGCTGGCAGACACGGTGCGGACCAGCTTCCGCCGTGAATGCACCTTTACGGCGGATCTGGAGATGAAGGTCACAGACTCCGCCCTCAGCAGCCACCTCTTCCGCATTGCCCAGGAATCCATCAACAACGCCATCCGGCATGGCAACCCCACGCACATCGCCATCAGCCTGCGCCAAGCTGACGCTGGCCATGCCGAGATGGAGATCTTCAACGATGGCCGCTCCTTTGACTGCCGACCTGGCTTTGAAGGGATCGGGCTGCGAGTGATGCACTACCGCGCCACGCTGATCCATGCCGACTTTTCCGTGAACTGCCCGCCCGAAGGGGGCGTCAGAATCACCTGCAAATTTCCCCTGCCACCCGGTGAGGGACCACCCCAAGCGACGACAAAACCAAACCACAAGCCAAAATACAAACCGTGAAATATAAAATCTACATCCTCGATGATCATCCGATCGTGATCGAAGGTCTGAAGAAAATCCTGGAGAACCAGGAAGATCTTCAGATTGTTGGCAGTTCCGAAGACGCCAATACCGCCCTCCTGCAGATCCCTAAACTCAAGCCTGATGTGATCATTCTGGACATCACGCTGAAGGACCGCAGCGGTGTGGATCTGGTGAAAAAGCTCAAGCAGAGCCACCCAGAAATTCATGTCCTGGTGTACTCCATGCATGACGAAAACGTGTATGCCGAACGCTGCCTCCGTGCCGGCGCGATGGGCTACATCATGAAGGGTGAAAGCGCTGTCCGTGTGCTCCAGGCCGTGCGCCAGGTGCTCGGTGGTGGCTTCTTCTTCAGTGCCAACCTTTTGGGCAGCATCGTCTCCGGTGGCGGTCCTCGCTCAGGCTCCCGCGGCGAACCAGGACGCATGCTCAGCGACCGTCAGCTCGAAGTCTTCGAGATGGTCGGCCGTGGTTTCGACTCCCACGAAATCGCCGAAAAACTGCAGCTCAGCGCCAAGACGGTGGACGCCCACAAGGCCAACATCCGCCAGAAGCTGGGTCTTGCCTCAGCCCGCGAACTGCTCATGGAAGCTGTCCGCTGGGTGGAGAAATAGGATCTCAACCTCACATCCCCTCATCAACCGCCTGGAGTCTTGGGGTGCTCCTGGCGGTTTTTTGTTGTCTAGAATGAGGCTTGGTCGGCCTTTAATCTTCTTGAGGCTCAACATGGTTTTTTCTTGCCGTAAAGCCCTGCCGCTGGCTTAAAGCAGGCATGAAATCCCTGTTCCCGACTTTGCTGGTGTTAAGCCTCGCCCTTTGGACCGCTTTTGGAGCTTCTGGCGCGAAGCTAAAAATCCTCATCGTGGACGGGCAGAATAACCACAAGTGGGACATCACCACCCCCGTACTGAAGGATGCCCTGGAAAGCAGCGGTGCCTTCGAAGTGACCGTCTCCACCACCCCGCCCAAAGGTGCTACCCCGGAAGCATGGGCTGGCTGGAAACCTGATTTTGCGGGTTACTCAGCCGTGGTTAGCAACTACAACGGCGAGCCCTGGCCGGAGGCGGTGCGGACTGCCTTTGATACCTATGTCAAAGGCGGCGGTGGCTTTGTCTCCGTGCACGCGGCCAACAATTCGTTCCCCGAATGGAAAGAGTATAACCAAATGATTGGAGTCGGTGGCTGGGGTGGCCGTGATGAAATTTCAGGACCCTGGATCTACGTCAAAAACGGCAAGCTGTTTCGCGACACCAGCGTCGGCAAAGGCGGTGCCCATGGCCCGCAGCATGAATTCATCGTCGAGGTGCAAAATGCGGAGCACCCTATCACACGGGGTCTGCCCAAACGCTGGCTGCACGCCCAAGACGAACTTTACAGTCGCCTGCGCGGCCCCGCAGAAAACATCCAGATCCTGGCCAGCGCCAAGTCTGACCTCACAGCCGAACAGGAGCCCAACCTCATGGTGCTCAGCTATGGCCAGGGCCGCGTGTTTCATACCACGCTGGGCCATGCAGACTACTCCATGCTGTGCCGTGGATTTTACGAAACCTTCCAACGAGGCACCGAATGGGTGGCTACAGGAGACGTAAAGGCCACCGCCGATGTGCCTGCAGATTTTCCGACCGAGAGCCAATTGAGCCTGGTCAAACTGGAAGGTTATCCCAAACAGCCGCGCCCAGCGCCGAAGAAGTAAGCCGGACGTCTCAATTGAGCTGACTCTCCCCTGCCCTTTTGTGTGGCCGCTTACGGCAAGCCAAAGCGTCAAGCTCACAGGAGTCATACGATTTAGCGTGATGGATGGGTGAAATCGCAGCCGTTCGGGCGTCGCGCTGCGACGCGATGAGTGAAGGCGGTACGCGGGCCAAAACCGCGCCTTGAAAGGCGCGGCTCAGATACGGACGCCGCTCGGCATATTGGGATGCGTCTCAGGCCGAGGAGTCCTGAAGCTTGGTTCAGCCAATCCGTGTGGCTAAATCGTGTCAGTGCAAGCAACCCCCTTCACACTCGCAAAAAAGCCGGGGTGCCCCGCACGGTGTCCCTGAGTGCCCAATAAAAAACCCTTGGATACCAAAGGCATCCAAGGGTTTTAAAAGAATCGAACTTAGAGGGTCTTGCGCTTGCGTTTGAGCTGAAGCTGGGCGGCGCTGCGCTGGATCATGGCCATGACGGCGGCCACTTCTTCCTGCTGTTCGCCATGCTTCAGGCTTTCCAAGGAGTGCTTGGCGCGCTCCATGGCTTCTTCGACGGCCTTTTCATCAATCTCATCGCTGCTGAGGGCCATGTCCGTCAGCACGCGGGTGGTGGAGCCAGTCACTTCGACCAGACCTTCGCCCACTGCGAGTTCCGTGGTTTTGCCACCCTTCGTATAACGAAGTTCACCCACTTGAAGGGTCGTCACCAAAGGGGCGTGAGCAGGGAGGACGCCCATTTCACCTTCAAAGCCCGGGAGCACAACAGTGTCCACTTCATCCGAGAAGATGCGGGCTTCGGGGGTAACGATTTCGAGTTTGAGAGGCATGAGAGGGATCTGAAAGTCAAAGAATCAAACGGTCAAACCAGTCAAGATGGTATCAGTCGCAACTGTTGACCATCTCGACCCTTGACCATGCGGGCTTACGCCTTCGGCACGGTGTCGATGCCACCCTTCATATAGAAGTTGGCTTCTGGCACATCGTCGTGCTTGCCATCAAGGATTTCAGCGAAACCGCGGACGGTGTCCTTAACGGAAACGTATTCTCCCTTGGTGCCAGTGAAGATTTCGGCCACGTGGAAAGGCTGGCTGAGGAAGCGCTGAAGCTTACGGGCGCGGAACACGATCAGCTTGTCTTCATCGGACAGTTCGTCCATGCCGAGAATGGCGATGATGTCCTGAAGGTCTTTGTAGCGCTGAAGCACACGCTGGACGCCACGGGCAACACGGTAGTGTTCTTCACCGACGATGTCCGGAGCCAGGGCCTTGGACACAGAGGAAAGAGGATCCACAGCCGGGTAGATGCCGAGTTCAGCCAGGGAGCGCTCAAGCACCACGGTGGAGTCAAGGTGGGCGAAAGTGTTGGCAGGAGCCGGGTCAGTCAAGTCATCCGCAGGAACGTAAACGGCCTGGAAGGAGGTGATGGAACCGCTCTTGGTGGAGGTGATTCGCTCCTGCATGGCGCCCATTTCGGCGGCCAGCGTTGGCTGGTAACCCACAGCGGAAGGAGTACGACCCAGAAGGGCGGACACTTCGGAACCAGCCTGGGAGAAACGGAAAACGTTGTCCACGAAGAGAAGCACGTCCTGGTTCTTCTCGTCACGGAAGTATTCGGCCATGGAGAGGGCGGAAAGAGCAACGCGGAGACGAGCGCCTGGAGGCTCATTCATCTGGCCGTAAACGAGGGCCACTTTGGAGCCTGGCTCGCTGATGTAACCGCCCTGGGAGTTGCGAACGATGTCGTGACCGTTCTTCTTAACCTTGATAACGTCGGACTCGATCATTTCATGGTAAAGGTCGTTACCTTCACGTGTACGCTCACCCACACCAGCGAACACGGAATAACCACCGTGGCCTTTGGCGATGTTGTTGATGAGCTCCATGATCACCACGGTCTTACCCACACCAGCACCACCGAAGGCACCGACTTTACCACCCTTGGTGAAAGGGCAAATCAGGTCGATCACCTTGATACCAGTCTCAAGGATCTGAGCCGATGGGTTCTGGTCCACCAGGGCAGGAGCCGGGCGGTGAATCGGGTAACGCTTGGCGGTGACAGGGGCTGCCTGGTCATCAATGGCGTCTCCAGTAACGTTGAAGATACGGCCCAGAACTTCTTCACCGACAGGGACAGTGATAGGGGTGCCAACGTCGAGCGCATCAAGACCGCGCTTCAGGCCTTCCGTGGAAGACATGGCCACGGAACGGACCCAGCCATCGCCAAGGTGGCTCTGCACTTCGCAGACCAGACGGGAGGTTTTGCCGCCGAGATCGAATTTGATCTCCAAGGCGTTGTAGATCTCAGGCAGCTTTCCTGTGGCGGAGAAATCCACGTCCACCACGGGACCGATGACTTGAACGATTTTGCCGATGTTGCTCATATTGGAAGGGGTCAGAAAGAATCAGAGGGTCGAGAATGCAAAAGAGGCTATTCAAGAGCCATTTTGGCGGTGGTGATTTCGAGGAGTTCGTTGGTGATCGCGGCCTGGCGCAGCTTGTTGTATTCGAGGCTGAGATCTTTGAGCATCTGCTTGGCGTTGTCGGTGGCGTTTTTCATAGCCACCATTCGGCTGCTGTGCTCAGAAGCGCGGGCTTCGAGGACCATCTGGAAGATAGTGCCATTGACATACTGGGGCAGGACCATTTGGAAAACGGTGGCCGCATCGGGCTCAAAGGTGTAATCCGGGATGTCCGTAGGATTCGCTTCCTTGGAGGTTTCATCAAAGTTACGCTTACCGCCCAGCGTCACAGGATTGACCGGGAGAACTTGCTCAATCGAAGGCACCTGAGTGACGACGTTGATGAAGTTGTTGAAAGCGACGAGCACACGTTTGTATTCGCCAGATAGGAACTTGTCCTGGATGAATTTGGAAACGGTGCGGGCTTCGACAAACTTCGCCGGGTCTTTGATGGGGAAGTCGGCGATCAAGGTCTTGCGGAGACGGCCAAGACCCTGGGAGGCTTTACGACCGATGGTAACGTATTCCACTTCACCTTCGATCGGGGTGTTGATTAGCTTCTTGAGCAAGTTAGTGTTCAAGGCACCGCAAAGTCCCTTATCGGTCGCAATGACCAGAACCAAAGTCTTGTTCCCGGCCCCTTCACTGAAGAATGGATGCACACCTTCGGCGGCACTTTCCTTCAGACTGACGAGGATTTTGTTCATCAGCTCCGCGTAGGGACGACCATTAGCGGCCTGATCCTGCGCTTTTTTCATCTTCGCAGCCGCGACGAGCTGCATGGCCTTGGTGATCTGGGCCGTGTTTTTGACCGATTTAATTCGGCGGCGAATGTCGCGGGTGGAGGGCATGGGAGCGGAGAGCTAGAAAAACGTAGGGCAGCGAACCAGGAGAATTACTTCCAGGCAGTCTTGAAGTCTTCGAGGGCGGTCTTGATGTCGGCTTCGACATTGTCGAGGGCCTTTTCATTGGCGAGCTTTTCAACCAGCTCAGACTTGCGCTCGGTGAGATAGGTTTCCAGTTTGGCCTGGAATTCCTTGACGCGATCCACAGGCACACTGTCGAAGTAGCCTTTCTGCATGGCGTAAAGGCTGATGACCATGATCGGCAGGCTCTTCGGCTGATACTGCTGCTGCTTGAAGAGCTCCACGATGCGGGCACCGCGATCGAGCTTGGCCTTGGTGGCGGCGTCGAGATCGGAACCGAACTGGGCGAAAGCAGCCAGTTCGCGGAACTGGGCGAGATCGAGCTTTGTCGTACCGGAAACCTTCTTGATGGCCTTCGTCTGGGCTGCGGAACCCACACGGGACACGGAGAGACCCACCGAGATGGCTGGGCGGATGCCCTGATAGAAGAGATCGGTTTCGAGGAAGATCTGACCGTCCGTGATGGAGATCACGTTGGTCGGGATGTAGGCAGACACGTCACCAGCCTGCGTCTCAATGATCGGAAGAGCGGTAAGGGAACCACCACCGTAGTTTTCATTCACGCGAGCGGAACGCTCAAGCAACCGCGAATGGAGATAGAACACGTCACCCGGATAGGCTTCACGGCCGGAAGGACGCTTCAGCACGAGGGAAACCTGACGATAAGCCACAGCTTGCTTGGAAAGGTCATCAAAGACGATGAGGGCATCCTGGCCCTGGTCCATGAACCACTCACCGATGGAGCAGCCTGTGTATGGGGCGAGATACTGGTTAACAGCGCTGTCAGAAGCCGAAGCATTGACGATGACGGTGTATTCCATGGCACCGGCGTCTTCCAGAGTCTTGACGACGCGAGCGACGTTGGACTGCTTCTGGCCGATGGCGACATAGATGCAATAAAGAGGCTTGTGACCAGCCAGCTTGCCCTGCTCGGCAGCTTTGTTCTGCTGGGCCTGGGAAATGATGGTGTCCACCGCGATGGTGGTTTTGCCGGTGGAGCGGTCACCGATGATCAGCTCACGCTGGCCACGGCCGATTGGGATCATGGCGTCGATGGACATGATGCCGGTCTGCACAGGAACGGACACGGACTTACGCGTAATGATGCCAGGAGCCAGTTTTTCGACAGGATACTGAGCGTCAGCCTTGATCGGGCCTTTGCCGTCGAGAGGCTCACCGAGGGTGCTGACCACACGACCGAGAAGCGCACGGCCGACAGGAACGGAAAGGAGGCGGCCCGTGGTGCGGACTTCGTCGCCTGCTTTGATGCCTTCGGAAGAACCGAGAAGCACGCAACCGACTTCAGTTTCTTCAAGGTTAAGAGCCAAGCCGAACTGACCGCCTGGGAACTCGATCATTTCATTGAGCATGACATCGCTCAAACCTTCGATCTTGGCTGCGCCGTCACCGATCTCGCGGACCACGCCGACATTGGATTTGGTGACCGCCGTCTTAAGTCCGGCGATTTGGGATTCGATCTCCTGGAGGATGTTGCTCATGATAACTGCTGGTTTTGAAAGGGAAAATGAAGGCTGCTGCCGAACGGTAACGATTATGAAAGAGAGGCTTTAAGGGCTTCGAGACGGGCTTTGACGGAACCGTCCCAGACATCGCTGCCAACCTTGACACGGACACCGCCAAGAAGCTCGGGCTTGATGTGAAACTCCAGAGCCAGTTCACGACCGTACTTCTGGGTGAGGCTGGCTTTCAAACCAGCCTGGATGTCATTTGTCAGGAAAGTAGCGCTCTCGACAACGGCGCGCTGGCTTTCGACTTCATTGCGCACCAGGGCAGCAAAGGAATCGAGCATGCCGTGATAACCACGGGGCTTACTGGTGATGATCTTGTTCACCACGAGACGAACGCGGGATTCATCCAGCTTGCCATTCACCAGGCAGACGCGGAAGAGCTGGCGAGAGGTGCGGCGGACTTCCTTGCTGATTTTCATAGTCGTGGTGGCGAGGAAAAGGGATTACAGGCTGACCTGGGCGGAGGTTTCCTGATTGATGCGGGCCTGATCGTCGGTGTTGAGGACCTTGCCAGTCACGCGGGAAGTAGCGTCAGAAACCATGCGGCCGAATTCGCTTTTAAGCTGGGCCATGAGCTGTTCGTGCTCAAGCTTGGCGGCTTCGCGGGCCTTGGCCAGGATCTGGCCAGCTTCCTGAATGGCTTCCTGCTGACGCTTCTCTGCGAGGGATTTGGCACTGTCACCAGCTTCCTTCACGAGGCGGTTGGCGTCATCATTGGCCTTATCAACAATGGCCTGGGCATTCTTTTCAGCCTCTGCGAGGTCACGGGCAATTTTATCCAGTTTGGATTCGCCATCGGCAATGCGCTGGCGGCGCTGCTCAAGCATGGCCAGGATGGGGCCAAAAGCCTTGGTCTTCAGCACATAAAACACGACAAGGAAAATCAGGACCTGCGCGATCAACTTTGGCAATTCAAGGCCAAATTGATCAGCGATGTCGGAGGCAGCAGCAAGGAGGGTCGTGGTCATGACAAGATCAAGTAAGTGAGCGGGGAGAAAGCGGTGGTCGACTGGCGACCACCGCCTTCTGGGAGGATTAACGGCCCTGGAACGCGATGATCAGAGCGTAAATGGCGACGGCTTCTGCCAGCGCCATGCCGATGATTGCCAGAGTCTGGATGCTGCCAGCAGCACCTGGGTTGCGGCCGACAGCTTCCACTGCCTTGCCACCGATCAGACCGATGCCGATAGCGGCACCAGCACCAGCGAGACCCAGGGTAAGGGAACCGGAGATACCAGCGGCGGCTGCAGGAGCAGCGGCGGCGGCTTCAGCCGCGAGGGTCATAACTTCCATCATCATAGTGTATTAGTCTTTCTGTATTTGGTTGTTCTGGCCACCGCCCACGCTCAGAGGCATGGTCCCGGAGGTCAAAGGCTTCAATGGTGATCGTGCCCGTGCTCTTCATCATGATGCTCGTCATGAGTGGTGGAGAGCTGGATGTAAACGGCGCAAAGGAGAGTGAAAACGCTGGCCTGCAGAAGACCCACCAGCAGCTCCATGAAGTAAAAAGGAATCGGAGCGATGGTCGCGACAATGAACTTACCGATGCTGCCAAGGCCGAACATGTCACCCAGAGTCATCATCGTGTGAAGAAGAGTTTCACCTGCGTAAATGTTCCCGAAGAGACGCAGGGAAAGCGAACCCGGGCGGAACATGATGGAGACGATTTCGATTGCTCCCACCAGAAGGAACACCAACGCAATGAAAACGCCCATCAAGCCTTTGGCACCACCTTTAGGACCGAAGGTATGTTTGATGAAGCCCCAAACACCTAGCTCGCGGATCGTCAGGTAAAACCAAATCAACATGAAGCAAAGAGCCATGCCCAAGGTCATGTTAAGGTCTGCCGTTGCCGGGCGGAGAAGCGGAGCACTGACGTGGTCAAGGCTAAGCATCCCGTGCCCATGCCCCCAACCAATGGTGCCAACACCTGGAAGCAGACCAAAGTAGTTGGCCACCAGGATGAAGATAAAAAGAGTCGCCAGAAGAGGGAAAGCGCGAGGTGCCTGCTTGGGCCCCACAATAGCCTCCACCTGATTGTAAACAGCCTCGATGATGGACTCAAAAAAGTTCTGCCACGGATGCGGGATGAGCGTCATCTTGGAGGTCGCTTTGTTGGATACCCAGATGATGATTCCAGTGACAAGAGCCGCCACGAAGCAAGAGTTGGTGACAAAGGCCCAGAAACTCTCCTTGCCGTCCCCACCAAGCAAAGACACGGCCTTGCGGCTCACTTCAGCGAGCACGATGGCGGATGAGGGAAAGGTAAAACTTACGTCCATAGCAAATAGCGGGCCGAGTCGGCAGAGTGTGTTTTAGCAGTGGGGAGAAGAGAGGCAAGACTTATTTGTGAAAAATTTCACAAAGTCGTCCGTGCCCTTATTTTACAGGTGTCCGACGACTTTTCGGCTTTCCGAATTAAATCAGAAAAAAGGCCTCACCAAGCCGTCCAGCCGCCATCCACAGGCAGATCAATTCCCGTGATAAAGCTGGCCGCATCACTGAGCAAAAAGCTTACTGCCCCTGCGATCTCCACGGGCGCTCCCACCCTGCCTAAAGGCACTTTTTGCGACAGCCTCTCGATAAAATCAGGCTGCGAAGCCTGAATACTGGGGTTTGGGAAAGGTCCGGGTGAGATCGTGTTACAGCGGACTCCCCGGCTGCCGTAGTGCACGGCCATGTAGCGGGCCATCTGGCGCATGCCGGCCTTGTTCACTCCATACTCAATGGGGTTGGTATTCATGGGGGCCTCGTAGATTCGGGGATCGGGTGCCACACCACCATACATGCTGGAAAACAGGACCACACTCCCCTGCCCGGCTGCGGCCATGAGATCTGCCACAGCCCGTGTGAGGACAAAAGTGCTGGTGAGATTGCCGTGGTTCACTTCATCGAAGTCTGCGGCCGTGAGCTCCGCCATCCGCTTGGGAGTGGAAGCATAGGTCAGATTGACCAATCCATGCGGCACGCCATGGCTGCGCTGATGGTTTTGCACGAAGGGCAACAGAGCATCGGTATCGTGGGCATCCAGATCCACCGGGGTGATGTCTCCGGCAAAGCTGGCTTTTTCGAGAAAGGCCGCGCTGCGCCCCGGCAGGTCTGCACATAAAACACTGGCCCCCATTTCAGCCAGGGTGAGCACCGTGGACTGGCCTAACCATCCCGCCCCGCCAATGACCCAGATGCGCTGGCCTGTGAGATCAAAGGGTGAAGGGAGGCGGTTCATAGCGGAAATAACGTGTGGGCTGAGACAACTTTGCGAACGGAAGCAGGATTTGGCCCTCATCCTGGGTCGGCCCGCCTCATGAGACCAGAAAGATGCCCTGAAGACATATTGAGACCCGCCGGCCAGGGCTAAGCTGACAAACAACCCCTTTGTCTGGCCCTTTATTCGATGAATTCCCACAGCACCACCAGGGCCTGCCCAAGGGTCACCGTTCCCTCGCTCAGGCTCTTCCCAGCCTTGTGGCCTGCCGCAGTCAAAAGAGCCTGCCAACGATGCACCGAAAGAACCTCAGTATCGCCAGGCTCGGCCTGGGGCGGGGTGTTTCATTTGGATGCCTTCATCACGATGTTTTCGGCCAACACGTTTTCGGCACCACCGCCCAGGATCGGACTGGCCGTGACGTTGTCGCGGATCATGTTAGACTTGGCGCCCTCGGCAACCTCAAGCGTGCCATTGACATGGGTGTTGCCGGACCAGATCCACTGGTTTGCATTCAGGATGACGGTACCGGTCTGGCGCAGGAGATTGCCACGCACCATGACATGGCTGGAAACCATCGTGCTGTTTGGCTCGGTGAGCACCGTCCCTTCGCACACATTGTCAGCAAACAGGATGTCCCGGATCGTTGTCTGACTCGGGTTGCGTAAATCGTAAAATTGCACATCCCCATCGAAGACATTGCCCGAAAGCGTAATGCCTTCATAGGTGCAGGAGAGCGCTTCGGGGCGAGTCACAAAACGCATGGCGCATTTGGCCTTGGTATGCTGGTTGCGGAAGATGTTCCCCGTCACAACCACATCGCTGATTTTTGAGTGCAGCGGCAGTGGCTCCGTGCGAAAAATCAGACACGGCAGCGCTTCGGTTTTGGACGCATTCAGCATCGGCTCCACATGATTGCCGGTGACCCGAATGTGATGCGAGCCTTCCGTGATGTTGATGCCGGTCTTGGTAAAATAGACGATGTTGTCGCGAATCTGCACATTGCGGCTGCCAAAGATCACTTGGGGTCCATCCACCACATTGACAATGTGGTTGTCCGCAATGAGGCCGCCATTGCATTCAGCGAGTTCGATCGCCTTGTTTCCGCAGGTCTCGATGTAGTTGTTATAAACCTGCCAGTTTTTGAACTGGGTGGCCATTCTATCCGCATCGAAATAGCCAGTGCGCGTCTTTTCAATTTCGCCAGCCGCAGCTTTCGCTTCCTCTGCGCTTATGACATGCTTGGCCAGGTACATCGCCGTGGCCGGTTTCGTGCAGCCCACCGCCTGTTTGGCATCATAGATCCAGCAATGGCGAACGGTGATGTTGTCACATGACAGCAAGAGTGATTCCTTTTCGTCCAGCCTGGCATTGAAGCCCATCACGGAACCACCGCCAATGGCCTTGTCATTGCCGGTGTACCGCAAGTGCTCGATCACCACATTGTGCGCTGGAACCGTAGCCGTGCCGATGCGCATCGGAAAGTAACGCAGATCATTCGGCGGAGTCTTGGGGTCCAGATAGATGTGTGTGGCATAACCTTGACCTCGCAGTGTCACCCCACTTTTGATCACCACGGTTTCGTCATCTGCATGACGCGTCAGTTTAAAGTCCCCTGCCCCGAGCAAGACCACCCCGCCACCTGTCGCGGAGACCTTGTCAATGGCCTGTTGGAGGACATCATCGGCTATGACATCCGGGCCTGGCGCAGGGATCCGCACCTCAAATCCGCTCGTCGCTTCTCCCTGGGTTTTACCAGCTTCCACAGGTCCGACCGCCCAGAGAGAGCCGCCGACCAATGCGAAGATCGACGATAGAAGGATGGTTCGTTTCATAAGGTCACTTCGAGTGCAATACATTCCACATCGCCAGTAGTGCTTCGCCGCGGGATGATTTCGTCTGTGGTAGCGGGTTCGTTCCGACCGTGGCTGGTGTAAACATTGGGGAAACTTTGGAAAGAGCTTCGAATCAGGCATCTCCCCGATCTCTGGAAGCATGCCTCGATTTGAGGTTATCAATGACCTCCGCTGTCCTTGAACTTGCAGGTCAAAACCTGCCCGTCCTTCTCCAGCCGGGTCCGCAGTTTCTCATAGTCCACTTTTTGGACGGACACACCGTCCTCAATGGCGATGACGGCGGCTGTCGCGGCACTCTGGCTGGTGACCATGAAGACAGGCTCCATACGCAGGCTGCTGAAGGCGGTGTGGCTGCAACTGAGGGCAAAGGTGACGAACAAGTTTTCACACTCCGACGGCTTGGGCACGATGCAGTCATAGCCGATCTGGTAAGGGCCGAAGCCCCCCCGGCCACCTGCGGTCTTGCCTTCGCGGATGACGATGCCATCCTTCACGATGCGGCGGATTTCATGGGTGTCCGTGCCGTAGCTGCCGAGGCTCACCGGTTTGGGGGCGATCTCACGGCCAAAGGTGTGGTGCTCGGTCAGCACCAGATCGCTGATCATGCGGCGGGCCTCGCGAACGTAGATCTGGTGTGGCCAGCCGCCATTGTCGGTGAACTCATCCTTTGGTAGGCCAAAGCGCGCCATGTCCTTGCGGACTTTCGCCGGCACTCGGGGATCGGTTGCCAAAAAGTGGAGCAGCCCCCGATGGTAGTTCTCATGCTCTTTGGCGATCTCCTGTCGACGAGCATAGCTGGCCTCCGGCCATTCATGGCTGGCTCCTGGCAGATTCCCCCCAAAGGTGGCGGTATTAAAATCCCACTTTTGGTTAGGCAGAGCATCATGCTTGGAAAACCAACGCAGGTCCATGTCATCCCCGTTGGCAAGGCAGGCCTCGATGAAGCGTGCGACGATCTCATACCGCTTCGGGTCATAGCCGCGAGGTGGCGCTATGGGGGTGCTATTAGCAGGGTCCACGCTCAGGCAGAGGCGGAAACAGTAGGCCTGAACCCCCGGTGCAGGCTCGCCAGGGCGGCCGGGATCACCTTCCTGAATCAGGGGTAAGAGGCCGCTTTTGGGATCGCCTTTCACCACAAAAGGGTCCAGCGGAAAATCCCGATCCCACACGCCCTGCCCGCCTTTGACACGCCCTGTCGTCCCCGGCTGTAGGTGGCCTGTGCGGGGCACGTATTTTTCATCGTAATAGATGCCATTGTAGGTCTCCCCATACTTCGCATTGCCCTCACGCAGCAGCGTGTAGCTGACACCGGCTTTCGCCATCAGGTCGCCTTCATAAGTGGTGTCCACATACATCTTCGCGCGGAAGATCGTGCCGTCCTCCGTGACAAATTCAGTGATGCTCGCCCCCTCTTTGAGCACCCTGGCCAGCCTCGCTCCGAAGTGAACCTGGACGCCCGCCTCACGCGCCATTTTTGCATAGACCTCTTCAGCCTTGTGGGGCTCGATGGCATAAGCCCCGCCGGTGGCCGGGCCGCCGCCTTTGGCAACAAACGGTTTGTCCCAGGCGAGGACTGTTCCCACGGTGGCCGCCAGCTTGGTAAAGTATTCGCGCGAGATCCCTCCCACACTGCGAGGATCCCCGATATCCACAGCACTGAGGCCCCCGGAGGTCATGCCACCCAGATGGCGACCGGGTTCCGCAATGACCACACGTTTCCCCATGCGGGCCGCCTGCACCGCCGCCGCCACACCACCGCTGGTGCCGCCATAGATGCAGACATCCGCCTCGATGACGTCAGCGGCAAGGAGTGAAGGGCTGCAAGTCGCCAGCACCAAAAAGGCGGCAGTCCGGGAGCAAAAGGAAGAGCGGGTCATGGTCAGGATTGAGGAAACGCAACCCACCGCTCGCCCTTACTGGTCAGATTTCCCTACCAGCGGCCCCGCCTCATTTGGCAGCAGCGTTTTTAAAGCAGTACATCACCCCGTCATCCGCCCCAAAAAGCACGTAGTCACCCGCCACAGCAGGCGAGGTCTTCACTGGCGCGCCGATCTCGTACTGCCACAGCTCTTTGCCATCCTTCAGGTCCAGGGCATAGACATAACCGTCATCGCTGCCAAAGAGGGCGGCCTTGCCCGCACAGATCACGGCGCTGCTGTCGATCCGGTCGCGGCTGCGATACTCCCACAGCTTGGTGCCTTTCACGCGATCAATCGCATGAAAACGTTTGTCGCGGCCTCCCACAAAAACCGCTTTTTCCCAGATGGCCGGGGCTGCGTAATACTCAAATTCGCGCTCCCCATACTCCCACACCATGGCACCATCAGCCAGATTGTAAGCCCCCACCCGGTTGCCATAATGGGAGACATACACCACCCCATCGGCAATGGCCACGTTGTTGCCAATGTAGGAACCGACCTCGATCTGCCGCTTCTCCACGCCCGTGGCCACATCGTGCACGTGCAGCACGCTGTCGCAGCCACCAAAGACCACCACGCCCTCTCCCACCGCGGATCCACCATTGATGTAGTAGCCTGTCTCCGCTGCCCAGTCCTTCTTCCCGGTCTTCGCATCCAGGCAATAGACGTTGTAGTCATAGCTGCCGATGAGGATCTTCTGCACGCCCGTTTTGGGGTCGGTCCAGGTATTGGAGGCGGCATGGATTTCGGCCTCCGTTTCGAACTTCCAAACCTCGGCACCCGTCTCCGCATTCCAGGCATAAACAAAGCCGTCCTGACAACCTGCGACCACCAGCTCTCCGGCAAAGGAGGCAGCACCATCAAAGGCCCCCTTGGCCGTCACCTCCCATTTTTTGGTGCCTGTGGCCAGATCCAGCGCATAAAATTTGCCGTCTTTGCAGCCGGCATAGACCTTGCCCGCACGCACCACGGCACTGCTGACGAGCATTTCCCCCTGCCCTTTCGGTTTGTCCTGCATTTTAAATTCCCAGGCCAGTTCCAGAGGAAAGCGTAGCTCTGAAGCCGAAACTCCCGTCATCGCCTCATTGCCACGGGAGTGGACCCATTCCCCGGCTGTCTGGGCCTGGGTGAAGGCGGCAGGGCAAAGCGCCAGCACGATGAGAGAACGGATCAACTGAGAGAATGCAGGCTTCATGGACAGTAATGGGAACACGCAGGTAACTACGAACAAACGCCTCCAGGTGGCCGGATGTTCCAGGGCTGATGCAGAGATTCATCCGCCTGCGGGCAAGAGACAAGCCTGTCTTTTGCCGCCATTGACTCCCACCTGAACGGGAACGTGAGGACACCGTCAATGCCTCGCTCCTCGCTGCGCCGCCAAGACCTACCAGCCGTCTGGAAACGAATGGGTGACCGTTAAAGAGTCGATCAACAAGCTTCGTCTGCACAAAAAAGTCCGGTGAAGCAGGCTCCACCGGACTTTTGGATCAATGTTTCAATCTAGGTCTCAGTGCGACACTTCAGCAGGCGCATCCAGTTCCTTCGGTGGCCAGAAGGCGAACAGTAGCAGCAGCGCCGCCGCGAGGGACATGCCGGTAGGCCAGAGGAAAAGCTCGCGGTAATTGACCACCCCATCGACCGTCAGTTTACCCTGCAAGGGAATGAAGATCAGCTTGGCGGCGAAATCTCCCAATCCCAGCACCAGGAGATTGAAGAGTCCCTGGGCGCTGGAGCGCACGTCTTTTGGGAAAGCCGCATCAATGAAAATGTAGAGGGTGGCGAAGAAGAAGGCGTAGCACACGCCATGCAGCACCTGGACCAGGATGATCATCGTCTGGTTTTGTGGCATGAAGGCAAACACGGCAAAGCGTGCCGCGTGCCCCAGCACACCCAGGATCATGGTCGTTTTCCAGCCCATGCGGGAGAGGAACCAGCCGAGCACCGCCATTGTTAAAATTTCGGCGATCTGGCCAATGCTCATCACCGGCATGATCCACTGCGCCTTGATGCCAACGGTTTCGCTGCCCAAGAAGCTGCCTGCCATGAGGAAGTAACCATTGTGAATGGTGGCATCAATGAAGGTGACGATGAAAAGAACCAACAGGAAGGGCTTCTTCAGGAACTTCGCTGCATGCAGCCAGGCGAAACCGCTCTCACCAGCCTTCGCAGGCTTCGGTGGCGTGTGAGGCAGGCTGAGACTGAAAACCGCTAACACCAAGGAGGAGATGCCCGAGACAAGGAAGATGTTCCGGCTCGCCGCCACAGCTTCAGCTCCGGCCTTGCCTTCCAACACGAAGTAAAGCGGCCAGGCTGCGAGCATCCAACCGATGGTGCCGCCCATACGAACAAGGCCGAATTCTTTTTTGGCATCTTTCAGGTGCGCAAAGGCAATGGAATTGGAGACGGAAATGGTAGGCACATACAGGAGGGAATGCAGCAGCATCAGTCCAAAAAAGGTCGGAAAATCCTTCACCCAATACATGCCAAGGATGGCCAATCCCCCGACGAGGTGGCTGAACGCCATGAACTTTTCAGCGGCAAAGTTACGGTCAGCGAACTGGTTGCTGAAAAAGATGCCCAAAATGGAAGCGATGACAAAGGCCGTCCCGACCAAGGTGATCTGAGTTTCTGTGAAATTCAGCCCATCCTTGCCCATGTACCCCCAGATCAGCGGCAGCCAAGCCCCCCAGATGAAGAACTCCAGGACCATCATGACAAACAGCTTCTTAGCAGCGGGTGATTTCATATCGGGAGAGAAAGCGCGAGAATAGGGAGCGGAACAAACGCTGGCAAGGCGGGATTCCTGGCAAAGCACTTTGGTTTTCATTCCTGGCATCTTTGAACCACCTTGTCCAAGAGCACGCCGTCCTTGTCATTCCTGGCGAGCGCGCTAAGAATCGCTCCCCGCGTGGCGTGTTTACATCTGCCATGCTTTCCGCCCCCTTTCTCAACATGACCGCCGACACCCTCCCTATCGAACACACGGAAGAAACCAACGCCCGCATCCTGGCGGTGAGTGAAGACCGTGTGAAGGGCTTTCACCAGCACCCCTTCCAGTTCATCGCCGAAGAGAGCGGCCTGCCTTTTGAAACGGTGGTGGAGCGCATCCGCGCCATGGTCGCTGGGGGCGTGATCCGCCGGGTGCGCCAGACCCTGCTGGCCAACAAGCTGGCCGAAGGTGCCCTGGTGGCCTGGAAAGTGCCGAATGAGAAACTGGACGCCGCCTTTGAATTCATGTTCAAGGAGGATCCCTTCAGCGGCCACGTCGTCCTTCGTTCCACAGACCGCGAGGTCAGCGGCAGCGACTACAGGCTGTGGACCACCCTGAAAGTGCCCCAGGGCACCGACATGACGGAGCACGCCGACGTGCTGAAGCGCCTGACCGGGGCCGAAGAATACCTCCTCATGCCTGCCCACGGCATCTTTGCCCTGGGCGTGGGCCACGTCCGCCGCAAGACCATGGAGCCAGGCGAGAAGGCCGATGAACCGGCCAAGATGATGACCACCAACATCGCTGACCTGGATGAGGAAGAGTGGAATGTCCTGCTGCACCTGAAGGGTGAGCTTTCTCTGGAAGAAATCGGTCCGGAGCCCTGGGCTGGCCGCGCCGCCGCTGCCGGCACCACGCTGGAGCGTTTCTGCGAGGTGGCCAAAAACCTCGATAGAAAAGGCGTCATCGGCCGCTTCTCCACCTTCCTTGAGCATGTGAAACCCAGCCAAACCGGCGTGCGGGTGACCCGCTTCAACGGCCTCTTCCATTGGAAAGTGCCTGTGGGCATGCAGGAGCGTGGCGGTGCCGAAGTCGGTCGTCATACCATCATGACCCACTGTTACTGGCGCGAAGGCGGCCCCCGCTTTGGCAATGTGAACATCATGGGCGTGGTGCATGGCACTGACAAAGACCTCATCATGAAACACAAGGCGGCTATTGATGACCACCTCGCCTCCATCGGCATTCCGGTGGAATACACCAATGTGTTCTGGGGTGGCCGCAGTGAGATCAAGCCCAGCGAGATCAGCCCCATCGTTTACCGCGAATGGCACCAAAAATGGGATGCCGTGGAAGGTCCCGTGATCTGATTTGGCTAAAACACCGCTTTGCGGTGGAAGAGGAAACTCTCCAGCAGCAGCACACCTAGAAGGCTCCAGATCAACAGTTGAGGCCAGTCGCTAAAACGGCTGGCCCCTGCAAGCTTGGGCAAGGTGGCTGAGGGCGGAACTTCGCCCTTGGCAGGCACATTCGTTTCCTGGATAGAGGCGAGGACGCTGGCACCCGACCGCCCGTCTACCGTCTGCCAAGCCCCCAGACGCCGGATGGAAAGAAGACCTGAAGAGGAGGAATCCGTAGCTTCCTGAAACTGCGTCCCATCCCACTCCATCCACTGGATGAGGCCTGTCTCTTCCAGCAGATCTCCGGGGCGCTGCACCTTCAGGCCAGAGGCCGCCTCATCCCCTTCCGCACACCAGTAGAGGGCATTGCCCAGCATCAGAGGGAAGGCGGGCAGGAGGGCCAGTTGTTCCGATTTAGCAGGAGAAAAGGCCGTCACCACCACCCGCTGACCATGGGCCTCACCCGCAGCCAGCACCGGCTCGGTGCCAGCCATCCACAGCGGCTCAAACGAGCTACCCAGATCTAAAACACCTGTCTGGGTGATGGCCAGCCGCGTGGGCGAAACCCGGAACAGCACGGGATGATCCGGTGCCACACTGCGCACGCTGTCATGCGGCAGTCCCGCCCCTGGCAAAGGCTTCACCTGCACCGGTCCTGCAGACTTGGCTGGATTCAGCACAATCACGGGGCGGTCCGTCGGCCATTCAGGCGGCAGCCATTGCTCAAAGACATACACGTCCGGCTTGTCCTTCATGGGCCAAGCCGCTGGACTGCCCTTCAGCATCTCGATGCGTCCCGCCTCAATCATGGAGGTCATCGCCAGCTCCGTAAACGGGTCCGCCTTGTCCGCCACCCAGGCCACCACCAGGGGCCGCGCATTCGGCAGCGGTGCCGCCACCGCATCATCCCAGGCGAGGCAATCGCCTGCCGTCTTCAGCCGCATTTCCACCCGCTGGCCGCGCACGCCTTCCAGAGGCAGAATGAGCGAACTGGACTTACCTGGCTCCAGCTCCAGTTCACGCAGTTGAGCCAGTCTTCCCGCCAGCATGATTTCCAGCGTGGCCGTCACCTTGCCAGCGTTCGCGCTTGAAGCGGAGACTTTGACAAACCCTTCGTAACGGTCCCTGGCCAGCGGTGCCTGACGGATCTGAAAACCCGTGATGCCCACATTGGTCAGGCTGGGCAAAGCAACGTTGGTAAACTCATAGGCTAGGCCCTCCGTATCCACCCAGGCCGCATCCCCCGCATGCCAGACCTGCGATCCCTTTTCCAGTTCGGCCAGCCGCCGCGCCACGGTCACTGCCGCATCTGGACGGCCTTCCATCGGCAGCGGGCGGATCTCATCCAGCAACCGCAGGCACTCACGGCGGTTGCGGTTTCGTGACAGCAGCACTTGCGCCTTGGCATCGTAGGCGACCAGAGAGATCACCACCTGGTCTGGCAGGCGGTTGAGGCGATCCCGCAAAAGCCGCCGCGCCTCCTCCACGCGGGTTTTGCCCGCTGCATCGGTGGCGGCCATCGAGGCGGAACGATCCACCACCACGATCACCGCACCCGTGGATTCTTTTCCCGCATCCCCTACAGGCCTGCCCAGAGCGAGAACAGCGAACCAGATCACCAGCAAGGTGAGCAGCAGTGAGAGCCATTTTTTCAACCGGCGCAGCCAGGCAGATTCCTGGTGCTCGCGCGACAACGATCGAAAAAACAGCAGTGTGGAAACCGGCACCCGGCGCGCCTTTTTCCGAAACAGGTACAGCGCCAGCGGAATGAGTGCCAACCAGGCCAGATGCAGAAGCTGGGGATTCAGGAATTGCATGCAGTCGCTCCTACTAGACGCCGCCGGCCAGCGCGCTCCCACGGTTCAGAAGATCCAGGAAGCGGTCCTCAAAGGGTTCCTCCGCCCCGCACTGCATGAAGTCAATGCGGTGGGCCGCGCACTCGCGGGCCAGGTTTTCACAAAAGGCGTCAAAGCTGTCCACATAGCGCTGCATGTCCCGTCGTGTCAGCCAAAAGCGTCGCTTCTCCCCCGTCTCCACTTCCGTCAGCTCCACCTCACCTTCCAGGGAAGGCTGCCTCTCTTCAGGATGCAAAATCTGCACAAAATGGCACTCCCCAGGCCAGGCCGCGGCACGTTTCACCGCCTCCGCCGCCGTATTCACATCCCGGCCAAAAAAGTCCGAGATCACAAAGATCACCCCATAACGCTGCCGGGTGGGGCGGAACTCCGTGAACCCCCGCTCCAGATCCGTAAAGCCGCCATACTTCAGACGTGTGGCCGCCTGAATGATCTTTTCGATGTTCCCCTGCCCTCTCAGCGGTGGCAGTTCCTGGCGCACCGTGTCATTGAGCGAATGCAGACTTACCCGCTGCTGCCCGGCCAGCCCGAGATAGGCCAGCGCCACGGCGAACCGCAGGGCCTGACGACGCTTTTCGCCAAACGGCTCCGCCATGGAGCCGCTGGTATCCACCAGGATGTGCAGGTTCAGCTCCTGGGTCTCCTCATAAAGCCTAACAAAAAGCTTGTCTAGACGCGCATACAGCCGCCAGTCAATCGCCCGATAGTCCTCGCGGGGCGTGTAATGGCGGTAGTCCTTGAATTCCCGTGTAAAACCCGTGGCCGGAGTGGACTGCGCCCCGCGCCGCATCAGCGACCGCCGCTTCCGCAGGCGCACAGCCAGGGAACGCAGCCGGTCCAGAAAGGCCGCATCGAAGAGGTCATCGCGGGCGAGAGTTTCGGATGGCATGGGGAGGCGGAGTTAACGTCCAAAAACAGATCTTTTATCCATGTAGACACCTGCAAGCACAAGCATTTACGTCGCCAGAATGACCCACAACCAAGGATTGCTCTCAAGCAGGCCCGTTGTTGGGAGCAAACTTCCCTATTGACTCCCGGCAACCGCCTGAGCACTGAGCACGTTCCATCCTTCCCCATGTCCCGCAACTACACCCTGCACACCGCGCCCCACGCTGCGCCCCGCATTGACTACAAAGCGGAGCTCAATGAGCAGCAGTATGCCGCCGTGACCACCCCGCCGGGGCAGACCCTGGTGATTGCAGGCGCAGGCTCGGGCAAAACCCGCACGCTGACCTACCGCGTGGCCTGGCTGCTGGACAATGGGGTGCTGCCGGAGCAGATCCTCCTCCTCACCTTCACCAACAAAGCCGCACGGGAGATGCTGGAGCGCGTCACCGCCCTGGTCCCCGTGGACACGCAGCGACTCTGGGGCGGCACCTTCCACAGCATTGGCAACAAGCTCCTGCGCTGGAATGCGGAACGCCTGGGCTATCGCAAAGGCTTTTCCATCATGGATCGCGAGGACCAGAAGGATCTCATGGAGACCGTGGTGAGCAGCAGTGGCATTGACACCGCCGGCTTCCGCTTCCCCAAGGCCGAAGTGCTGGGTGACATCTACTCCATGGCGGACAACACCTGCACGCCGCTGAAGGAGATCCTGCTCACGAGATACCCTTACTTCGAAAAGATCACCGATCAGATCATCCACATCCGCAAGCTCTACCAGGACAAGAAGGTGGAGACCAACTGCATGGACTTCGATGACCTGCTGACCCAATCCGTCCGCCTGCTGAAGGAAAATGAGGACCTGCTGGAGCGCTACCGCAGCCAGTTTGAATTCGTGCTGGTGGATGAGTATCAGGACACCAACGGCCTGCAGTCGCAGTTTGTCGAAATGCTGACCGGCGAGGATGGCAATCTCATGGTGGTGGGGGACGATGCCCAGTCCATCTACTCCTGGCGCGGGGCGGATGTGACCAACGTGCTGAACTTTCACGAGCACTGGCCCCGCGCCCGGGTCCACAAGATCGAAGTCAACTATCGCAGCGTGCCCGAAGTGTTGGAACTGGCCAATGTCTCCATCGGCAATAACAAGGCGCAGATCCGCAAGAACCTGCAGCCTTCCCGTGAGCCGAAGGGCCAGCTCCCTGCCCTGGTGCCGCTGGACAATGGCAGCGCCCAGGCCTCCTTCATCGCGCAGCGCATTCTGGAGCTTCAGGATGAAGGTGTGGAACTGAACGAAATCGCCGTCCTCTACCGCGCTCATTTCCACAGCATGGAAATCCAGATGGAGATGACCAGCCGAGGCATCCCCTTCCAGATCACCAGCGGTCTGCGGTTCTTTGAGCAGGCCCATGTCAAGGACGTCGCCGCCTTCATGAAATTTGCCGTGAACCGTCGCGATGAAATTAGCTTCATGCGCATGGTGAAACTCATCCCCGGCATCGGCGGAGCCAGCGCCACCAAGGTCTGGAATGACTGGCTGAAAACCGAAGCTTCTCAGGCCGAAGTGATGACCGGCAAGTTCTCGGATCTGCTCATCCCCATGAGCGTGCCCAAGAAAGCCCGCGAGACCTGGGACCAATTCGCCTACACCCTGGATGAACTCATCGTGGACGGCAAGACTGCCACCCCGCCCGAGATGATCCGCAGCATCTACGATGGTGTTTATGAAGAGTACATGAAGTCCAAATTTAAGAATGCCGAGCAGCGCCAGCAAGACCTGGAACAGCTCAGCAACTACAGCGTGCGCTTCACCGATCCGCTCGAGTTTCTCAGCCAGCTCTCGCTGCTCAGCGGGGTGGATACAGATAACAAACCGGACCAGCAGGACCGCGAAGCCGTCACCCTTTCCACCGCCCACCAGGCCAAGGGTCTCGAGTGGCACAGCGTCTTCGCCGTCTGGATGGCCGATGGCATGTTCCCCCATGCCCGCGCCATTGAGGAAAGCGATGCTGGACTGGAGGAGGAACGCCGCCTCTTTTACGTCACCGTCACCCGCGCCAAGGATGAGCTGTATCTGACCTACCCGCTCATCAATCACCAGGCCCGCGACGGCGACATCCTCATGAAACCCAGCCGCTTCATCACCGAGCTGCCCATGGAACTCATGGAAAAATGGAATGTGCGAAGCGGGTGGTAAACACTAGAATCACTTCCCCGGCGTCTCATTCGTCACCGCGAAAGCCGAAGCCTTGATGGTCTCCAGAGGACGCACTTCAAACACCAGCCCGCAGGCCAGACAAGGATTGCCTGACATGTATTCCGCCGCCTCATCCAGGCTGTCCGCGAGGACGAACCAGTAGCCGCCGATGACCTCCTTGGCCTCGCCGTAAGGGCCGTCGGTAATGCCATGATTGCGCGACAACGTTTTGCCTCCTGTCGCCAGCCTCTGACCATGACGCATCTTACCGTCCTCAACCATCCGGTCTATCCAAGAGTAAAAATGGTCAATGGTCGTCTGGATGGTTTCCGGCGGCAGGTCTTTGTCCCATTGGCCGCGAGAGAGGACGAGATATTCGGAAGGAGAGGCATGCGAATCCATGGCCTCATTTTACCAATTCGTTCGCCCCTGTCTTGAGAATTGTTAAGCCCAGGTAAAGGGCATTGCCCGGCGGACTCGTTCATGAGAAACGAGGGGCCGCCTCATGAAAATTTCTCCCCTTTTTGTCCTCTGGACAACGTTTGCTTCCAGCCTGGCCTCCATCGCCAAAGCCGGAGACGGAGTCATTGACCTGACGAGTCTGGCCAATTACGCCAACCAGACGGTGCCAGCCTACGTCACCCGCAACAACACCCCGCAAGGCAATGCCATCACGGACAAGGGAGCCACGCTGGGGCGCGTGCTGTTTTATGACAAGCGACTGTCGCGAAATGACAGCGTCTCCTGCTCCACCTGCCATAAGCAGGCTCACGCCTTCAGCGACACAGCTACGGCCAGCACGGGCGTGAACGGTACGACGGGACGGCATTCCATGCGGCTCATCAATGCCCGCTTTGCCCAAGAGGTGCGGTTCTTTTGGGATGAGCGCGCCACCTCGCTGGAAAACCAGACCACCCAGCCGATCCGCGATCATGCTGAGATGGGATTCAGCGGGGCCAATGGAGATCCGGCTTTCTCTGAACTGCTGGTGAAGCTGGCCGCCATTGAAGAGTATCGGGTGCTTTTCACCATGACCTTTGGAGACAGCGCCATCACCGAAACTCGCGTGCAACTGGCCATCTCCCAGTTCATCCGCAGCATCCAGTCCTTTGACTCTCGTTTCGATGCAGGCCGTGTGCAGGTGGCCAACGCTAACAACGCCTTCCCAAACTACACCGCGCAGGAAAACGCGGGCAAACAGCTCTTCCTCGCCCCGCCTCCTGGAGGTGCTGGATGTGCAGGCTGCCATCGGCCCGGCGAGTTTGACATTGACCCTCTCAGCGGAAACAACGGAGTGATCACCAAGATTGGCGGTGGCACCGATTTGACGAACACCCGCTCCCCTTCCCTGCGAGACCTTGTAGGGCCAGGAGGCCAGTCCAACGGTGCCTTCATGCATGATGGCAGCCTGACATCGCTGGCCCAGGTGGTGAATCACTACAATGCCATTCCAGCCGACAATGCAGGCCTCGACAACCGTCTCCGCCGTCCTAATAATCAAACTCAAAACCTCAACCTCACCCAGCCTCAGAAAGAAAGTCTTGTGGCCTTTCTTCAAACGCTCACCGGCAGCGCCGTTTACACCGATGCCCGCTGGTCAGATCCCTTTGATGACCAAGGCAATCTCACACTCATCGTCTTCCCGCCCACCGAGATCGCCATTCAAAAAACGGGGAGCAGTACAGCAAACGTCATCTGCCAGGCCGTCCCAGGTTTGTCCTATCAGCTTCAGTCTTCGACGGATCTGGTGAATTGGAACAGCATCGTGGCCACTGTGACCGCCGACCTCAATGGCCTCTGCCAGCACAGCGTCAGCCTAACCAACTCCAAGTTCTATCGTTATGCCTATGTGGTCAATCCTTGAACGGCTTCCCGTTTCATGCGTTTGAGATCCTTTCCCATCCTGTCGAGTTCTCCGGCTTGAGCTCCGAAAAAGTGGATCTTGTGGCCGCCTTGAAAATGCAGCACGGCGGCACAACCACGGGAATTTCGCTTGGTTCTCTCATACTCATGGATGGGATAGTCGCTCACCACATAGCGGTTGAGAAAAACATGCTGCACCCGGCCACGGATCAGACGAATGCGAAAGAGAACCGTGGGTAGCACCCCCAGCGGCATGATAGTCAACAGAGCCAAAAACCCGCCAAGGGCCGTACCAGAGCGAAGATATTCCAGCCGCCCTTCAGACCACATACTGATCCCCGTGGCCACGACTACCAGCACCGTAATGATGACGCCGACGAAAGCCACCCGGTAGAGAACGTGCACCGGATTCCCGTATTCATGCACTTCATCTGTGTGAAGAGATCTCAGCCCAGTTAACTCATCAGCATCCATAAAACGAATCCTCCTGAAACCACCAGGAACATCAACCCTTATGGCGCAAGACAGAATCGTATAAACAACAAATGAAAAGGCTTTTTCATGATCAAAAGCCTCGTTAGCCGTGTTATCATGACACCTTTTTGAATCGTCACTCCCACCATGAATCCCCGCCTTCTCATCGCCCCTCTCCTGGTCATCACCTCCGCAGCTCTGGCTGCTGACCTGCCGACCATCCCTTCCAAGTCCATTGCCAATAAGAAGGAGCTGCTGTTCAGCGATGATTTCGAAGGCTCCACCCCTGACAAAGTCTGGCACAAGGTGGTTCCGACCTTTGTCGTCGAGAAAGGCACTCTGAAAGGCACCCAGACCCGCGATGTGACCATCCCGGCCGCCAATGGCAAACCTGAGATCCGAGCCCATGCCGCCGTTCACGGCCTGGAAATCCCCACCAAGGACAGTGTGGTGGAGGCCAAAATCCGTTTCGATGGGGCCACGATGATTGATGTCGAATTCGACGACCGCAAATACACCGGGGCTCACTATGGCCACCTCTGTCGTGCGCAGGTTCGGTTGAACGGCGTCACCCTCATTGACGAGCGCGACGGCGGCATGCGCAATGACATCCGCGAGATGCGCAACGACCCCAGCAAAAAAGCCGAAGTGGCCAAACTCTTGGCAGGACGTTCCGCCACCTTCCCCGCCAAACTGGAAACAGGCAAGTGGTACACCCTGGTCGTAGAAACCGTGGGAGATGAAATGCGCGTCACCCTGGATGGCAAACCCGCAGGTTTCCTCAAATCCTCCGGCATCGCCCACGCCACCAAGTCGAAGATCGAACTCGGTGTCGCAGGCAAAGACGGCTATTTCGACGACGTGAAAGTCTGGAATGCCGAAGCAGCCAAGTAGGATTTAAGCAGCCCGGCCTGCGTCGTTCACTCAGTCCACCAAAACGCGCAGGCTGGAGGCCGCCAATGCAGCCTTCACCTGTTTCAGCCCGGCCGCAGCCAAAGGCTTGAGCGAAGCCGGAGCCTTCTTTTGACCTAACATCAAGTGCTTCAAGGCAGCCAGGAAGAGCTCCCCCTGGTCCTCGATGGCGATGTCCAGGGACTCTGGGAACAGGGCATCCAGAATGGCGCAGCCATCATCGGAAGTATCCATCAACTCATCCGCCCAGCGCAGCACAGTATCCGTCGGCGTCACATTCGGGAAACGTTGGGCCACCAGGGCCAGCAGATCTGCCCGGTTGGTGACATTCATCAGCAGTGCCAGGAAGAAGCGATGCTCCGGCTCGCCAATGCTGCTGCGCATGCCTTTGATAGCATCGCGATGCACACACTCCTCCAGGGTGGCCGCCACGCCCTGGGCCAGTTCCCCATGCTTAGTTTCAAAAACTGATAGCGCAGTCCCCCACTCGCCAAGATTCGCCAAGGCCCCCATGCAATGCTGCAAGATGTAAAAGCCACGCTCGAAATCCAGGTCTGAGATCATTTCGATCACCAGGTCCGCATACTCAGGATCTTCCGTCTGCTCCAAGACATCCAGCAGTTGCTTGCGGCGCATGGTCAGGACATCGCTGAACATCGGGTCCAGGGCGACGTGAGGCGGCAGGTAGTTAAACTGGGGCCCCGTGCCCGGATCATTCTGCGTGCGCACCACCACGGTCACAGAGGGGGTATCCAGATGGAAAAGCGAATGGATGCACTGGCGACCGGAGATGATGGATACTGTGCGCCCAGTCTCCAGCAGTTCGATGTTTTTCATCCGCACCTGCCCCATCTGAAGATTCGGGGTGATGGCGTGCCTTTTTTCGAACTCATAATGCGCATGGATGCTGGAACCATGCATCACGTGAAAGGCCCCGGAAAACTCATGCTGATGAATGTCCGTCGTCCCATCCATCCAGAAAAGCAGTTGGATATAAAAGCGCGGATGCTCATACGCCACCAGCTCCGGCTGGCCAAAACCGGACTGAGTTTGCAAAGGCTGCTCGTCATCCAGCAGGAACTCCCGCATCAAGGCCGGGAGGTCCACATGTTGGGCTGGCGGCCGCTCGTCCAGGACCGCCTGCGCGATGCCAGGGAATTTCTCCAACGAGAAATTCTCCTGCTTCCAGCGCTTCAAAACCGTCTGGCCCATATCCTTGAAAAAGTCGTTCATTCCTGCACCCTTTCACCAGAGGAAAGGCCCCGACAAGAGCCATTCAAAGGCGGTAGGGCAAACATCCGCCTGCTTCGCCCTTGCACCCGCACCTCTGCGCGCTCCTTTGCACCTCCTGGAGGCGGCAGGTTGCGCACCCTTTTCCCAGCCTCATTCATGAAACCCTTCCTCACCCTCGCCCAAGCCCGCACGCCCGAGGGGGCCGAACTGACGCTGCATTCCCACGACACGGAGTTTTACATTCGCGTGAACCGCCAACCTTTGATGGGAACCAACGCTTCCGAGTCCGAGAAGGTCTTGGCCGAACTGGCCTGCAGCCGCTTGGGTCAGCACACGGCCCCCCGCGTTCTCATCGGGGGTTTGGGGCTCGGCTTCAGCCTGCGTCGCGTGCTGGAGTGCGTGGGTGCTGGTGCCCATGTGCAGGTGGCGGAGCTGCTGCCTGAAGTGGTCGCCTGGAACCGTGAATTCCTCACCACCGTCAATGGCCTGCTGCTGGATGATCCTCGTGTGGAAATCTCCGTCATGGATGTTTTCCAAATCCTCGCCCAGGCCCCCTCAGGCCATTATGATGCCATTTTGCTGGATGTGGACAATGGCCCCATCGCCATGGTCAAAGAAGGCAATGGCCGCCTCTATCAGGCCCAGGGACTGGCCACCATCTCACGGGCTTTAAAGCCTGGAGGCCGCGTCACCTTCTGGTCTGCCAGCCAGGACTCCGCCTTTGCCCGGAGGCTAGCCAAAGCAGGCTTCAAAGTCGAAATCGTGGGCTGCAAGGCTTACCCTCAAGCGAAGAAAAAGACGCACACCATTTTTGTGGGTGACCGAAGCTAGGAAACAGCCCGCCTAACCAAAAGATTCGTCATGGGCGACAAGTGACCATTGTGCATGATATTCGCGCAGCACCTTGCGTATCGCACGAATTCAAGAATTCAAGACATGACTTAATTCGTTCAATAACAACGAATTAGATCAGCGAGATACCTTGGCCAACTGCATGCAGAAGTGAGGGTGGTAATCAGCCCCAGAGGCTGCGGCAAGACCTGTCACTCATTCAGTTCGAATGAATGACCCGGCCACCGCATCCAACGAGGCTGATTCCCATGAACCCACCCTCACCATGAAACACTTTTATCTCCTCTTATGCGCCACGCTTCTAGCGGTGGCAGCGCCGGTCTCCACGGCGCGCGCTGATGTGGATGTCTCCATCGACTTCTTCTTTGATAACCTGAGTCCGCACGGCGACTGGATCTATGCCGATGATTACGGATACGTATTTCAGCCTGCTGTTTCCCAAGATCCCGGCTGGGCACCTTACTCGGATGGCTATTGGGCCTACACGGATGCCGGCTGGACCTGGATCTCGAACGAAGACTTCGGCTGGGCCACCTACCACTATGGACGCTGGATCCGCATGAGCGGGAACTGGGTCTGGGTGCCTGGTTATGAGTGGGCCCCCGCCTGGGTTTCCTGGCGCCAGGCCGATGACCACATCGGCTGGGCCCCCTTGCCCCCCGAGGCTCGCTGGTCTGTCAGCGTCGGCTTCAATCAGTGGACGGACAGCTACTACGATGTCGGCCCCTCCTATTATAACTTCGTGCCGTTCAATCTCTTTGCCCGCCGCACTTCCCTGCGTCCGGTCATCATTGATCGCGGCCGCAACTACACCTACATTGACCGCTCCGTAAACATCACCAACATCTCCTATAGGCAGAATGTGGTGAACAACATCTTTGTGGGCGGCCCGGATCCTTCCCGGTTCGACCGGGGTGAAAACCGCATCCGTCGCCTAAGCCTGCGCCGCGACGATGACCGCTTCCGCAATGATTGGCAGAACACACGCGGCGAACGGCCCCGGGGTTACGACAGCCTCTCACGCATTGAGCGGGATGAACTCATCGTCGCTGCCCCATCCATTCGCAGAGATGAGTCCCTCCGCCTCCCTTCCCGGGTGAAAGAACGCCTCGAGCGCCCTGAAATTGACCGCGGCTGGCGTGGCAGCGATACACAGGCCGTCGAGCGCCTGCGTGAGCGTCAACGCGAAGATTTTTCCAAAAACAAACCTGCCAATCTGCCTGACAAAGCGCTCGATCTGGTGACCAGCAAAGTGCCACCACCCGCCGTTGGCCGTCTGCTGAAGCCCGAAGAACGCCGTGGCCCCGGCCAGCGCCCAGCCCCAGGCAGCATCGAGGAAGATGTGCGCAAGGCCATGCCCGCCGATAAGGATGGCCAACCAGGCGACCCTCGGAAAAAGAATGGCAGGCCCGATGTGAAAGACACCCCTCCCACCGGTGCGCCAGATCGCCCCGGCATGCCTGACCGTGAAACACGTCCAGGTGAACGCCCGAGAGATGGCCGGATGCCGGGTGACCGCACCCCGGATGGCCGTGGTGAAGAAGGCCGCATGCCAGGTGCCAACCCACGCGACCTCCCTGGCCGTGGACAGCCCGAAAAACCTGAGCGTCCAGGTGCAGACAAAGATGACCGCCCAGATCGTCGCCCAGGCGTGAAGCCAGGCGAGGCCCCCCGTCCTCGGCTAGCTCCAGGTGTGGTTCCCAGCGATGAAATTCCACGTCGTGGCGGCACCCCGATGACCCCGCCAAAAACCGAAGATGCGCCCCCAGCCCCCAAGGCTGTCCCTAATGTGCCCGAACCCCGTAAAACCAGACCCGAGCTGCCGAAGGTCCGCCCTGAGTCCCCAGGAAATCGGCCTGAACGCCTCCCGGATATGCGTCCCAATATTCCCAATGCCCCTTCGGATGCCCGCCCAGTCCCCATGCCGGAGCCACGCCGCGTTCCTGAAGCCAAGCCGAAGCGCATGCCAGAACCCAGCACCCCAAAGGTGAAACCTGCGCCGATGCCCAAGCCCGAAGCCCGCCCCACCCCAGCCGTGAAACGGCCCGATGAAGCTGCGCTGCGGACAGCCCGGCCAGAACCACGGGTCACCCCCCAGGTCAAAAAGCCTGCAGCCCAGCCACGTCCTCAGGTCAAACAGGCTCCCCCAGCCCCACGCCCTGAGGTAAAAAAGGCCGCTCCAGCGCCTCGCCCCCAAGTGAAGAAAGCCCCAGCTCCGACTAAAAAGCCAGCCGCAGCGGATGCTGAAAAGAAGCGCCGTGAACGCTAATCTCTGATCGCTTCGAAGCATCCCCCAAATGCGTGCGCCCTCAACGGCGCACGCATTTTTCTTTTACGGCCTAGCAGGACGCTGCTTCCAGGCCCAGCGAAAGAGATTCCGCATATCGGCATAACGTCCATCGGCGGAGGAACTCCCTAGAACCACCCCATAAAGATGATCACCGCCACGATGCGCACTGGCCACCAGGCAGTGCCCCGCCTGGTTGGTGAGACCCGTTTTGATACCATCGTAACCCATGTCCAAGGCCAGCAAGGCATTGCTATTTTCCCAGGTCACCTGCCGGGTGGACTTAGCCCCCGTCCTCACCACGGCTTCATGATGCTGAGTGCGGACACAGGTTCGGAAGGTTTCCGAGCTCATCACCTTTACCGCCAATCGGCAGAGATCGCTTGCCGTCGTCGTCAGGTCCTTGTCCGTCCCCCCATCCCCGTAGGCGGAGCGATAGACCGTCTTCGTCATCCCGATCTGGCGGGCTACACGGTTCATCTCGGCAATGAAATTCACCCGGCTTTTCAGAGTCGGATTATCCATGCCCGCTTTCAGCATTGCCTCATCGGGTCCGGCCAGTCGTGCATTCAGATGTTCAGCCAGGGCATTGCCCGCATCATTGCCGGAAGGGAGCAGCAGGCCATAGAGACAATCCCGCACCTTCACCTTCTCCCCGGCTTTGATCCCGGCCGTGGATCCGGGTGTGCTGCTGGCGACTTTGGAGAACGTCACCCATTCCTCGAAAATCGAGGTCTCCTTTTCCGCCATCTGCAAGACCACCAGGGCGCACATCATCTTTGCCGTGCTGGCCGCCTTGCGCGGTTCACCCGCCAAGTCTCCCCATAATAGGCTACCCGTCTTGGCGTCCACGATCGCCCAGGATTTCGCAGTGACCACCGGCGGCGCACTCAGATCTTCCTCGGCAGCCGAACTGACAAGACAGGTCTGTATCATCAGGGAAGCACACGTAGAACGGAGGAAGCATTTCATAACTGCCTTCACCAACGCGCCAGAACCTCATCGGCTTGCAATGAAGCAATGGGGGCTTGGCCTATGCCCCAATCGCAAACCAGTTGAAGCCGGCGGCGTAAACCCGCGTGTTGGCCCAGGTGGAAATGACGGCTGTGAATCCAGATTCAGTAATTTGAGTGGCCAGGACGGTCAGGCGGGCACTGTCGCGCTGATCAATGTCAAAACTGGAGATTCCGAGTTGGACGACCGGCGTGGCCAAGAAGGGAGAATCAAAGACGATCTCCACACTGAAGCTGCGGGTTTGCTCCTCACCAGCTTCAATTTCCGCCAGGTTCCAGCCCTCACTGAGGACATTGAAAGTGGCAGATGAGGAAAGAATCTTCCAAGGGACAGGAGTGGAGGTCATACTTGGGGAGAGAAGAAGCAGTATTCGGGCCGGATTCCCAGCAGGGCAGACTTAAATCGGTGGTGATAAGAAACCAACCGCATCGGGTCACTTTTCTGACACACCGGTCCAAGTCAAATCACCCTCCGAACTTCTCAATCCGCAATCAGGGACTCAAGATCGCTCTCCAAAAGCCCCGCCATGAGAGGCGACTGCTCATCCAGCGCCGCCTCCACCAGACCGCGTTTTTTCGCCTGGAGAGCCAGGATTCGCTCCTCCACCGTCCCCCGGATCGCCAGACGGTAGGCGGTGACCACCCGCTGCTGACCGATACGGTGGGCACGGTCAATGGCCTGCGATTCCACCGCCGGGTTCCACCAGGGGTCCAGCAGAATGACGTGGTCTGCGGCGGTAAGGTTCAGCCCGTAGCCACCGGCCTTGAGACTGATGAGGAAGACCCGGCAGGAAGGATCCGACTGGAAAGTCTTCACCTGGGCATCGCGATCCTGACTGCCACCATCCAGATAGGCATACGAGGTTTTTTGTTCGCCCAAATAATCACGAACCAAACGTAAATATTGAACGAACTGGCTGAATATAAGAACTTTTCCACCACCATCGATGATGGATTCCAGGCGCTCCTGCAGCATGGGCCATTTCCCAGACAGATCCTCCCGGTCCAGCTTGCCTATAGTATCCCCCTGCAAGCCGGTGAGACGTAAATCACAGCAAGCCTGGCGCAGACGGAGCAGCACGGTGAACATGGTCATCTTCGCCCCGCCTTGGCCGGAACGTTTGCGTGCAGCCTTGATCTCCTCGCGACCTTCCTCAAGCAGACGCCGATAGACCTCACCCTGCGCTGGTGAAGGATCGCACCACAGTACCTGTTCGATCTTATCCGGCAGGTCCTTCAGCACCTCCCGCTTGGTGCGCCGCAGAAAATACGGGCGAATGAGTTTCTTCAGACGCTCACTCGCCGCCTGCCCAGCCGGAGTTCCCAGGGCCGTCTGGATCGGCTGATCAAACCGCTCCTTGAAGTTTTCCCGGCTGCCCAGGTAACCAGGGAGAAGGAACTGGAAGATGGACCACAGATCCCGGGTGCTGTTTTCCACCGGGGTTCCCGTCAGGGCGACGCGAGCGTGGGCCTTCAGGCTACGCAGGCATTTGGCAGCATCCGTATCGGGATTCCGAATGTAGCTGGCTTCATCCAATAAAATGAAGCCAAATTTTTGAATCTTTAATTGATCAACATCTCTAACCACCAACTGATAAGTGGTTATTATCACGTTAAAATCGTTAATATTATTCAACACGCTTTCACGCTTGCTCCCTTGGGAGATGGTCACCTTTAAATGGGGGGCAAAGCGCTCAAACTCCGCCAGCCAGTTTCCGCACAGGGATTTCGGGCAGACAATCAAAACCGGCTCCTGACGCTGCCGCTGGGATAGAAAACTGGCTACCAGCGCGATGCTCTGGACCGTTTTGCCAAGCCCCATCTCGTCCCCCAGAAGGCCGCCACGGCCCGCCTGGACCAGGGAAGTCATCCAGCGAACCCCCAAGAGCTGATAAGGGCGCAGACGCCCCCCCAGATCACCGAGGAGACCCAGAGTCTCTTTTTCCCCCGGCAGCGAGGCCGCTGTGTCTGATTCCGGCAGGAAATACCCGGCGTGAAGGGAACTGATCTTGGCTCCATCCGGGGTAATCTGGAGCGGCACATCCTTCAGGGTATCCTCAAACTCCTCCACCTCCTGGAGGTCCAGAAGGTACTTTTTGCCATTTTTCCCCTGCACACTTCGCTGGCCCGAGCGGACCAACCGCAGCACCTCCGCCCTGGGAAGGCGGAACCCATCGGGAGATTCATAGCCAAACTCCACCGCCAACCAGTCTGAACCCGCCCCGCGCTCGCCATTGGCGGGCACCTCGCGGACCTGAGGCTGGATGCGCCCCACCCCACGGGTGGCCGCCCGCCATTTATCCCCCTCAACAACCAGCACTTCGTGACGCAGACGCGGCAGGTCTGAAGCAAAAAACCGCATCACATTTTCCTGCCCCATCAGGCGAAAAACCTCGGTATCCACGGTTCCCAGTTTCATCCCGGCTGACTTGAAGCCCATAAACTGAAGCCGGGCCAAAAGCCTGGATTCAGCCTGCCTGTTGAAAACGTAAAAAGTTCCCGTTGATTCTTGATCCTGAATGGGAAAAATGCTCTCAACGGATGTTGGTACCTTCCCGGAGGTAATGCCCCAACGTCGCCCCTGATACTCGGCGGAAAGGGTCACATCGGCAGCCTGGAACGAACCGTCCAAGTGCAATTCGAACGTACAGGGCACCGGGGCCACGTGGAATTTCTCCAGGGCAGCACCGCGCATTTCAATCTGGAACACGTCGGCCAGAGCCTCCCGGTGAGCGACCAACCAGGAAAGCGGACGCATCGCCGGCAACTCCGCCAAGACCCGACTCACTTCACTTTCGGACCGTGGCAACGAAAAGAGACTCGAAGTCTCACGACAGACCCACCACCCGCCTGGGTCGGATTTAAAAAGAGGCCCCTGGCCGCCTCCCTCCAGCCTGAGATCCACCTGCCCACCCTTGGCCTCGATCAGCAGGGGCAGCCGCATGGGTTCGGCAGCCACGGCCACCCCCTTGCCACCTCCCGAGGGTTTTCCAGCAATCACCCGTGGATGACCTGACAAAAGCGGAAACATCTCCGCCAGGACCTTTGCATTGAGAGACAGGGGGGCGCTTTGAGCCTGGATTCCCTGCTCCGCCAACCAAGCCGCCAGCAGGGATTCCTCAGCCTCGCCTCCCGCCTCAAATTTCACGTAGGCTCCCAGCGGTTCACGTGCCGTTCCCAGGAGCAGCGTTTCCGGCAAAAATAAGGAGTAGCGCCCAGGGACACGCCGGGGCACACGTGCCTTTGGAGCGGCAGGAACGGGACCCGCGCTCCTGGCAGGTGGTGGCACCGCCCCTCCCGATGGACGGCCTGAGACAGGGGCTGGGCGAGCGCTGGCTGGCCGAAGATGCACCAGTGCCACAGCCAGGGAATGCTCACAGATCATGCTCCGGCGGGCTGCGGGGCAGGTGCAAAGGTTGTCCACATCGCTGCGGCCTTTGATGCGAAGTCCACAGGAAAACTTCATTTTCCCACTGCCGGCCAGACCACGCACAAGGCCGGCCTCTGCGGTCTGCAGTTCCACAAGACCGGCTTCCACGAGGCCACGCGCGGCCTTCATGGCCTGCCAGCCACCGATTTCTCCCAACCATTTCTCCGTGAATTCCATTTCTTTCTGGCGCGGGGCATGGTTCCCGTTCAATGTCGCCCGTCAAGGCAACTTATGCGGATAGTCGCGATCACCAATCAAAAGGGCGGAGTGGGTAAAACCACCACCGCCGTCAACCTGTCTGCCTGTCTCGCCCAGCGAGGCGTGCGCTGCCTGCTTATTGACCTGGACTCCCAGGGCAATGCCACCAGCGGCCTGGGCCTGGCCAAGGAAGAGGGCGGCAGCATCTATTCGGCTCTGGTCGAAGGCTCCGACCCTCACGAAGTCATCCGCAGCACCCGGCTGCCCAATCTTTCCATCATCCGCAGCCACCAGGAACTGGCGGGCTGCGAGATCGAACTCGCCCAGCGAGGCAACCACCTCACCCGCCTCCGCGAGGTGCTGGACCAGCTCCGCCAGTCGAACCATTTTGACTACGCCTTTCTGGACTGCCCCCCTTCCCTGGGCGTCCTGATGACCTCAGCCCTGGCTGCGGCCGATGAAATGCTGGTGCCGATCCAGTGTGAGTACTTCGGTCTTGAAGGCCTTTCGAGCATTGTGCAGGTGGTGCAGCAGATCCGCGACTGTGGGGTCAATCCCAACCTCCTCCTGGAAGGCATCGTCATGACGATGTACGATCAGCGTGCCAATCTGGCCAACCAGGTCGTCAACGATGTGAAGAGCTACTTTGCCGAGGTCATTTATAATACCATCATCCCTCGCACCGTGCGCCTGGGTGAGGCCCCGAGCTACGGCAAGACCATCGTCGAGTATGAAGCCAATGGACGCGGGGCCCAGGCCTACCGGGCCCTGGCGGAAGAGTTCATGGCCCGGCGAGCCAACAAGTGACGAGGTGTGGCCAGGGCCGTCACTGCAACCGCAGTGAGCTAACTCGGGATAAGTGCATCTAGTTTAACACCAACTTAGTTGTTCTAAAGAACAGTAGTTAATAAAAATATTAACTTACCTAAATATTTAGTTGGCACATAGCGTATGGAGTCTATTATCCGCTCCAATTATTATGATCCGTCCTGCCACCCCGATCATGCACTTGGCAGAGCCCTCTGCCCGCCGAGTTTCCCGGACTTCAGTGTCTGGCTTTGATTTTGCCTTTGTTCTCACGGCTGCCCTCTTTGTTCTTGTGGGCTGCTTTTTCATGCTCGATCTCGCCTCAGCCCAGAGCTCTGGCAAAGAGAGTGGAGCTTTAAAATTCCTTTCCGAAACCTCCGTCTGGCTGCCTGCTTTGGCCAAGGTGGCGGGCAAGTATGTCCTGCTGCTTCTCGGCAGTGTGCTGAACTCCGCCCTGATTGTACTGCTCGTCCAGAGCCTGCGCACCATGGACAGCAAGATCAGCCGTCTGACTCCACGTTTCTCGATGAGCGGTTTCCAGACCTCGACCCGGGTGGAAAACATCCGTGGCAAAAAAGCTCATCTTGAAAGCCAACGCTCCGGCAAGCGCCGTGAAGCTTCGGCCATCCGTGAGTCCAGCCCGTTCCTGCTTTCGCCGGTGTTTCGTTAATGGACGGTCTCTTCTGCCGACTGTCGTTTCCTGCGCTCTTCAGAGTAAAGGATCACGAAAGCAGCGAGGTAAAAGACCATCCAATGGCCTGAAAAGGCACGAACCACGGCTGCACCCACACCCAAGGGGGAATCTTTTCCCGTGGGCATCCCCATGGGCACTGTGAAGGTAAAGGTCATAAAGTTGAGGAGGGCGTAAATACATACGCTCCAGAAAACCCGTCTCAACCAAGCGGGACTGTGGGCCAACATGACCTTCCAAACATCTTTTCGAGGGCTGCCTTTGGCGACTCGGCTCCCCACAATGGCCGCAGGAATAAAGACGATAAAAACTCCACCATGCAGCATCATGACTGAGGAAGGGAATGCCTCCACCGTTCCCGTGATGGCCAGAAAGTGAGAGGTCAGACTGACGCTGAACCCCGCCAACGTCAGGACCTGAAAAGGGCGTGTCCAATGCATGAGGTTATCTCACCTCAGAACTCCCCACGAAAAACACAGCGCGCCGTCGGGGTTTCGTAGATGACGATTTCGCACAGGCCGGGAAGCTGAGGGGCCAGCTTTTTCCACAGCCAGGCAGCCATGTTTTCGATGGTCGGATTCTCCAGGCCCTCGATCTCGTTGAGGTAGGCATGATCCATGCGATCCAGCAGAGGTTTCATGGCCTTGCTGATTTCTGCGTGGTCATACACCCAGCCGATGTGCGGATCCACCTCACCTTCGACAGCGATCTCCACTTTGAAGCTATGGCCATGCATCTGGGTGCACTTATGGTTCCCAGGGAGATTAGGCAGCGTTTGAGCGGCCTCGAAGCGGAAGTCTTTGATGATGCGGCAGCGCATGAGATTGGTAGGAAAGGCAATAACCCGCTTCTGCCCGCAGGTCAATTGCCCGGCTTCGCGACTGTCTCTTTAGGGGGCATCACGGTCACCCGCAGGCGATAGACCCTACCATCCCAAGGAGTGCTGTTGGGAAACTCGGCCACACTCAGCGGACCAAAGCTGATGCCAGCCCCCAGCCCCTGGGTGGGTTGAGTGGGGAAGCCGTTGGCAAAAGGTGTGACACCCAGCACTTCGCTGCGCCCGGGGACGGCCAGGGACATCAGACCATCGGCATCAATCATGGCCCGCACATTGCAGGTCCCTTCCACCAGCCCGTCTCCCGTGATGGAGGTGACCTTGCCATCCTGGAAAATGCTCAACGTCGGCTTGCCAGCCACCAGATGCAGAGCCCACCCCATCTGGCCATTTCCCTGCGAGACCAGAGAACTGTCCGCATCCACACGGGGACTGTAATCAAAGACCGCATCCACAAAAAGACCTCGCCCCTGGATGTTGGGGGATTCTTCCGCGCTCAGTTCATCGCCGATCTGCAATTTCAGATGCGCACTGCCGTCATCGCTGGGGGTGTTGCCCACTTCTTTGGCCGGGCGGGAGGCGGACTTGAATTCCTTGGGGAAGAAAGCCGCCAGTTCCTGCTTGAGGGAGGCATGGGCGGAGTCGCCAGCCACATTGGTCCACTCATGCGGGTCGGCCTGATGGTCATAAAGTTCCTCACTGCCATCGGCATAGCGGATGTAGCGCCAGCGGTCGCTACGGGCCGCATAGCTCGCCCGGTCCCCGCCGCCCATGGTAGTGATGGCAGGACCTTCGCTCTTGCCGGAGGGATCTTTCAAAAGAGGCAGCAGGCTGTGGCCGTCCAGGTGCTCCGGTTTGGCCACCTTCACGAGATCGCAAAGGGTCGGATACAGATCCACCAGCGACACGGGCTGATCACTCACCGTGTCTTCCTTCGTCAGACCGGGCGCGTAAATGGTCAGGGGCACACGGGTTGTCTCCTCCCACAGCTTGCCTTTGTGCCACAGGTTCTTTTCCCCCAGGTACCAGCCATGGTCGGAGGTGAAGACGACGATGGTGTTTTCCGCATTGGGTCCACTGGCTAGGCCATCCAGCACACGCCCCAGCATTGCATCGCAAAAGGCGACACTGGCCAGGTAGGCACGCACGGCTTCCTTCCACTGATTGCCCTTCAGGATCTTTTCATGATGGCTGCCCGGTTTGTTATGGGATCGAGCAAACTCAGGCACATCGTCCAGGTCCCCTTCCTTCACCTCCGGCAGTTGGATGCTGTCCAGAGGGAACAGGTCAAAATACTTCTGCGGCACATACCAGGGCGAATGCGGACGATAGAGACCGACCGAAAGGAAGAAGGGCTTCTTCGCCTTCTGCTTGAGAAAATCAGCCGCCCAGGTGGTGACCGCGCCGTCATCCGTCAGCTCATCCGGCAGATCGATCTGGCCCCAGTCCCAATGCCAGATGTTCATGCCGTTGAAGTTTTGTCCGGTATGCACAGGCAGGTCAGGGATCTGTACCCCCGGCTCAGGGAAACGGGTGTCCCAGGCAGCATCTTGTTCAAAGCCACGCCGACCACCATGCCAGCCTGCCAACCGCCCCTCTGGGCCACCGTGATTGGCATGGAAGATTTTCCCGCCCGCAGCCGTGGCAAATCCCATGGCCTTAAAATGCTCTGGCAGAGTGGCTTTGCCCGCCACCTGCAAACTGCGGCGCCAGTCCTGCTCATTGCCAAAGACTCCGCTGGAGGCAGGCTGCAGGCCAGTCAGCAGGCTTGTACGGGACGGGTTGCACAGGGCATAGTTGCAGTGGGCATTGGTGAAGCGCATGCCCATTTTCGCCAGGCGATCCATGTTAGGCGTCAGGGCCTGGGGATGCCCGCCCATCCAGCCCACGTAGTCCTTGAGGTCATCCGCGATGATGAAGAGCACATTCGGCTTGCCCGCCGCGCTGCGGGTTTTCACTTTGGGGGCGGCCTGGAGGACGAGTGGCCCCAGGCAAAGGATCGATAGGAAAAATCGGACGGGGAAAATCATCTGCCCCAATGGAGCATTTCCGGCACCGCTTGCAACCTGTGCGCACAATCCTCCCTTTCGATCACGTAGGTTTGGCATGCGCCTCGTTCCCCTGCTCTGTCTGTTGTTCACCGCTACCTTTGCCGCCGGCGCACCGCCCGTCACCGTGGATGCGGCCAAATTCCCCAGCCTGCAGGCCGCTTTTGATTCCGTTCCTGCCTCCGGTGGCCTGGTGATTCTGCCCGCCGGCAAATTTGAGATCACCGAGCCCCTGCGCATTCACACGGAGGACACGCGCATCGTCGGCGCTGGGGCCGCCACCTGCATTATCAATAAAAACGAAGAGGGTAAACCTTCACTGATCCTCCGCCCGCCGACTTTGGACCAGGACAAAAAGGCCAAGCTCTGGCGTGTGCAACTGGCAGACTTCCGCATCCAGGGCCAGGAGAAAAGCGGCGACGGCATCTTTGCCGAATCCATCCAGGAGATCTACCTCAGCGGCATGTCGGTGGATCATCATGGCGGCCACGGGGTGCAGTTGCTGGACTGTTTTGAAGATCCTCGCATCAGTGCCTGCATCTTTACGTATAACAAAAAGTGTGGCGTCGAAATCATCAACTGCCATGACATCGTGGTAAATGCCAACCACTTTGAAGAAAACCAGGATGCCCTGCACTGCACCGACTCCTTTAACCTGTGCATGAACGGCAACAACGTGGACGACCACCTGAGACATGGCGTGGTGATCGAAAACACCTATGGCTCCGTCGTCAGCGGCAACATGATCGAGGAGTGCAATGGCACTGCCGTCATCCTAGACCGTGACTGCTACGGCATCACCCTCAGCGCGAATGTGATCGCCCATCATCTGGAAGGTGGCATTGATCTGCGTGATGCCCACGGCTGCGCCATCAGTGCCAACACCTTCACCATTGCCCACAAGTTCTCCGTTCGTGTCAGCGCAGACTCCGGTCGGAACACCCTTTCCGCCAACAACTTTGGCAATACCTACATTGGGGCCGGTCAGGACAAACGGCCTGCGGAAGGCAAGACACTGATGAGCATTGATGAAGGCACAGGCATCCTGCTGGAAGGCACCGAATCCTGCACACTCAGCGGCAATACCTTTGCCGGCCTGTCCACTGCCGCCATCTGGAGCACCCGCCCCTGCAAAGGCATGCTCATCACCCAAAATCTAGCAACGGACTGCGGTCGCAAACTTGCTGCCAGCAGCGCCTGGTTCGCCATCGAATCGGACAAGGCCAGCCTTGTCAAAGACAACGTGGAATCACGCTGACAGAACCCCTGGAAGCTCGGCTTAGGCACCGTCTGCCGCTCCCCGGCTCCTATCCCTCTCCACAGTGCTCTTATTTTTTGCGAATTCAAAAACCAAGATTAAATCGTTAAGCAGCCGCCATACAGACGCTGATCTCCGGTCTTTTTGCACTTCTGTTCATCCTAATACAAAATGCAGGTTGACTGAAATGCTCAACTTTCTATCTTCCGTAAGCAATATGCTGGATGTTCAACGCAATCGTGCAGCGATATTACGGGATGAAGTTCACTTCACCCGGCGTATTTTGCTCGCCCATTTGCTGATCGGCATCTCTGTGGTGGCGCTTATTTTTGGCCATGGTCTTTTCCTCTGGGCGGTTGCGACTGCGCTATGGTACATTTTGACAATTCTTCCATTGGTTGGGATGATGTCTGCCAATGGTGCCTGCCGTCACATTCTTGGACTGATGTTTATTGGCTTCAGTGTCTGCGGCGTGTTCTTCCTCACCCAGGTGGCCCCTTCCCTCAGCACGGAGCAGGACCCCTGGCTGACACGTGACATTCTGCCGTTCTGGCTGGGAATGCTGAACCTGCTGTATGCGGTCGCCGGGGTCTGCCTGATCCTGCATAAGAAGGTGCGTCGGGCCGTGACCATCGGCTTTTCACTCTGGTAAAATCCGTTTGGCAAACCAAGCCAAAAACTCACGGTTGCCATCGGTCCCCTGAATGGAGGACTCCACCAGTCCCCGCCATTCCAGCTCTGAACGGCTTTCGACAAAGGTCTGAATGCGTGTGCAGGCCTTCACGTGCAGTTCCGGCTCTCGTACAATCCCACCTTTGCCAACTTCTTCGCGGCTGAGTTCGAACTGGGGCTTCACCAGCACCAGGGCCTGACCGCCCGGCTTCAAGACGGAAAGCGCACCAGGCAGCACGAGCGTGAGTGAAATGAAGGAGACATCGGCCACAATGAAATCCACACTTTCAGGAACATCGGCGGGCACCAGATGCCGGACATTGAAGTTCTCGCGGCAGACCACGCGCGGATCGCTGCGCAGCTTCCAGACCATCTGATTGGTCCCCACATCAAAGGCATAAACCTTCACCGCCCCACGCTGGAGCAGGCAATCGGTGAAGCCTCCGGTGGAGGCCCCGACGTCCATGGCGGTTAGACCCGTGACATCTATGCCGAAATGTTCCAGGGCCCCTTCCATTTTAAAGCCACCGCGGCTGACGTAGCGAGGAGGCTCCTTGACCCGCAAGGCCGCATCCTGCCGCACCAGCCATCCTGGCTTGGTGATCAGCTCTTCCCCAAGGAAAACTTCCCCGGCCATGATGAGGCGCTTGGCCTGTTCACGCGAGGGCACGAGGCCGCGCTGGACCAGGGCAAGATCAATACGGATTCTGGCCATTAGCGTGCCACAGGGGCGATGATTTCATCTCCGGGTTCGATTTCCACCCCGGTCGGGATGGAGGCAAAGTCCAGGTCGGCCACAGCTTCGGACTCTTCGATGGCATCGGTCAGGGTGATCTTGGCGAGGATCGCATTGCCGCGACGGATCTCATATTTCTGCCCTTTGGCCAGGCTCTGTTTGGACCCTGCGTCCAAAACAACAAAACCTTGGTCCTTCACCACCGTTTTCACCCGGGCCACGGCTGGCGAGGCGATCACCTGCTTTTGCAGGGAGGTCAGCGTATTGGTGGAGATGCCCTTCGATTCAGCCTCAATGACCGTTTTTGGCACCGTCAGTCCACCGCCGGGGAGAGTGCTGGTGCCTGCCATGAGTTCCGCAGGAGGAGGGGGAGCAGCGGCGATGGTGCCTGGAGCTGGAGGGGGAGTAATGCTGGCCGCAGGGGTGGAGGGCAGAGGCACCAGGGAACCCTGGTCAGGGCTAGCCGTCTTTTCGGCACGGAGCTGTTCCTTGTCGAATTCCCGCTCCCGCTTCAGGCCTTTGATCTCCTGTTGCCCCTCCCAGGCCAGGTAGCTGGTGATGGCAAGGAGGATCAAAGTGAGGGAAAGGGCAAAGTGAGTCAGTCGCATGCCTGCATGTAAACTCGGTTTGAGAAAACCGAAAAGCGAAATCCTCGCCCCTTGCACCACAGCACATGCGTTTCACTATAAGATGCACATGACGGATATCGCACTTTTCAGGTTGCCCGGAGGACGGGCGTGGATCGGCCAAGGCCCCTTCGAATCTTTTACAGAGGCCCCAGCCGGGGGCGGGGTGTTCTATGTCAACGATTTTGACCTCTCAGACCCCAAGCCCTGGAAGAAACCCGCCCACCTCGTGGAAGTGGGTCCTGAGAGCCTGGCACAAAATGTCGGCTGGAACGGAGCCCAGCCTCCTCACATTCAATGGGCCAAGCCCGCAACGGAGTGGTTCAAGATGGCCTTTCGCCGCATCCGGAGAGAGGTGCTGGCCCGCAGGCTCGAAAAAATGGTCCCGGTGCTGACCGAACAAGGCACGATCACCGAAGGCGACCCCGTGCGGCTGCTGGAACGGGTGATGTCCGCCCCGGCCAATACCTGGGGCTATGCCTGGCTCCAGGGCAGCCAGGGCTTTTTGGGCGCATCTCCGGAACTGCTGTTCCGACTCCAGGGCGGCACGGTGGAGACCATGGCCCTGGCTGGCACGGCCAAGCCTGGCGACCAAGCCGCCTTTTTGACCGATGTGAAGGAGATCGAGGAACATGAGATCGTGGTTCGGTATCTTTCCGAGCAACTGGGGCACCTGGGCACTGTGGAACGCGAACCACGCGGGCTCTGCCAGACCACCGGCCTCCTGCATTTTCAGAGCCATCTGCGGGTGAAGCTGGAACAACCAGCAGAAGCCGCTGCCTTGGTGAAGGCGCTGCATCCCACGCCCGCCGTCGGCTGTCTGCCCCGCGAAGAACCCTGGCTGGATCGCCTGCGCGAGTATCGCAGCCAACTCAATGTCCCCGGCTTTTTCGGGGCTCCCTTTGGATTCATCGAGCCCGGCGATGCGCCCACCTGCCACATGATCGTCGCCATCCGAGGCCTGAGCTGGGCGGGAAGCGAGGCGAAACTTCCTTCGGGTTGTGGCATTGTCGGTGGCAGCGCCTTTGATCATGAATGGCGTGAATTGCGATTAAAACGTGAATCCGTTGTGACCATGCTGGGGTTGTAAAGCCGGACACCCGACTCTGCATGAACACCCACATCATCCGCTCCCTCATCACCGCCCTGGCCCGCATGGGCGTGGCCGAGGTCTGTGTGGCCGCAGGCGCACGGAATGCACCCATCATTGCCGCCCTGACGGAAAGTGAGGGCGTGAAGCTCTGGAACTTTTTTGAAGAACGCAGCGCCGCCTTTTTTGCCATTGGTCGCATCCTGGCAGACCGCGCCCCGGTGGCCGTGCTGACGACCTCCGGCACCGCCGCCGCCGAACTGCTGCCCGCTGCCATCGAGGCCCACTACCAGGGCCTGCCCCTCGTGCTGATCACCGCAGACCGACCTCGGCGTTTTCGCGGTACGGGTGCCCCGCAGGCCATTGAACAAAAGGACCTCTTTGGCCCCTATGTTTCCGCCTGCCTGGATGTGGAAGTCGGGGCCAGTCTGTCCTGGCCTACCCGCATCGGCCCCCGGCCCCTGCACATCAACATCTGCCTGGATGAGCCGCTGGATACCAATCAAAACGGCGTGGACTTCCTGGCCCATCATGGCCCCGCAGCGCCCAAGCCCCCTGCCCCGCCTTTGTTCACCGTCACCATGGAGCCCACAGCGGTGCTGGTTTCCGGCCTCACCAAGGCCGAGGCCCACCAGGCGGCCCCCGTCCTCGCCAAGCTCGGTCTCCCGGTCATGGCCGAGGCGACTTCCAATCTCTGGGGCCAATGGCCTGACCGGCCTCGTCTGGATCACCTCCTTCATGTGGCTGCGGAGTCACATCTGCGCGCTCTGGATCTGCGGCAGATCATCCGCATCGGCGGCATCCCCACCGCACGCTGGTGGCGGGATCTGGAAAACCGTCCCGAAATCCACATCACCAACATTTCTCGGCAGCCGTTTCCAGGTTTGGCCAGGCAGGAAAAAGTGCAAACCTTGCCTTGGTCCTGCCTGCCTGGACTGGCCAGATTTCAGCTCCCACCAGCCGTCCTGGCCAGCAACGCACCCGATGTCCAGGCCCGCCTGAGCGACCACCCGCTATCTGAGCCCGCCTGGATTCGCGAGCTGGCCATGCACATCCCCACCCAGGCGCAGGTCTTTCTTGGCAACAGCCTGCCGATCCGCGAATTCAATCTCGGCGTCAGTTCCGTTCAGCCTGAAATCGAGTTCTTTGCCAACCGAGGGGCCAATGGCATTGACGGCGTGGTTTCCACCTGGCTGGGCACCAGCGCCATCGTCCGTGAAAGCTGGCTGATCATTGGCGACCTCAGCGCCATGTATGATCTCGCCGCCCCCTGGATCATGCCCCAGCTTCCCGCAGGCAACCGCAAGCTCGTCGTCATCAACAACGGCGGGGGCAAGATCTTCTCCCAGGTCTCCTCGCTCCGTTCCCTTTCACGGCAGGCCAGGCACATCATCGAAAACCGCCATCGGGTGACCTTTGCCCCCTGGGCACAGATGTGGGGGCTAAACTATGTGCAGATCACTCATCCAGATCAGCTCGAAGATTTGCCGGATGGTCCCGTACTCATCGAAATCCTGCCGGATGCGGACCAGACCGATGCCCTTTATGCGGCGATGAAATAGATCGCCGCCGCATCTGTCCATTACATCCAGCCGCGCCACTGATACAGGCGCGTGCCGATCCATTCGTGAAACCAGGAGTCAAAGAGCTCCAGTGAACCTGCATAGGGCATGTGCAGCCAGTCCACCTCACCCACCCGGTGAAAGCTGCTCATGTAGTGGCAAGGAATGGGCAAGACAGGCACTCCCGCTTTTTTAAAGGTGGCCCAGGCACGCGGCATGTGGTTGGCCGAGGTCACCAACAGCACCTTTTTCCAGCCTCGCTTTTCCACCAGATCAGCCACCTTCAGAGCCTCATCACGAGTATTCGCGCAGACGCCGAGGCTGATCTGCTCAAAGCTCAGCCGGGGGTAGTTCTGTAAGTTGGCAAAGACGGCATCTGCTTCGGATACGTACTGCCCTTCATGCTCGTACCCTGCACCGCCCAAAACAAGAACCGGCGCTACACCTGAGATCGCCATCGAAAGTGCAGTGGCCAGGCGATCCGCACCCCGCATCAGATGCATGCCCGTGGGTTCCTTGAATGAAGGCTCCACACCGCCACCCAGACAGATGATGGCATCCGCTCCCGCCATTTCCTCCATCGTCGGCAACTCATGCTGAGACTCCAGCCCCGCCATCAGCCAGGAAGGCAGCGCCGTGCAGGTGACGACTGTCAAAATGACCCACGCACAAACGGGCAGCAAAGACCAGCGCCACAACCTCTTCCACAGCATCCTCAGCAGCCACGCCGTCAGTAGCAGCCACACCAGACACAAAGGCTGGAGCAGAAACAGGATCTCGCGCAGCACCGTGTTCATCAGGCTTGAGTCTGCTTTTTCACGGTGTCCCAGGCCGCATCCATTTCCGCCAAGGTCGCCTCGCCCAGCTTCTTGCCTTCAGCGGTCAGGGCGGACTCCACCTGATGAAACCGGCGAACAAACTTTTCGTTAGCCGCAGCCAGCGCAGCCTCAGATTCCACACCCAGCTTGCGCGCCAGATTGACCACGCTGAAGAGCAGGTCCCCCAGCTCCTCTTCGATGGCCGCCGTCTGGCCGGCGGAGACAGCCTCTTCCAGTTCGGCAGCCTCCTCGCGGATCTTGCCAAACACGGGTGCAACATCCGGCCAGTCAAAGCCCACAAGGGCCGCCTTCTTTTGCAGTTTCTGCGCACGCATCAGGGCTGGCAGCCCCCCGCCCACTCCATGCAGGTGACCTTCCTTTTGCGTACCCTTTTCCTGCCGCTTGATGGCATCCCACTGCGTCAGCACTGCGGCCGAATCATTCGCACTGGCATCGCCAAACACATGCGGGTGGCGGCGGATCAGTTTCTCCGTCAAGCCCGTGGCCACGGCATCCAGGTCAAAGGTGCCCGCCCCGGCGGCGATTTCCGCATGGAGCACGGGCTGCAACAGCAGATCACCCAGTTCATCGCACATCTGCGCCGGATCCCGGCTGCGGATGGCATCCACCACTTCATAGGCCTCCTCCAGCACATGCGGGATAAGCGTTTCGTGCGTCTGTTCCTGGTCCCATGGGCAGCCACCAGGGGCGCGCAGACGGTGCACAACGTAACGCAGACGGGTCATGGGATCTGGGTGATCAAGGCTCATTCCTGCACGCGATAGCCGCAAAAGCGGCGGATGAAACGTGAAAATGATTGATTCACGGACGTGTGCGCCTACCTCATGCATCGTCAGAGCCACCCCTCCCGTAACCTTTTCAACCCCCTCCTACCTATGGCCTCCGAAGCAGTCCTCAATCTGAACGAATCCAACTTCCAGACGGAAATCTCCAGCAGCACGGTCCCTGTCATTGTGGACTTCTGGGCTGAATGGTGCGGTCCTTGCCGGATGCTGACCCCCATCCTGGAACAACTGGCCGCCGAAAAAGGCGCCGCCGTGAAGGTCACCAAAGTGAACGTGGATGAAAATCCAAATCTGGCCGCCCAGTATGGCGTGCGCTCCATCCCGATGCTGCTCTTCATCAAGAATGGCGAAGTGAAGGAGACCGTCGTCGGCGTGCAGTCCAAGGATGCTCTTTCACGCAAGCTGGACGCCCTGGCTTAATCCGTTTCCAAGGTCTTTCCCAAAAGCCAGTCGCCGCAAGGTGGCTGGCTTTTTTCATGCAACGAACCCGAATAAAAAAAAGAGCGCCCCGAATGGGACGCTCTCCTTTCTTTTAAAGACTAACTTTGAGTTAGGCCAACTTACTTCACTGGGCCAAGCTCAGCCTTCAGATTGCCGATTTCGGCATCGCCTTCGACAAGGCCCAGCGCCCACTTGATGCCGCCCAGGATGTGTTCCTGATAGGTCTTGGCAATCTCAGGGGAGTTCTTGCGGTCCTTCGTGCCTTCTTTCCAGGTCGGATCCCAGACGTCTTCACGATGTCCCAAGGAGGTGTAAAACACCTTGCCCTTGCCGAACTCTTTGCACCAGGACACTGGGTAATAACCAGGGGTGCCTTCATTCGGATGACTGTTCAGACCCATGAGGGCGTGCACCTTGGCCGGATCATAGTTCTTGAAGAGGTAGATCTCGTCAAACACGCGCCAGCCCGCAGGCACGGGCTTCGTGGCCGGGTGCGCAGGATCATGCAGCACAGGCTGCACTTCCACCTGGGCCTTGTGGGTTTGGAATTCACCGCCCAGCATGTCCACATAACCGCGGAAAGGATGGTAGGTGTCTCCACCGGAATGCATGGCCACAAAGGCTTTGCCGCCTTTGATCAGTTCCACAAAACCATCCCGGTCCGGGAACTGCAGGTCACCCGTCGTATTGGCAAAGATGAAACCGTCATAACCCTTGATCTTCTCAATCGCCATGTGCTCCGCCATGTAGGCTTTCACCTTGTCATTCCAGACCGCATTGGCGGTGTTGTAGTCAGCCAGTGCCTTGCTGTAGGCTTCCTGCTTGGCCTTGAAAGCCTCATCGGTTTCATTGGGCTTCTTTTCCGGGGCCTTGCCTGGATTCTTGGGCTGCCCCTCAGGCTGGTGGACATAGTCCACAGTGAAAGCTCCGGAGGACTTGCCCAGCTCTGCCAGCACCTTTTCGGCGGTCTCGATGGAGGAATGGCGGAAGCCCGTGGTCACAGTGACGACAAGCAGCTTTTTAGGGGCATCTGCCGCGTAAGAAGTGACGGCGGCCAGCACGGCCAGGAGGGTGAAAAACGAACGACGTATCATAGAGTTGGAGTTGGATTGACAAACACACAACGTGGGCTAAGTACCAAGCCTTACCACCACGGACGCGAGGACGACCTCGCAGTTCCATTTTTCACAGCAGGGACGACCCTGGCAACACTTGTTTAAAATGGCTTGGATCTATCTTTTGCTGGCGGGGCTCACTGAAATTGCTTGGGCCATTGGTTTAAAACATACGTACGGCTGGACGCGACTGTGGCCCAGTGTCTTCACGGCCACTCTCATGATCGTCAGCTTCGGCCTGCTCTCCCAGGCGCTGAAGACCCTGCCCATCGGCACCGCCTATGCCGTCTGGACCGGCATCGGCGCGGTGGGCACCGCGATCATCGGCATCGTCTTTTTTGATGAGCCTCGCACGGCTATCCGGCTCATCTGCATCGCCCTCATCCTGGCGGGCATCATCGGGCTAAAGATGAGCTCGCCAGCCTGAGGCCGCAGCCCGCATCACCCAAGCGGCAGGCCTTGAATAAGCCTGCGCAAAAGGTCCATCGCGGCCTGGGAAGTCAGCAGCTTGAAACGGTCGCGCGAGATGGGGTAAAAAAACTTCCGCACCACCGTCTCGCGCCCTTTTGAAGCCAGCCCGACATAAACCGTACCCGCTGGCTTTTCCTCCGTGCCTCCCGTCGGCCCTGCGATGCCTGTGATGGAAATCGCGTAATCCGCCCCGGATGTGCGCAGGCATCCCTCGGCCATGGCCCGGGCCACCGGCTCGCTCACGGCACCATGCACTTGCAAAAGATCAGCCGAGACGCCGAGATGTTTCTCCTTGGCCTCATTCGCATAGGTCACAAAGCCATGACCGTAAACCTTGGAGGAGCCGCTGACATCCGTGAGCCGGCTGGAAAGGTAACCTCCCGTGCAGGACTCCGCCGTGGCTAGCCACTCTTCGCGCTCCGTCAGCAACTGGATGATGACCTCTTCCAGCACGCGGCGGTCTTCGGACAAAATATATTCGCCCAATCGCTCGCGCACAATCTGGGCCCCGGCCGCCACCGGACCGGCCAGCCCCGCCAGACGCACATCCACATCTCCCTTGCCGATGCAGTAACCCAGCTCCAGCCCAGCCAGGGCCTCGAGGTCTTTTTCCACTTTTTCCACGATCTCCGACTCGCCAATGCCTGTCAGCTTCAGATAGATGACCCGGCGGTTTTCGCCATCTGGCAGAAGCGCACGCAAGCGCGGTTCCACACAGGATTCCACCATGGGCTTAATCTCACGCGGCGGCCCAGGCAGCAGAAAAATATGGCTGTGCCACCCACGGACAGCACTCAGCTCCGCCGGGAAATACAGCCCAGGGGCCGTGCCATAGGCGTTTTCCAGCACCGTAGCGCCTACAGGAACCATGGCCTGGCGGAGGTTGGAGACGGCAGGCACCTTGTTGCGCTTGGCAAAGTAGGCGTTCAGTTGCTCCGTCACTCCGGCATCCTGGACGAGCGGTAGTCCCAGGAGCTCCGCCGTGGATTCACGGGTCACATCGTCATTGGTCGGCCCAAGACCGCCGGAAACCAGCACCACATCCGCGCGAGCAGCCGCTTCCTCAATGGCTTCGCGCACAGCCCCTCCATCCGGCACGATGGTCTGCCGGGCCACCTCGATGCCCAGGGCGGCCATTCGCTGGCCGATCCAGGCCGCATTGGTGTTGATGGTGTCACCGAGGCAGAGTTCGGTGCCGGTATTGACGAGTTCGAGGCGCATGAAGGCAGCAGATAGAGGTGGGAAGGCGTGACATCAAGGGCCGGAAAAGGTCGGTCATTTCATCATGCTTTTGCATCTTCGGGTGATCTTCGGCCTTGGTTGCATGAAGATTCCTCCAATTACGTCCTTTACAAAGTTGCAAGCGTAGCAAAAGGGCTCATTCTGCCTGACCCCCAACGCCATGACTGCCACCGTGCCCTTCCGGGCAAACTCTGACCTCCTCGACTCCCAATACACAGACTGGAAAAAAGATCCACGTTCCGTCGATGCCACATGGGCATCCTTCTTCGAAGGATTTGAGCTCGGCCTCGCTGAACTGGCTAAACGCCAGGCCAAAGGGGACAAAGGCAGCACGGGCACCTGCGAGACCCTTTCTGAAAAGACGCTGAACTTTCGCATGCGCGTGACCAACGCCCTGCTGGTCTTCCGCTCCCTCGGCCACATTGCCGCCCATGTGGACCCGCTTTCCCCTTCGGCTCCCGATTCACCCACCCTTTCCGTTGAAGGCCTCGGCTTTACCCAGGAAGACTTGAACGAAGAGGTGCAGACGCACATGTTCCGCAATGGCCAGCCCATGAAACTGCAGGCCATGCTGGAAGAATTGCGCCGCATCTATTGCGGCACCGCTGGCTACGAGTTCATGCACATCCACACGCCGGAGATTCAAAACTGGCTGCTTGAGCGCATCGAGAACCGCCCCTTTGAACCCGCTCCGGCGGCTGAATCACAGATCGACGCCCTGCGCTGGCTTCTGGAGGCAGAAACCTTTGAGCGCTTCCTTCATCGGCGCTACGTCGGCCAGAAGCGCTTCTCTGTGGAAGGTGGCGAATCCCTTCTGGTCGCTCTGGAGACGATCCTGGAAAACCTGCCCCGCCTCGGTGCTAAGGAAATCGTCATGGGCATGGCGCACCGTGGCCGCCTCAGCGTGCTGGCCAATTTCCTGCGCAAGCCGCTGGAAACCCTGTTCTACGAATTCAGCGAAAACTATGTGCCAAACATGGTCGCCGGTGATGGCGATGTGAAATACCACCTCGGTTTCGAAACCGTGCGCAAGACCCGCGACGGTCATGACATTGCCGTCATGCTGGCTCCCAACCCGAGCCACCTCGAAGCAGTGGACCCCGTGGTGGAAGGCATGGCCCGCGCCCGCCAGCGCATCCTCGGCGATACCAATGACCGTAAACAGGTCATCCCGGTTCTCGTCCACGGTGACGCCGCTTTCGCCGGCCAAGGTATCGTGACGGAAGTGCTTAACTTGTCCCAGCTTCCCGGTTACCGCACAGGCGGCACCATCCATCTCGTCGTCAACAACCAGATCGGATTCACCACCCTGCCTGCCGATGCACGCTCTACCAAGTATTGCACCGACGTGGCCAAGATGATAGACGCGCCAATCATCCACGTGAATGGCGACTGCCCACTGGAAGTGGCCCATGCCGCCAAGTTGGCCATCGAATTCCGCCAAACCTTTGGCCGTGACATCGTCATCGACATTGTTTGCTATCGTCGTTACGGCCATAACGAGACCGACGAACCTGCATTCACCCAGCCAAACATGGCGCGCTCCATCGCCGCCCACCCTTCCACCGCCGCAATCTATAAAGGCGTTCTCGCCCAGAAAGGCGTGCTGGATGAAGCTGGTGCCGCCGCCCTGCAAAAGGAACTGGAAGACGAGCTTGAAGACGGCGTGAAAACGCTCGCCGAACGCGAAGAAAAACTCGGAGACAACCCTTATGAAGGTTCCACCGCTGAACCACAGCCACCGTTCAACTTCGACCCCGTTCTGACTGGAGTCCCTGAAGCCGAACTGAAGGCCCTGGGTGAAAAGCTGCTGCAAACGCCCGAAAGCTTCCGCCTGCATCCCACCATCTCCAAGCGCTTCCTCGCCGCCCGTAAAAAGGCCGTGGATTCTGGCGAAGGATTTGACTGGGCCTACGCCGAATCTTTGGCTTTTGGTTCCCTTCTTACCGAAGGTCTGGGTGTGCGCCTTTCCGGTCAGGACGTCCGTCGCGGAACCTTCAGCCAGCGCCACTGCGTGTTTTACGATACGGAAACCCGCGAGCGCCACATCCCGCTGAACAACCTCTCCGAGGACCAGGGCCGCTTCTGCGTTTACAACAGTCTTCTTTCCGAAGCTGCCGTGCTTGGTTTCGACTACGGTTACACCCTGCTCGCCCCCAACGTCCTCATCTGCTGGGAAGCCCAGTTTGGTGACTTCGTCAACGGTGCCCAGGTCATCATCGACCAATTCATCGCCAGCGCCGAGAGCAAGTGGCAGCGACCAAGCCAGCTCACCATGCTGCTGCCTCACGGCTATGAAGGCCAGGGGCCGGAGCACTCCAGCGCCCGCCTTGAGCGCTTCCTCCAGCTTTCCGCCGGCCGTAACTGGCAGGTCTGCAACTTCACCACCCCGGCCCAGTATTTCCACGCCCTGCGTCGCCAGATGAAGCGCGGTTTCCGCAAGCCGCTCATCGTCATGACGCCGAAGAGCCTCCTGCGCCATCCGAAGTGCGTCTCCAAAATCAGCGACATGAGCGAAGGCACCGCCTTCAAGGAGATCCTTGATGACGAAAATCTCTTGGGTCCTGCCGAGCGTGTCACCCGTCTCATCCTTTGCAGCGGTAAGGTTTATTACGACCTCCTCGAATTCCGCGAAGAGAACAAGATCAAGAACGCCGCCATCATCCGCATCGAGCAGCTTTATCCCCTGCACGAAGACATGCTCAAGGAGATCGTCGCCCGTTATCCGCGTGCGCAGAAGAAGTGGGTCTGGTGTCAGGAAGAACCCCGGAACATGGGTGCCTTCACCTACATCCGCAATCGCCTCTCCGACATCTCCGGCCACCGCATCCGCTATGCCGGCCGTGAGCGCAGCTCCAGCCCAGCCGCCGGCTCCAAAGCCATCCACGTGCTTGAGCAGGACAAACTCGTCGAAGACGCCTTCTCCGTTTAATCGCAGGCCTCTGCACCCCACTCCGAACGATCCCTTCCCTTTTTAAGCTTAGCCATGCCTGACATCAAAATCCCCGCACTCGGCGAATCTGTCGCCGGAGGTCAAATCGCCAAATGGCACTTCAACAACGGTGACGCCGTGAAAGCCGGTGACATTCTGCTGACCCTGGAAACCGACAAAGTGGCTGCCGAAGTCACGGCCGAAGCCTCGGGCATCCTCACCATTGGCAATAAGGCTGGCGATGACGTGGAAGTCGGTGCCGTCGTCGGTAGCATTGCCGAAGGCGCAGCTCCTGCAGCCGCCGCAGAAGCTCCTAAACCTGCCACCCCAGCAGCCGCCCCCAAGGCTGAAGAAGCGAAGCCTGCCGCTCCCGCACCGGAGGTCAAAGCAGCCCCTGCCCCAAAAGCCGAAGCCGCCCTTGCTCCCAAGCCAGCCCCGGCTCCGGCCCCCGCCAAACCGGAAGGCCGCACCACGCGCAAGAAGATGTCGCCTCTGCGCAAGAAGATCGCCGAGCAGCTCGTCAGCGCCCAGCAGACTGCCGCCATCCTGACGACCTTCAACGAGTGCGACATGACCAACATCATGGCCATGCGTTCCAAGCTGCAGGACAGCTTTGTCAAGACCCACGGCGTCAAGCTCGGCTTCATGTCCTTCTTCGTGAAAGCCGTGGTGGAAGCCCTCAAGGCGGTTCCCTCCATCAATGTCCGCGTAGATGGCGACGAAATCATCCAGAACCATTTTTATGACATCGGTGTCGCCGTCGGCACGGAAAAAGGCCTGATTGTCCCTGTCCTGCGTGACACGGACCAGAAGTCTTTTGCGGACATCGAGAAGGACATTCTCGGCTACGCGGCCAAGGCCAAGGAAGGCAAGATCTCCATCCCAGATCTCAGCGGTGGCGTCTTCACCATCTCCAATGGTGGGGTCTATGGCTCCCTGCTCAGCACCCCTATCATCAATCCGCCTCAGAGCGCCATCCTGGGCATGCACAGCATCCAGCAGCGCCCCGTGGCCGTGGACGGCCAAGTGGTGGTTCGCCCCATGATGTATCTGGCGCTCAGCTACGACCACCGCGTCGTGGATGGCAAAGAAGCTGTGACCTTCCTGATCCGCATCAAAGACTGCATCGAGAATCCGGCCCGGATGCTCGTCGGTGCATGAAATGACACGAACTTTCACGTTCGTTGAACGCGGATCGGTGTTAGGTTCTCTAAGGCAGGGAGAGTGTCTCTCTGCTGCATCAGGGCCTGCACCCATTCATGTCCTCACTCCCCCCCATTCCTCCGCCCAACCCGCGCAGCCCTTTCGTGTGGCTGCGCAATAAGTTCCTGGCGGGCCTAGCCGTGGCATTGCCACTGCTCATCACGTTCTGGATTCTCCAAAGCGCATATCATCTTCTTCATGGCTGGAGCGTGCCCCTGGTGGATTTTATCGCGCGGTTCATCAATGAGCTGACCGGGAAGGTCATCGTTGATCCGAACTCTCCGACCTACCAGCATGTGCTGACCTTCGTGGGATTCATGATCCCCCTCATGGTGTTTTTGGCGCTCGGCGTCATGGCTACCAACGTCCTCGGTGTCCGCGTCGTCACGGCCATGGACAAGCTACTCCTCAGCGTTCCCATCGTCTCCTTCATTTACAAGTCGCTCAAGCAAGTAATCGACGGTTTCAAAGGTCTGGGCGGTCGCCAGAATTTCAAGCGGGTGGTCTATGTGGACTATCCGTCAGGCGACATGAAAATGCTCGGCTTTGTCACTGGCCAGTACCTAGATCCGCAGCAGAACAAGGTCCTCGCTGCCGTCTTCATCCCAGGTGCCCTCAGCCCCATGACGGGTCTTCTCCTGGTAGTCCCCATCGAGCAGGTGACCGATGCCCCGCTGAGCGTGGAAGATGCCATGAAGCTAATCTTCTCTGGGGGTCTCATCGTGCCATCCAGCCTTTCCGCCCCAGCCTCCAAACCGGATATCAGCCCGGCCCCGCTGCCCGTGGCCGAAGAATCGCACCAGCCCGAGGCCGAACCTGAGCTACCTATCGGCCTGCCACGCGCGGAAGATTTTGACTCTGGGGATCCGGACATTCTCAGCGACAGCGAAGTCGAGGCGGCAGAATTGGCTGGCACACATTCTAAAGGTCGGCGTATCCTCAGTGCCCTTTCTTGGCGCAAAAAGTGAGTCTTTGATCACCTGTTTCTCTCTTCAAAGCGAGTGAGCTGACAGCCCGGCAGAAAAACCACCCCCGCCACCACCGCGTTTTCCCGGTTCGCAGATTCCGAAAAACTTTTGTTTTCATGTCATTCTCCCCTGTTTTCCTGAGAACACGCCCCGACTTGAGAAAAAGCTGCGGCCACGTCTTGCACTCCCAGCATTGTCTGCCAAGGATGAGTGCTCCCAACACATGAGCGACCCCATCCGACACGAGTGCGGCATTGCCGTAGTCCGGCTGAAAAAACCCTTGGCCTACTACCAGGACAAGTATGGCACAGCCCTGTATGGACTGGAGCGTCTTTTCGGCCTCATGGCCAAGCAGCGAAACCGTGGCCAGGACGGCATCGGCATCGGCTGCTGCAAGCTCGACATGCAACCAGGTGCCCCCTACATGTTTCGCGTGCGCTCCACCAAATCGGCCGAGGCCATTGGTGAAGTCCTCGCGGACGAGATGAAGGAGTTTGGCCGCATCGCCCGCCGCGTGAATGCTGAGCGGAAGGAACGCCGCGATGAAATGGGCATCGAATACACCAAGTTTGAAGACGATCCGGAAGCCATCAAACGCGAGTTTGAGCTGGCTGGTGAAGTCAACATGGGGCATCTGCGCTACGGCACCAGCGGCGCCTTTGGCAAAGGCAGCCTGCACCCTTACATCCGCCGCAGTACCTGGCCCACCCGCAGCCTCATGGTCATGGGGAACTTCAACCTCACCAACTCCGGTGAACTGAACAAAATCATGATGAAACGGGGCCAGCACCCCGTCTTCGATACCGATACCCAGACCGTCCTCGAAGAGATCGGCTTCCAGCTTGATGAAGCCCACACCGATCTTTACCACACCATGCGGGATTCCGGCATCCCTCTGGAAGACATCACCCGACACATCAGCGAGCAGCTCGACGTGGCCCAGATTATCCGCAAATCGGCTGAACTTTGGGACGGCGGCTACACCATCGCCGGCACCATCGGCAACGGGGATTTCTTCATCATGCGGGACCCCCTCGGCATCCGCCCCTGCCACATGTATGAGGATGATGAAGTCGTCGCTTTCGCTTCCGAGCGTGTCGCTCTCATGACCGTCTTTGAAGTCGGTGAAAACGACGTCCAGGAGCTGACTCCCGGCCATGTCTGTGTCATCAAGTCCTCCGGCACCATCACCACCACCGCCTTTGCGCCGCAGGCAGCCCACCTGCGCCCCTGCTCGTTTGAGCGCATCTACTTTTCACGCAGCAACGATTCCGTCATCTACCGCCAGCGCAAAGCCCTGGGCGAGCAGATGGTGCCGCAGCTCATCGAGTCCATTGGCAATGACTGGGAACACACCGTCACCAGCTTCATCCCGAACACCGCCGAGACCGCCTACCACGGCTTCCTGGACGGCCTGCGTTACAAGCGCCGTCAGGAGGTGAAGGACGCCATCGTGGAGATGGTAAACAGCGGCACCTTTGATGAAACCAAGCTGGACGACCTCATCCTGCGCAACTGGCCCCGGTCTGAAAAGATCGCCCACAAGGACATCAAGATGCGCACCTTCATCGCGCAGGAAAGCGGGCGCGACCAGCTCGTCTCCAGCGTCTATGACATCACCTACGGAGTCGTGACTCCGAATGACAACCTCGTCGTCATTGATGACTCCATCGTCCGCGGCACCACGCTGAAAAAGAGCCTGCTGCGCATCCTCGCCCGTACCAATCCCCGCCGCATCATCGTCTGCTCCACCGCTCCGCAGATCCGTTACCCGGACTGCTACGGCATTGACATGTCGGAGCTGGGCAAATTCATCGCCTTCCAGGCCGCCATCGCGCTGCTGGATGAAAATGGCATGCGCCATGTGGTGAAGGAAACTTACGACGCCTGCAAAGCGGAAGTGAACAAGCCCAAGTCTGAAATGTGCAATGCTGTGAAGGCCATCTATGCGCCCTTCACCGATGAGCAAATCTCCGCCAAAGTGAGCGAGCTTGTCTATCCACAGCACACGACCTGGAAGGGTGACATCCATGTGATTTTCCAGTCCATCGAGGGCCTGCACAAGGCACTTGGGCCTGACTATGGCGACTGGTATTTCAGCGGCGACTACCCGACTCCTGGCGGTTTCTACACCGTGAACCGTGCCTTCATGAACTTCTTTGAAGGCAAAGGCGGCCGCAGTTACGACACCCTGCTCTGATCTTAGCCTGGTTTCTTGCCCCTGCTTTGTGCCAGGGCAAGAAACCAAAAAAGGCTGGCCTAGGGATTCACAAAATGAATCCCATGTTCGGCACTGATCTCCATGATGCGCTGCATGTCCGGCGCACCCGGCTGATTCCAGACTTCAGCACAGCGGGCAAAGAAGGTCTCAAAGCCGGAAGGTGCCGTGGTGATCACCATCTTGGAAACCGTCTCGCCCGTGTTTTTAAAGGCATGTGGGACGTTTCGAGGCATGTAAACAGCCGTCCCCGGCCCGCCCTCCGTCCATTCACCATCCTTCAAAAAGCTCATCTGACCTTCCAGGACATAAAACCACTCGTCTTCCAGGGTATGGTAATGGGGCGGTGGCCCACCACCCGGCAGCGTGATTTCCACCCATTGGGTATAGGCCCCTCCAGTCTGTTCACCCGTGAGGTGAAAGTGCGATTCCTGACCAAAGGCACGGATGACGGAGCCTTGCCCCGCCGGAACAAAAACAGGTGATGTGGACATGATGAAAGGGATGACGGTTCTTAAACGAGCACTGCCGGGCCCCGTTGTCTGGCAGTTTTTCATCCTCCCGAATTCGCACAAGCTGGTTGCCTCTCCGCACCGCCAATGCTCCCCTGTAGCCCCCGCCAATGCCAGACCTTGCCCCCGCCGAACTCCAGCGCTATGCCCGGCATCTCGCCATGCCGGAGTTTGGTCTGGCAGCGCAGAAAAAGCTGAAGGCCGCCCGTGTCTTGTGCATCGGTGCCGGCGGGCTGGGCTCCCCCATCAGCATGTATCTGGCGGCGGCCGGTGTGGGCACCCTGGGGCTGGTGGATCCGGATGTGGTGGAAGTGTCCAATCTGCAACGTCAGCTCCTTTTTGGCCAAAGCGACATTGGTCGCCCCAAGCTGGAAGCGGCACGCGACCGGCTGCTGGACATCAATCCCCACCTCGAAGTGCGGATGCACCGCGAAATGTTCACCGCGGCCAATGCCCGGGAAATCGCCGCCGACTATGACTTGCTGATCGACGGCACCGACAACTTCCCCACGCGCTACCTTTCCAACGACACCGCCGTCTGGCTGGGCAAACCCAACGTCTATGGCAGCATTCTGCGCTTTGAAGGCCAGGTGGCCGTCTTCGCCCCGCATCTGGGCGCCCCCTGCTACCGCTGCATGTCCCCCACCCCGCCCAAGCCCGGCCTGGTCCCAAGCTGTGCCGAAGGCGGTGTTCTGGGAGTCCTCCCCGGCCTCGTTGGCACCATGCAGGCCCTGGAGGCCATCAAACTCATCACCGGCATTGGGCAACCTTTGTTAGGCAAGCTGCTGCATGTGGATGCCCTCAGCCTGCGTTTCCGTACCTTCACCCTTCGGCGGGATCCAGATTGCCCGGTCTGTGGCGAAAACCCCACCATCACCGAACCCATCGATTACCAAGGCTTCTGCGGCATGACACCTCCACCCAACGTCCCCACCATCACCGTTCAGGAACTTCAGGACAAACGCAGCAGGCAGGAGGACCACTTCCTGCTGGATGTGCGCGAGCCTGACGAATACGCGGCCGCCCAGATCGAAGGATCCACCCTCATTCCCCTGGCCCAGATCACCGCGCGTGCGGCGGAAATCCCCCGCGACAAACCCGTGCTGGTTCACTGCCGTTCCGGGGTGCGCAGTGCCAAGGCCGTGGCCGCCCTGCAGGATCTGGGCTACACTCAGGTCTGGAGCGTCGCAGGCGGCATCCTCGCCTGGGCCAAGGAGATTGACCCCACCCTTCCAGCCGCCTGATCACTCTTATGGACCTTTCTTGGATCAACGATTTTCTGCCCACTTTCCGCTGCCCTCACACGCACCAGCCGCTGCGCTGGGCCTTGCCGGAGGATCTGCTGCGCCATGGCCACCCCGCTGAGGAGAAAGCCCTCGTCTGCCAGGATGGCTCGCGGCTTTATCCCATTGACCAAGGCATCCCCGTGCTGCTGCCGCAGGAAGCCGCAAAGTAAAAACTACTCCCCCGCCTTCCAGCCCGGGCCGCGAAGGATGTAGCCCAGCCGTTTCCACCAGGGCAGCGCACTCTGGCGCACATCCCTCAGCATGTCTTTCCACTCATGCAGGACAATGTTTACCGGGCCGCGATCTTCGATCCTTTTCGTTAGGCCATAGCGCACCGGCTCTTCGGGAAGCTCGGCCTGGAAGGTGCCAAAAAGCTTATCCCAAAGGATGAGACACATACCCATGTTCTTGTCCAGATAGCGGCCGTTGGAGGCATGGTGAACGCGGTGATGGCTCGGCGTCACCAGCACATGCTCCAGCCATCCCATGCTCTGGATCCGCTCCGTATGGATGAGGCTGCCGTAGATCTGCGTGGCCGCATACATGAACAGGATGTCCAGCGGCTCAAACCCCAGCCAGGCGATGGGCATAAAGTAAGCCGTCCGGTACACCGGCTGGAATACAGATGAACGGAAACCCGTCGTGAGATTAAACTCCTCCGAGGAGTGATGCGTAACATGCACCGCCCAGAACAGGCGGCAGTGGTGGTCCACAAAGTGCAACACGTAGTAGGCCAGGTCCTGGAGGAGAAAGAGCCCCAGCCAGTAAACCCAGCCTTTTTCCAGATCCATCACCCGGTGGTTCCAGCACCACAAGAGGACTGGAAGAACCAGCACCGCACGCAGCAGCAGGTCCAGGCTGCCATTGAGCGCCGCCATGTAGAAATTCGTCAGCGTCTCCCGGCGGGTATAAGCCCGGATGCCATGGAAATGCGTGACGATGATTTCCAGGAGGATGGCCCCCAGAATCACCGGCACGGTCACCAGCAGCAGCAACTGTTCACGAAACAACTCCATGATGGATTAGGATCGCCCGCCCCTTCAGGCCTGGCGAGATTTGACGTAGGCGAGGATCTTCTGGTCATCCTCACCTGCCGCCCAGACCACACGCAGGAAGTCTGCCGGATGGATGTCATGTTTGGACAAAAAGGCCCGGTCACCGCCACAGCAGAACATCGTGTCCGGGTCCATCTCACCACGCAGCTTGGCGCGGGCCTTCACAATGATACGCGGCAGCCAGACAAAGCCCTCCAGCTCGGCTGTCTTGGCAGGCAGGTCCGCCGGAGTGATGATGTGGGTGCTGGCGACTCCCTTTTGTATCGTCAGGAAGTAATCCCGGCGCACCGCCGCCACCAGCAGGGCCGTGATGGCCGTCGGCTGCTCGCCACCGGAAGTGACGTTGTCTTCCACAAAGTCAAAAAACTCGCGCTCACGATAGCCGATCGCCTTCAGGAAGTCCTGGTCCTCATCGCTGAACCAGCTCTCAAAGTCGTGGTTGCCATCATCGTACTCGTCCACGCAGGCGTCGAAAAGTTCCACGAAATAAGAGTCCCAGATGTAATGCTTCATAAGACTGCACGGATAAACACAGGAGGCCGCATGGGCACGCGAAAGTTTCAAACAAAGCTGAAGAAATGACTTCTCTAGCGGGCACGCTGAAGCCGGAAACTGATGGCAGCCAGCACAAAGGTGGCTGCGATCATCAGGGTGCTCAGGGCATTGATCACCGGCAGGTTGCGGCTGGTCTTCATCATGCTGGCCACCCGCAGCGGCAAAGTTGTGCTGCCTGGACCTGAAACGAAAAAGGTGATCACATAATCATCCATCGAAAGGGTGAAGGCCAGCAGACCACCCGCCAGAATCCCGGGCAGCAGCAGCGGCAGCAAAACCCGCCGGGCCGTCTGCCACCGATTCGCCCCCAGATCCCGGGCAGCCTCCAGAAGCGTCAGGTCAAAATCCTGCAAACGCCCCAGCACCACCATGGTCACATAGCTGACGGAAAAGGTGACATGGGCAATCCAGATGGTCAAAAAACCCGTCTCCACACCCAAAGCCACAAAAAGGGCCAGCAGAGACATGCCCAAAAGCAGGTCCGGCAGGGCCAGGGGCAGCGTCACCAAAGTCTGGTGCGCCCTTTGCAACCGCGACTGGAAACGATGCAGCACCCAGGCAGCCAGCGTGCCCAGCAGCATCGCCGCCCCACTCGCACAGAAAGCGATCTTGAGAGTCAGCCACAGGGATTCCCACACCTCGTCCGCTTCCCACAGCTTTTCATACCATTTCCAGGTGAACCCCTCCCACTCACCGCCAAACCGCGATTCATTGAAGGAATTCACCATTAGCACGGCCAGCGGAGCGTGCAGAAAGAGGAGGATGAAAACGGTGAGCAGTCGCGGGACCATGAACGTGGAAAGATTCACGCGCTGATGCCGCAGCGCAATAGCGACGCAGGGCAGGACAGCACACGGTTCATTTCGTCATAATTCTGCATAATCGCCTGTCTTGGTTGCAAAGGTTCAAGCCCCCGCTAGCGTTCAGTCTGCGAGCGCGTCTCAATTGCACCTTAGCCATGCACGCCCCTTCCACACTTTCTCAGCTCCCTGTCGGCCAATCCGGCATCATCCAGTCCATGCCCACGGGGCGGGCAGGGCTCACACGGCTCCGCGAACTGGGCCTGACCCCTGGAGCGAAGGTCACCATGGTGCGTCGCTCCCCTCTAGGCGAACCGATTGAAATCACCGTACGCGGTTCCCACTTGGCCATGCGCAATCACGAGGCCGCCGACATCTGCATCTCCCTGGCATGAGCGCTGAATTGCCCCTGCTGGCCATCGTCGGCAACCCGAACTCGGGGAAGACCACCATTTTCAACCAGCTCACCGGCCTTCGGCAAAAGGTGGGCAACTACCCAGGGGTCACCGTCGAAAAAAAGATCGGCGAGTGCTACAGCCAGCATGGTAAAAAGCTGCGCCTCATTGACCTGCCCGGTGCCTACAGCCTGAACGCCCGCAGCCCGGATGAGGCCGTGCTGCGCGACGTGCTGCTGGGCCGCCAGGCTGACACTCCCCGGCCCGACCGGGTGGTCTTCATTGCCGATGCGGCCAACCTGGAGCGGAATCTTTACCTTCTCACCCAGGTGCTGGAACTGGGGCTGCCGACCATTCTTGTGCTGAACATGATGGACATCGCCACAGCCAAGCAGTGGCGCATTGACCTGAAAAAGCTGTCGGACGAACTCGGTGTGCCGGTCGTGCCCATGCAGGCGACCACCGGCAATGGCTTTCTGGAACTGAAGTCCGCCATCAGCCGCGAAGACATCCCCCTGCCCCGCTGGCAGTCTGCGCCCCTGCCAGACGACATCCGTGCCGCCCTGCATAGCACCCGTGCAGAGCTGCTGCTGACGGGAGCGGTCAATGACAAGACCACCCTGCTTGAGCCGCTCTACCTGCTGTCCGACCACGATCCCCTGCACGCCGGCATCCGCGATGCCCACCTGGGCCAGATCCAGCGCGGGCGCGACACCCTCAGCGCCACCCACCCGGGCTGGGAAGACCAACTGGTGGCCGACCGCTACGCCAAAATTGAAACCCTGACCGCCCAGGTCCTGCAGCGCCCCGGCCAGGAACTGCCCACCATCACGCAAAAGCTGGATGCCATCCTTCTGCATCCCTGGTTAGGCGGCCTCACCATGCTGGCCTTCCTGGCCTTCCTTTTCTACCTCATCTTCGCCTTTGCTGAGATTCCCATGGGGCTCATTGATGAGGCCTTCGGTGCCTTGGGCACCTGGGTCACGGGCATCATGCCTCCGGGAGACTTGCGCGATCTCATCGTCCAAGGTGCCATCGCCGGGGTCGGCGGGGTGGTCATTTTCCTGCCACAAATTCTCATCCTCTTCTTCTTCATCGGCATCATGGAGGACACGGGCTACATGGCGCGTGTGGCCTTTATTCTCGACCGTTTGATGAGCGTGGTGGGCCTCAATGGCAAGGCCTTCCTCCCCTTCCTCAGTTCCTATGCCTGCGCCATCCCCGGCGTGATGGCCACACGAACAATTGACAGTCCCAAGGACCGCCTCATCACCATCCTCATCGCCCCGCTGGCTAGCTGCACGGCGCGCATCCCCGTGTATGTGCTGCTCATCAGCGTCTTCATGCCAGACACCGTCTCCACCTGGGCCAAGGCGGGCATCATGGTCGGCCTTTATGCCTTGGGCACCCTCGGGGCCTTCTTCTTCGCCTGGGTTTTGAACAAGGGCATCATGCGCGGGCAAAACGCCCCGATGATCTTGGAAATGCCCACCTACAAGATGCCGGCGCTGAAGTCCATCCTCCTTCTTGTGTGGCAGCGGGCCAAGGCCTTCCTGGTGCGTGCAGGCACCATCATCTTCGGCATCTCCATCTTGATCTGGGCCGCCTCCACTTACCCTAAAAACCATGAGATCAGCGATCAGGTGGGCGTCGTCGAAGAGCGCATTGCCGGACTCGAAGCACAGGGAGAAAGCGAGACCGCAGCACCGCAGCTCGAAGCCGCCAAGGCCGAACTCGCCTCGCTCAATTCCCAACACCTGGCGCAGAGTTTTGCAGGTCGCGCCGGTCATCTCATCGAGCCTGCGATCAAGCCCCTGGGTTATGATTGGAAGATCGGCATCGGCCTCATCGGCAGCTTTGCCGCCCGCGAGGTGTTTGTGAACACCATGTCCGTCGTCTATGCCGTGCAGGCCCAGGATGACGAAGACCTCACGCCGGTGCGCGACCGCATCCGCGAGGAAAAACGGGCCAATGGCACAGCGGTGTACACCCCGCTTGTGTGCATCAGCCTGCTCGTCTTTTACGTCTTTGCCATGCAGTGCGTCAGCACCATGGCCATCGTCAAACGTGAAACAGGAAGCTGGGGCTGGATGTGGTTCCAGCTCGGTTTCATGACGGGAACCGCCTACATCCTCTCCCTGGCCATCTTCCAGATCGGCACCGCGCTGGGGTATTGACGAAAAATCAACACTTCCAGACTTGGCAAGGTCTAACCAATGATATGAACGACTGGCAATCTTGGGCAGCTCCCGCCGTGGTCCTGGTGACGGCCTTGTTCTTTCTCGTTTCAGCCCTCAAAGGCCGGAAAAAAGGCGGTTGTGGTGGTTCTTGCGGCTGCTCTCACAAACCCAAATAGACAGCCTGCTAAAGACTGCCCTGCCTGGAGCCTTTCCAATGAAAGCACGCTCCGAATAAGCTCACGACGGCTTCTTATCGCAACGTTCCATCTTTGTCCGTTCAGTTAACGGACTCAGGCGATTGCAGCAGCTTTCCGGCCTCCTGCTACTGACAGAGCCGTCCAAAAGGAAGCCACAAAATGCGGCTTTGCAGGCTTCTCCTGACGGGCAGAAGCCACAAAATCAGCCACGATCTCGGCGTTCATTGGGCGAGCGACGCTGGCATTAAAAGCCTCCATAGCATTCCAACCGAGTGCAAATTCGTTCGGAGTGGCTGACAGATGAGAAGCAGAGTCGAGAGAGGTGTTCATAAAATTGAGAGAGTTTTTTGCAAGGCTGCGATCTTATCAAGGTTGGAAGGTGGTATTCTCCACTATGCTTCGCTGCATTGATTCAAAATTGACAAACGAGTCACAAAAATGAGAATTAAAGACCAAAAGGATGACGAGGTGTGAAGCCTGCATAGCTGCGGCCCTTGGTGCGCCAGCGGGGACCCTCGCTCACCTTGCCACCTGACGTGTCCAGACGAAGGCCGCACACCGTCATGAAAACATGGTCACCAGGTTTCACCCAAATGGTGATGAAACGACCCTCTCCAGGCTGGCCGTATTGAGAAAATCCGACGGAAGTGAGGGGGCTTTTCAGCAAGCCAGCTTTGATCAAGGCGTAGGAGGTGGAGCTGGAGCAATCATAAGCACGATCTTCCACTCGTCCGTGGCCTCCACCGCGGACATAAGGGCTGTTCTGCAGGTGATTCGCAGCATTGATAAGGTATTGGACCTGGCCAGGCAGACTGGCAGAGCAAGAAGCATATTTTCCATCGAAACGGATGAGGGATCCCGCCGCAGGAGCCGTCCGGGCCACTGGCACAGCCCGTGCCACCATCATTTGTTGCTGCTGGTGTGCATGATAGGCTGCGGCTTGCTGCTGCGCATGATAGGCAGCCCAGGCTTGCTGCTGCTGCATTTGAGCGTGGTAGGCAGCCGCCTGTTGCTGCTGCGCGTACGCTGCCTGCTGGGCCGCATAGTGACTAGCAGCATAGCCATTTTGAGCAGAAACCAAGCCGGGGAAAATAAAGGCCGCAAGGAAGAGGGAGAGAGCGGCGAAGGTGGTGGAGGCTGTTTTCATAGCAGTTTTTGCTTTTGATATGGTAATTATATCAAAAACTAGAATCACTGCAATCTCATAATCGTCATTTTCTGGAATTTCTGTAAAATGAGAGGCTTTTTGAGGCCAGGGCGGAGTTTATTATGATTTCAAATAATGATATAAACCACATTAAGCGGTTCATTATCAATATACTAGAACTCAAAAGGTTGTTTTATCACCTTCTTTATCATTTATCATAACCAAAAGATTTTTGGCGCTTGTCATCCACATTTTGGATTCTTATGGCGACTGATTGAAAAGATGAAGGCTCTAAAAAAGACGCTTTTTACCGTTTTTTCCCATTTTGACCGGCTTCAATCCGTCTGCGCCAAGCTTCCCCAAGACTTGTTTCTCATCAGTGCGTGCTGGTGGTGGGGACAGTCTGAAAGACCAGCCCCTTCCACACTACGGCCCTACGTTTTTGCGCCTCTCGGCTCAGCCTGAAGGGGAAATACCCGAATTTGCCGATGTTTGACCCTCTGCGGCTAGGCACAAAAAAGCCCCGCCTCTTGCGTGGCGGGGCAAAGATCGCAGAAATGCGAGACGGAGTCAGATCAGCTCTTGGGCTTGGGGGCTGGCGCATTTTCCGTGAAGGAAGCAATAGCCAGCAGGATGGCCGCAACGACCACACAGGAATCCGCCACATTGAACGAAGGCCAGGGATTGAAGGGCCGGAAGCCGAAGTCAAAGCGGAGGAAATCCACCACGTAACCGTGGAGGAGGCGGTCGGTCAGGTTGCCAAAGATGCCAGCGACCAGGAGAGCCACAGCGGTGCGGCTCAGAATTCCTGGAAAAGCTCCCTTCTTATACATCCAAATGATGAAGGATAAGGCTGTGAGCGAAATGGCCCCGAAGGCGTAGTTGGCATACTCAGTGCCATTAAACATGCCAAAGGCCACGCCAGTATTCGCCGTGTGATGCAGCCAGAAGATACCGGGGATGACTTCCTGCTCGGTCTCATGAAGCACAAAATGCTTCACAATCCATAGCTTCGACCACTGATCGAGGATGTACAGCGGGACGGAAAGGAGAAGCAGGAGACGGATCATGGGAAGTAAAATCGCGGGGCGTGGCTAGGCCGGACCTCTCTCATAGGCAGGCTGGCGGACTTCTCAAGCACTCAGCCTGCCTGATGAGATGATCTTGCGGCCCCCTGTCCCCCGTCCTACTCATTGGCCAAGACGTGAGCAGCCCCAATCTCCAGGACATTGCCGACCAGCTAGGCATCTCGAAGATGACCGTGTCCCGTGCGCTGAGGGGAGAACCCCATGTGCAGCCTGCCCTGCGGACCCGGATTTTGGAGACTGCGGCCACCCTGGGTTATCGGCCAGACCCTGAAATCTCCAAGCTGATGACGCACATGCGGCAAAAGCGAAGGTCGCAGGCCCCTCGCACACTGGCTTTCATCTGGGCTGAAAAGGAGCCTTCAGATCTCGGTTTCTCCTCCTGGTCACAGCAGCTCATTCTCGGGGCACAGCAGCGGGCGGAACAGCTCGGCTTTCAACTGGACGAATTTCATCTCGCCGCCAAGGGGATGACCGGGCGGCGGCTCTCGGGCATCCTGGAGGCACGGGGCATTCCAGGTTTCATCCTGTCACCGCTCATCTCCCGTAGCCGGGGCCACGTCTCCATGCGCTGGGAGAAATTCAGCAGCGTGGTCATCGGCCTGGGCTATGCCCGCCCTGCCCTGCACCGTGTGCATCACCACCACTACCTGGGTATGATGACAGCGATGCGCCACCTGAAAAAACTGGGCTACAAACGCATCGGTTATTATGGGGGCAGCGTGATCAATGAACGGATGTTCAGCGCCTGGTCCGCCAGTTTTCTGGCCCACCATCCGCTACCGCTGAAACAGGCCGAAGCCCTGCTGTGCCTGCGCCGGGAACCCAGCCGCCAGGATTTTGAGCAATGGCTGGCCAAAGTGAAACCAGATGCCGTGATCGAGGGCGGCCACAGCCTGCCCGAATGGCTGGAGGGCATTCCCCTGCCTGAGCAGCCCGGAATCGTCACCCTGGGCTGGAGGGCCGACCGGCCCCAGGTCGCCGGGATTGACCAGCAAGCAGATGTACTGGGTGCGGCAGCCGTGGATTTGCTGGTGGCCCAGGAGCAGCAAAATGAGCGCGGCCTGCCCAAATACCCGAAGATTGTGATGACCGAGGGCACCTGGCGTCCCGGAGAGACGGTGCGCAATCAGCGCGAACATTGATCAAATTCCCAGGATTCGGTATCTTATATGGGGTGCCCGCCACGCGGGGCATACCGGCTGTGTCCTCCCCTTATGAAAAATGTCTTTTGGCTGCTGATTCCGATGGGGGCTGCCCTCGCCTATTTCAGTTCGGTACCGAAAGGCCAGACCTGCTCAGATTGTGGGCCTGTCATTTCTCTTCCCTTCCTGGCCAGCGTATGGTCCGGCCGTGTCTCGATGAAGCTCCCCTACCCAGCTCCCCCTGCCCCTGAAGACTGGCGCAAACTTTCCCCGCCAGACCGCCTTGCCCACGCCCGTGACCGAGTCCAGGCTCCGCTCAATGCGGAATTGAAAAAACAGGGGCTGCGGCTGGGGAATCCCGCTTTTATCCGGGTCTTCAAAGAAAGCCGAACCCTGGAACTCTGGCTGCGATCCAAGCAAGGGTGGAAGCTTTTTCGCACCTATCCCATCGCGGCCATGTCTGGCAACCTCGGCCCCAAGCTCATCGAAGGGGACGGTCAGGCCCCCGAAGGTTTTTACAGCGTGGACAAGGCCGCCCTGAATCCCGGAAGCAACTTTCATCTCTCGTTCAACATTGGCTACCCAAACGCCTATGACCAGCATCATGGCCGTACAGGCAGCTTCATCATGGTGCATGGCAATGAAGTCAGCATCGGGTGCTTTGCGATGACCGATCCGGTGATCGAAGAGATTTACCTTGTGGTCGAGGCCGCCTTGTCTGCCGGTCAGGACAGCACGCCAGTGCATGTCTTCCCCTTCCCCCTCACCCCCGAACGTCTGGCCCAGGCAGCCAGCCATTCATCCGCCGCCTTTTGGGAGGAACTGCGCCCAGGTTATGAGGCCTTCCAACCCACGCAGCCTCTGCCCCGCATCACCGTCCAGGCCGGACGCTACGTTTTGCAGAAGTGAACGGGATCTTGATTGCCGCGCGGGAATCGGCCTGCTAGCACAGTGGTATCATGCGCGCCCTGCAGCTCTCCCAGCCCCGCCAGTTTCAATGGATCGAACTTCCCGAAACCGCGTCTCCCAGCACTGGCGAGGCCTTAGTCGCGATTCGCGCCATCGGCATCTGCGGCACTGACATCAGCGGTTATCTGGGCAAGATGCCCTTCATTGAATTCCCGCGCATCCTTGGCCATGAACTGGGGGTCGAGGTGCTGGCTGTGGGACCGGATGTTACACACTTGCAGCCCGGGGATCGCTGTTCTGTGGAGCCTTACCTCCATTGCGGGAACTGCCATGCCTGCCTTCAGGGCCGAACCAATTGTTGCGAAACGCTGGCAGTTCTGGGTGTGCATTGCGATGGCGGCATGCGGGAGAGGCTCCTACTGCCCGCCTCCAAGCTCCACCCCTGCAATACTCTAGGTTATGAACAACTGGCCTTGGTGGAGACACTGGCCATCGGCTGCCATGCGGTGAATCGGGCAGAGATCCGGCCGACGGAGGATGTACTCATCATCGGTGCCGGCCCCATCGGGCTCACGGTCCTGGAGTTCGCCCGATTGGCCACGCAGCACATCACCGTCCTGGAACTCAGCGCCGCCCGCCGCGCCTTTGTGACGCAGCATTATCCAGGTGTAAATGTGGTGGAAATGCTTCCGGATGAACCCGCCGCCCAAGTGGTCTTTGATGCGACAGGCAATCCACAATCCATGGCCCGGGCATTGCGGCTGGCCCGGTTCACTGGCCGCATTGTTTACGTCGGCATCACCAAAGAACCCGTGCTCCTGGACGATCCCCTGCTGCATCGGCGGGAGCTCACCCTGCTGGCCAGCCGCAATGCCCAGGCAGCGGATTTCCCACGCATCCTTTCATTGATCCAAGAGGGGCGTATCAACACCCAGCCCTGGATCACCCACCACACCGGATGGGAGAATTTGCCGTCCTTGCTGGAAGACCTGATTCAGCCGGGCAGCCAAGCCATCAAAGGCGTCGCCCTACTTCCTTGATCCCAAAGATGGCATCGCCAGTTTCAACTTCTCAGAAAAGTTCCTGATCAAACCGTAAGCTTTAACCGTTCTTCTCGCATGAAAGCCTTCTGCCTATTGCTTTGCCTCCTGTTGACCGCCGCCTTCAGCCAACCGGCCCAGGCTGCCGACAAACCCGTGCGGGTGAAACCCTCGAAAGTCAGCTCCGCCAAATCGCGCGAGCGGGAAAAGCTCTTCACCGAGTGGATGAAGGCGGATGCGATGGCCAAGCTCTCCGATGCCAAGCGAGAAACTGGGGAGCAGATGATCTATTACGAGTATCACGAAGGCAAGGAGGCCTACCGGGCCATTTTCTCCAAGGCCATTCAGTTCAATGGCTGGTGGCGTAGCACCATCTACAGCGAGAAAGAAATGGAGGCCACGGTGAACGACTACAAGACCAAGGGCTATGCGCCTCTCTTTGTCGTTCTGGAAGGCAACTACTACAGCATGATCTTCGTGAAACCCGAGCAACTGGACGCTGCGCGAAAACTCACCCTGGAACTCGGGATCGAACCGCCCGTGGTGAAGTGAGTTTTTCTCCTCGCTTCCCACCACTTCCCGCCCATAAGCTCCCAGGTGGAAGACAAGGATTACAAGGTCAAACTGGAGATTTTCGAGGGCCCCCTCGATCTGTTGCTGTATCTCATCAAGAAGGATGAGATCGACATCTATGATGTGTCCATCGGGCGCATCACCAAACAGTACCTCGACTACATCAACACCTTCAAGATGCTGAATATCGAGGTGGCCAGCGAGTTCATCGTCATGGCCGCCAACCTGATGTACCTCAAAAGCCGCGAACTGCTGCCGCAGACCCAGCAGCCACCTGAAGAGGATGCCGATGAAGAAGACCCGCGCTGGGAACTGATCCGCCAGTTGGTCGAATACAAGAAGTTCAAGGACGTGGCCCAGTTTCTTGGAACCCAGGAAGTGAAAGCCGACGAATTTTTTGCCACAACGCCGGAGTTGCCAGACCTGACGGCCCCCGCACCCGACATCGTTGGGCAAGTGGGCATTTTCGATCTCATCCGCGCTTTTCAAAAGGTGCTGAAGCGCTTCGAAAACTCCACCGACATCCGCGAAATCGTCAGCGACCGCTACAGCGTCGCCGACAAGATTGAGCATCTGCTGGAGGCCATCCCTATGGGGGGACGAGTGCGGTTTGACTCCCTGTTCAGCACTGCCGCCAGCCGGGTGGAGGTCATCGTCACCTTCCTGGCCATGCTCGAACTCATGAAGCTGAATCACCTCATGGTGGAGCAGGAACAGATGCTGGGAGACATCGTCGTCATCAGGCCCAATCTCTAGGGGGCCTATGCTGCCAGATCACTTCTGGCAGGTCGGGCAGTAAAACGTGGAGCGGTTGCTCATCACCACCCGTTTGACGGTAGTAGCACAGGCATGGCAGGGCTGTCCCTCCCGGTCATAGACGCGGAGGGTCTGTTTGAAGTAGCCAGGCTCTCCCTTTTCATTGAGGAAATCACGCAAGGTGGTGCCCCCCATTTCAATGGAGGCCACCAGCACCTCGCGAATGGCCTGCACCAGCTTCGCCAGCCTCGGCCCGCTCACTTTGCCTGCCGCCTTCAGGGGTGAAATCCCCGCCATGAACAGTGCCTCGCAGGCATAGATATTGCCCACTCCAACAACGACATGGCTGTCCATGATGACCGCCTTCACCGGCGCACTGCGCCCACCACACTGCGTCTTCAACAGAGCGACTGTGAAATCGTCCGAAAGCGGCTCCGGCCCCAGCTCGGCTAACAAAGGATGCAACAACGGATCCCCATGAATAAACAGGGCCGCCCCGAAACGCCGTGGATCATGCAGACGAATCTGCATCCCACGGTCTGTCGTCAGCGCAAAGTGATCATGTTTCCGCCACGGAGTGTCAGGGTCCGTCACCCGCAGGCTTCCAGACATGCCCAGATGCAGCAGCAGAGTTCCTTTGGACGAGGTGAAAAGCAGGTACTTTCCCCGGCGCTGGCCAGCGGTGATGCGCTGCCCTTCCAGTTCATGCACCGTCTCCGGCACCGGCCAGCGCAGCCGGGAGTCCCGGACGATGACCTCCCGAATGCTGCGGCCAACGAGGTAAGGGGAGACGCCGCGGAGGGTGGTTTCGACTTCAGGAAGTTCGGGCATGGCAGATCTGGCGGGCAAGGTGCAAGCGATGACCGCAAATCTCAAGCAAGACCGGACAGCAGCCTCACGCCCTCAGCCATCACGGCTTGCCCAAATCCGCTGCGGTCTTGCGTGCAGCCGCTTCCCATTCAGCCTCAGGGGCAGCCCCAAAGGTGGTGACCATTTTCCACGTGCCCGTGAAACCCGCAGGCACCGTCTCATTGCTAAAGCTCTTCAGATAATACTTCCGGTAACTGCCCGGCACATTCCAGATCATGGAAATCGGCTTTCCCTGGGGCGGTGTCTCCAGCAGGCGCGACACCCCATACTGGCCGCTCTTCGGTTCATAGACGGACATCCAATCCACCGGCTCATTGATGTAAAACTTCCGCGCCAGGGCCGCATCGTCGTTCAGGACCCCAGTCATCACTTGACCCGGGTTCGCATCCCGCCCGGCGATGAAGGCCGAAACCGTCGGTGCCCAGGCATGCATGAAATGATACACCAGCTTGAGTGGCTGGGCCTCATCCGTGTGAACGGTGGTGGTCTCGTAAAGACGGTTGTCCCGGATCTCCAGAATGCAGGTGAGATCAAACTGGCGGACGCGCGACCTGCGCTCAAAACGGAACGTGCTGCCTTTCATCTCGGCGGTGGGATTGGCCACAGGCTGACCATCCAGAAAAAAGGCCAGTGACTGCAAGGGCTCCGGCTCATTTTCCAAATGCCCTGTGCCGATGAAACCGACATCTGGAAAGGAAAAGACCGTGCCATAGGCGCTGCGTTCCGTCGTCATGGCCGAGCCTCGAAAGTCAAGACGGCCAGGTGTCCACTGGGAGGCTTGACGCAGCATCACCGTCACCCCCCCGCAGGTCACTTGGATGCTGGGTAGGTCGGGGCCGAGATTGGGCTTGAAGGGCTCTTTGGCGAAAGAGCCGCCGACGATGAGTCCCAGGACGGCAGTGACAAGAAAACGCGGGGAATGAAACATGCCCCAAATGTACGTCACCGAGGGCCGCATCCCTTGCGTGCGGATGCTTTGTATTGACACCCTATTGTGACTTTCAGACGTCCTGCTTCTGCTGCTCGCCCATCGCCTGCTCCAGGGCACGCCAGCCGAGCATGGCGCATTTGACCCGCTGAGGGAACTTTTGCACCCCTTCCAGAAGGATGAGTTCGCCCAGAGCATCCTCGTCCTTCACAGGCGCATCACCCAGCACCACATGGCGGAAGTCTTCCAGCATGGAGCGGGCCTTGGCCCCTTCGGATCCTTTGATCTTCACCGTCATCATGGAGGCACTGGCCTGGCTGATGGCACAGCCCTGGCCGGTGAACTTGATGTCCTCCACCTGCCCTTCCGGGCCAAATTTCACCCACATGTCGATCTCGTCCCCGCAGGTCGGGTTGTCGCCATGGACATGCACACAGTCACCGGTGAGTTCACCGTGATTGCGGGGATTTTTGGAGTGGTCGAGGATAACCTGCTGGTACAGGTCGCGCAGTTCGTCAGAGAGGGCCATCAGGAGAAAAATTTAACCGCCTGGTGCAGGATGTCCATCATCCGGTCCACCTCGGCGCGGGTGTTGTAAAAATAGAAACTGGCACGGCTGGTGCCCGGCAGCTTGAAACGTTTCATCAGCGGCTGCGTGCAGTGATGCCCCCCACGCAGGGCCAGGCCGTACGTGTTGGCATACTCCACCAGATCATGAGGATGGGCGCAGGCCAGGGCAAAGGCGATGAGGGAAGCACGTGGCTGCTGCGGCCCCAGAATGCGGATGCCTGGCAGATCAGACATGCGCTGATAGGCATACTCGGTCAGCTCCATCCCATGTGCCTGGATGTTTTCCAGCCCCACGGCTTCCAGGTAATCAATCGCAGCGCCCAGTCCGATGACATCGGCAATGTTAGGCGTGCCTGCTTCGAACTTGGCCGGCGGGGCCTTGTAGGCAGAGGTTTCGAGCGTCACCGTCGTGATCATTTCGCCCCCCCCTTGCCAGGGCTCCATTTGCTCCAGCAATTCATACCGCCCATACAAGGCACCGATGCCCGTGGGAGCGCACATCTTGTGGCCGGAAAAAGCGTAAAAATCGCAACCGATGGCCTGCACATCCACCGGGATGTGCCCCACAGCCTGGGCTCCGTCCACCAGAGTCATCGCGCCCAGGGCACGGGCCTTGGCGCAGAGTTCGCGCACTGGATTCACCGTGCCCAGAGAATTTGAAATATGGACGCAGGCAAAGACCTTGACCTGCTCATCGAACAACGGCTCCGCCGCAACGAGATCCAGCGTGCCATCTTCCTGAACAGGGATGTGCCTTAAAACCGCACCGCTGCGCTTAGCAGCCAACTGCCAGGGCACAAGGTTGCTGTGATGCTCCATGCCTGTGAGCAGGATGACATCTCCGGGTTTCAGAAACTGCGCAGCCCAGACCTGGGCCACCAGATTGATGCCCTCCGTGGTCCCACGGGTATAAATGATTTCCTCCTCGCGGGCAGCACCGATGAAGCGGGCGATCTTTTTCCGCGTGGCTTCAAAGGCATCCGTCGCCCGCATGCTGAGTTCATGCAGCCCGCGATGGACGTTGGCATTGTCCTGCTGGTAATAGCGGACCAGGGTCTCGATGACCTGACGTGGCTTTTGGCTGCTGGCCGCATTGTCAAAGTACACCAGCGGATGCCCATGCACCTCCTGATCGAGGATGGGGAAATCTGCGCGCAAGTGAAGCAAGTCCATGGGTATGATGTGCCGTATCACCACTGATTACGTCGCGCAAGCCCGCTCAACCGCCCCTGAATCAAAGCGAGGCCTTTTCACTGCGCCGGAATGAAGTCATCAAATACGTCGCCACCCAGCCTTTGTCTTTTGCATCTCACGCTCTTTCCTTTAAGACTGGGGCGGCTTTTCCCATTCATGCGCTACCGTCTGCACGATCATCCGGCTTTTCCGGGATTGTTGTCCAAGGAAGATTTGTTTCTTCTTGTGGAACGGGGATCCCTGGCACGCGGGGATCTGTGTGAAGACACCGTGTCTGGGCGAGATCACACGGTGGGAGATGTGATCGGTGGCATGCGGGCCCCCAGGGCCAGTGCCGGGGCACGGATCGACCGCCCCATGTTTCGGGAATTCCGCGCCGATGCACCCGTTGATGAGGAAGAATTCACTGATGAAGATGACGTCACCGCCCCAGAAGAGGAGACTGAAGTCGTCACAAATGACCGCTACACCCCCGCAGGTGAACTGATCCTGCACGAGTCTCACCCATCATGGCTGGGGGCGGGCAAGGCCCTGTTTCTGGCCCTGCTACTGCTCATCACCACAGCCATGCTGATGAAGATCGAGCCCATTTATGCCCCCATCACCGGCATGGCGGCCCTGACTCTGCTGCTGGTGGTCGGCATCGCACGGGGGACCCGCACCTACCTGGTGACGGAGGAGCGCGTGGAGGTGGTCTGGGGCCTGCTGGGGCGCAGCTCCAGAGAGGTGCGTATCTGCGACATACGCAGCATTGATGTCTATGAAAGCGGCCTCAAAGGACTGCTGGGGCTGGGCACAGTGGACTTCTCCTCAGCGGCCAATGCCGGCATTGAGGTGAAGTTTAGCGACATCCGTGGGGCGCACGAGGTCAAAGAACTGGTGCGCCAACTGCAGCGGCTGACGGATACCGGAATGGACTGAGGTCCAGCCTGGACTCCCTTTTACTTGGAGCCCTGGATGCAATACAGAGCCTTCTCACTCCGCAACAGCAGGCGATCTCCGACAACCGCCGGGCTGCCGTGAAACTGCGATTCATCCCCCGTCAGCGTGTTATGGGCCAGGCGCTCAAACACAGGTTTTGCCGCCAGGACATAGGTGCCGCCCCGGCGTGAAACACAGTAGAGACGATCGCCGATGAGCACGGGAGAGGCATAAAAGGGCTTGCCCCGGCCACGACCGCCGCCGGTATCAATGACCCGTTCGCGGTAGATGTCCTGGCCCGTCTTGGCATCCATGCAGATGGCAAAACCCTGATCATTGACGACATAAAGATGGCCCTTGTGCAGCACCGGAGTCGGCACATAGGAGCTGGTCTTGCTGGTCCACAGGATGTGGGTGGCGGTGACATCCCCCTGCCCGCCCAGCTTAATGGCCGCACTGCCCTGGGTGGGATAACCGCCAAAAAGATAGGCCTTGTCGCCATCCTGGATCAGGCACGGAGAGATGTTCCCAGGCAGGCCATGGGTGGCAAACCAACGCATCTTGCCAGTGTCCGGATTCAAACCCCAGACTTCATCGGCAATCGCAAAGACGAGATCCGTCCGGCCTCCAGATTCCATGATGGAAGGGGTGCCATAGGCCAGATCAATCTTGTCTCCCTTGGCTTTCCAAAGCTGTTTGCCAGTCTTTTTGTCCAGAGCGTAGAGGGCCTGGCTCTCATCCGTGGCATTCACGATGAGCATGTCCTTGTACAAAATGGGACTGCCACCGGAACCCCAACGACGGCTTCCCGAACCAGTGCCTAGAGAGGCTTTCCAGAGCTGCTGGCCTTCCAGATCAAAGGCATAGGCCCCGCTTTTGCCAAAGAAGACATACACGTGCTCACCATCACTGACGGGGGTGTGGGTGGCATAACCATGCTCCGTGATGAACCCCTCATAGGGGTCCTCTTCCGCCGAAGAGGCGACGATGGTTTCCCAGCGTTTGCTGCCATCCGCAAGATTCAGACAAAGAAGATGCCGCTGAAGCTTTTTGGGGTCCTTGGCCTCCGGTTTGTCCCCATAGCCGCTCCAGAAAGTGACAAACACCTTGTCCCCCACCACAATGGGGCTGGATGAACCCGGACCCGGCAGGTCCTTCTTCCAGGCCAGGTTTTCCGTCTGCGACCAGGTCGTGGGCACCGCAACCTCTTCCACCACGGCCGCCCCGTTAGGACCAAGAAAACGAGGCCAATCAGCGGCTTGAAGGCTGGCGAAGGACAGGGCGGTGAGCAAAAGGGGGAGCTTCATGGGGGAGGTGAAACCGATTACGAGGGGAGAAGTTGCACAGCTCCTCTTTCTTCCACGATGCACACCCTTCGACCCCAATGCCTACAACACGGGCCTTGCCACGGACGTTGGTTTGGATAGGGTCGTTGCCATGCCTGATTTTCGATCAAATCGGCATAGTTTTTGCCCTAATCTCTCTTCTGTGAACCTCGCGCTTGTATCCGGCTTTTGCCTGTGGCTTGGCGGACTGGCGCTGCTGGCCGCCCCCACGGTCGTGCCCGGTGCCGAGCCTGACCCGAAGCGCACCATGGATCTGGCGAGGCTGAGCTTTCAGCGTAACATCCTGGAAACCAGCCTGACCCCTCTCAAAAAGCACCTTTCAGAGCTGATCCTGCTGGAAAAAAGCCGCGCAGAAACCCGCGACTACACAGGAGCGATTGAGGCACGCGATCTCCGCAAACGGCTGGAGACCGAACTTGAACGGCTCGACAAAGAACTGCTGCTTTTGCAAACCCGCGAGCAATCCATCCGCTCCAGCATGTTGCCGGACCGCATTCGCCTGTCGCTGGAGTCTGCCAAACTCTCCGGCGTGAGGCGGGATGGAGGAGCCATCACCGGCTGGGCAAAACCCGGTGCTACGGCCGAATGGAAACTGAACAACCTTCCACCTGGGGGTTACGAGGTGGTGCTGCGCTACCGTTGCACCCCCCTCGAAGGCGGCGCCCTGGCTGTGCAAGAGACCCGCTTCAGTCTGATGGCCGATGTGGAAACCACGCTGAAGGGGCCTCAGGAAAAGAATCTCGGCACGCTGAAAATCACCGATGGCACAGGCCCCCTGAAGATCACGGCACGTACCGTCCTGAAAGACAATTTGATGCAACTGCTGGCCGTCGATTTGGTGCCAGCCAGCAAGTGATGAACGCCCGGCCTTCCAGTTTTCTCTTTGGCATCCGCCTCCTGGTGGTCGTTGGCTTGTGCCTGGGAACGGCGATGGCCCAGAAACCGGACCCTGCCCCGCTGGCGGTGACACGTGCAGGTTTCCTGCGGCAGGTCATGGCAGATTCGCAGACGCTGACCGACCAGTATGAGCGTGCGCTTGCCAAAGTGGAACAGGAACTGGCCGAAGCAGCCGACTATGAAGAGGCCAGGCTGGTGCAACAGCGCCGGGCCGAACTGAAGGCCCTGTATCCCTCCAATGATGAACCTCTGGCACAGTCCCTGGCCTTTCCTTTGCTGCCAGCCCAGGCCCGTTTCATCGGCTCCGCCGAATCTCGTGGGGACCTGATCACCGGCTGGCGCACGGGTGGCAGCGGGGCAGAATGGTCGAACTTGCGGCTCTCCCCCGGCAAATACTATCTGGAACTCGAGGCAAACCTTGTCGAACTGCCATCCCTTCCCGGGACTTTCGTTCCTGGTCGTTCTCAGCCACAGGAAACGGCGGCTTTCGAATTTCTGGAGGTTTCCCTTCTCGCAGGTGCCGCCGAAAATCGGCGCTCCTTTGAGATCAAACTCAGCCACGATGACACGACGTTCGAGGCGGTGAAAATCGGCCCTGTCAACTTCACACGCAGTCCGGTGACCCTACGGCTGACCTCGGCGACGGGCTATCCGGGCAATCTGCTCCGCCTGCGCAATCTGCGGCTGTTGCCCGCTACTGTGGAAGCCCCCACCATCACCAGCCCAGCCCCGGAAGGCCCTACCCTCGATTCGTTGAAAAAATCACTCAACGAAGCTCTCACCAGCGCACAAAAGCCCATCGTGGACAGCTACTTGGAAAACATCCGGGCGCTGGCCACCAGCAATCCGGCGCTGGCAGATTCTGCGGATGCGGAAATCAAACGGCTGCTGAAGCTGATGGAGAACAGCCGAGGCCAGACAGCCGGGCCTTTGCGCATGCTGGGCAACAATGGCGGCCTCAACGGCTTTGAGGATCTGGACGGTGCCCGCTTCGTCGAGGATGCAGGCAATCAGGGGGATCGTTTCATGATTGAGCACGAAGGCCGCCGCCTCACCATTCGTCTGCTGTGGTTGCAGTGTGCTCCGCTCGACGATTCAGACAAGGAGGCGTCCAAGACCTTTGCACAGCATTTCCGGCTCGGCAGCAGCGATGTCACCCCGCTGGGACGGGCCGCCCAGGAGTTCACCGCCGGGTATCTGGAGGGCAAGGATCTGCGCGTGCTGGTGCGTCCTGGAAAAAGCAAAGACGGCACCTCCAACGCCCTCGTATTTTTGCCCGAAATCGGCCTTTATCAAAATGTACTGGTGGACCAGGGGCTCGCCGCCGTCATGCCGCCAAAGGACAGGCGAGGGATGATGGAAAACGGCTTGTTCGATTCCTTGTTAGACCGGGAAAAGACGGCACGCCGCCAAAAGCCCGCCCCAGGTGCGTGGTCACTTTCGGAGGACTCCCCCCCATGAACCTGAGGCACCTTCTTTTCAGCAGCCTTCTGGCGATCCCTGCTGCCGGGCTGGCCCAGGTGTCCCTGCCTGTCAACTCAGCCCCCGTGGCGGCGAGCAGCGAGAGCTCGCGCCTCCGGCAGATGGAAACCATCTACCAGCTTCAGTTGCGCACCAAGCACATCCCGCTGCTGAGCAAGTACATCACCGACCTGCAAAAACTCGCGGCCCAGGCGGATGATCCCAAGCCTTACCAGAGTGAGATCGAACGCATCCAGGGCATCATCACCAGCGGTGGCGTGGTGGACCTAGCCGCCGCCGTGCAGTCACTCAAGACCCCGTCTGAAATGCCCGTCACCCAGCCCATGCCAGCGCTGGTGAAAAACACGCGTGCTTTCATTGCCCTCACACCGGCCCTGGCCCGCAGCATCACGCCCACTCCCAGCGGCAGCGCCAGCCCAGATGCCGCCGCCGTCGGCGAGATCGACTGGCGCATCGAATCCCTGCCCGCAGGCACCTATGACATTGTGCTGAACTACGCCTGCCCCGTTCTCACCCAGCCCATGACCATCCAGGTCTCCCTGGCGAGTCAAAAGGCAGAGGCATCCGTAGATGCCAGCAAAATGACGGCCAGCGCCACCACCTATGGGGTGATGCGCCTGGGCCAGATCACCCTCACCACCGAGGCCAAAGGAGAGATCCTGCGCCTCAGCGCGGGAATCCGGGGCAGCAGCGAGCTGCTGGTACGACAACTGGTCATCGCCCGTGCGCGTGCGGCTGCGGTGAACTGAATCACAGATCCACCAACTGGCGCAGTCGGGTGAACAGCAGGCTGCATCGCACCGCGCTTTCCGGCACGCCGGTCAGCCTGGAGATGGCATTGCGGTAAAGCGCGATCTGGGGTCCATACCCGGCCAGCTTTTCCTGCAAGGAAGTTTCGCCGGAGACCTCATCCGTCTTGAAGTCCACCACCCAGGCCGAAACGTAACGCCCCTCAGCATCACGGTTCAAGACCACGCGGTCAAAGGTTCCGGAAATCCATTCCCCCTTCAGCACCAGGTCAAAGGAACGTTCACGCCAGACCTGAGCCAGCGGGCTTGGACGGGCAAAGGCCGCCGCACAGGCTTCCGCCTGGAGGACTCCGCGCACCATCGCCAGGGCAGCGGCCACAGGCCCTTCTGTGGCCTGAAGATCCTCAGCCGTGATCAGACCTTTCGCCAGCCAGTGTGGCTCCAATTCATCCATGGCAGGCGTCCATTCCACCTCCGCAAACAATTCATGGACAAGGGTGCCGAGACGGCGGCCCGGCTCCCGGCCTTCCCCAAAGAGAATCCTGCCTTTGACCTTGAAGCTTTCCTCACCGGAAGGAGTACGGCGACGCGGCAGAGGCTGCGTCTCCCGCAGAAGTTCCCCCAGCGGAGCATGCAGCAGCACCGGCACTGGCACGGGCTCCGGCACATAAGGATGCGCCTTGAACCAGTCCGCCTGCCCCGTTTCCCACTCGATGATTCCCGTGTTGTCTTCCTCCGCCAGAGGTCGGCTTCCATCCCGCCCCAGGGTCATGCGCAGGAGCCGGGATTCCTTGATCGCCTTGCCTGTGGCAGGCTCGGTTTCCGTGACAAAATAGAGACCGCGTTTGGCACGCGTCATCGCCACATAGAGGCGGCACAGAGACTCAAAGGCGGTGCGACGACGGCTCTCCTTCAGTTCCGCACTGAGGGTCGCATCCAATTGGCAGAACACCTTTTGCGGAGTTTCCAAGACCCAGCGCACGCCGCCCTCTTGACGGCTGACCAGCAGTTCCTCCCACATCGCCTGATCCATCGCCTTGCCGCTCAGACTAGGCAGGATGACCACATCAAACTCCAGCCCTTTGGAAGCATGCACGGTCATCACCTGGACCGCCGCCGCAGCACCGCGCGTGCGCAACAGGTACTCACGGGCAAACTCGATGAAAGCATCCAGGTCACGGCTGCCCGAGGCATCGAACTCAGCCGCAATATCCGCCATCTGCCCCAGGCGTTTGATGTGGAAGGCATCCATCTGCGGCAGCACCTGCCAGAGATGAGGCGTCCAGGCTTCCAAAAAGGCCGCAAAGCCCCTTTCAAAAACCAGGCTCTGCACCTTGGCCACCGTGAGGTGCCAGGAGTCTTCAGTCGTTTCAATCCGCGCCCACAAAGGGGTCATGCGCAGATGCTCCAGAGCCTGCTTGTCACCCGGATGGGCCGCCAGAGTCAACAGCGACAGCAAGGCCAAGTTTGGGGCATTGTCCGTGCAAGGATGCTGATCCGATTCACACACAATCTCCATGCCGGTGGTCGCGCGGAGTTCTTCCGTCATTTCGCGAGCCTCCTTGTTTGACCGCACTAAAATGGCACAGGTGAGTCCACGCTGCAGCGGCTGCACCTGTTTCAAAAGCTCTGCCGTGAGATGTGTGGTGGGGTTTTCCACATCCAGCTCAGGCGTGGGCGAAATCAGCGCTGCATGTCCCGTGAGCCGCGTCTGGGCCGCCGTGTGCGGTTCAAAGGCGAATCCTTTCAGGGCTCCATCAGGCAGCAGCTCCTCCAAAGTGACACGGTTCCCAAACACCGCATTCACCGTATCCAGCACCGGCTGGGCACTGCGGAAGGACTGGCTGAGGCGGTCCGTGTGCAGACCACGCGCACCGCTGGCCGGATAGGCCCGTAGAATGTCGTCAAAGAGGTCCGGCTCCGCCTGCCTCCAGAGATAAATCGACTGCTTGGGATCTCCCACCGAGAAAAAGCTGCGCTCCCCGCTGTCATCCTGGATCACTTCATCCACGAGGCCGCCGATGACCCTCCACTGCACACGGCTGGTGTCCTGAAACTCATCCAGCAGCCAGTGCTGGTGCCGGCCGTCCAGACGGAACCAAAGGTCCCCTTCCCCAGTGCCCCAGGGGGACTCCTGCTCGGCAGCCTTGGAGAGCAGCCGCTGCACATCGGCAAAGGAAAGACGGCCCCGGGAGCGCACCTTCTGCGCATACTCTTCAGCCAGCAGCACAATCACGGAGGCCAGCCCGCGCGTGCGTTCCGCCCGCACCAAAAATTCGCGAGCCAAAAGGGTGCGCACCAGTTTCACCAAGGCCTTGGCCGCAGCCCCTTTGACCGGAGTTTTTTTGCGCATCCACATCAGTTCCGCATCTCCCGCCAGCAGGTCCGCCCATTTTTCCTGGGCTTTCTCCAGCAGCTCTTTGGTCCGCTTGGGCAATGACATACCTGGGACCGTTTCCAAAACCGCCGCCAGCGTTTCCTCCAGCAAATCCACACCTGCATCCGATAGAGGCACAAAGGTCGAACGAACCTCGGCGATGGCATCGGCCAGCGGGGCGGCCTCAGGACGCTCCGTCCAGATCGCCCGCATGTTTCCCCAGCCACGGTAGTCAGGCGCACCGGGCACGGCTCCAGCAGACTGGCTCATGCGGCTGTCCTCCCACAGGCTCAGCCCATCGGCCAGCCAGTCTTGCAGCGTGCTGTCCACCGTCTTTTCCTCCGCTCCAAAGGTGGCCTGCTTGTACGCCTCCATCAGCACCTGCTGGGCGGCCCCATTGTCCTCTTGATAAAGCCGTTCCAGCAGTCCGTCCAGAGCCTCGCGGCGGGCTTGACGCGTCTCATCCTCATCCATCACCCTGGCCCCGGCAGGCAGGCCGAGCTCCATCGGGAAACAGGCCGCCACATTGGCAAAAAAGCTGTCCATGGTGCCCAGACGCAGACGGTGCATGCGGCGGATCACCCGGCGCAGCAGTTGGCCATAGTCCTGGGAGGCATCCACCGCTGGCTGGCTGCCTTCAAAAAAGGCGGCCGCCCGTTCTGGATGCTCGGCCATCTCCGCCAGCCTTTGCAGGATGCGGTTGAAAAACTCCCCCGCCGCCTTGCGGGTGAAGGTCATCGCTGCGATGCCCTCCGCCTCCTGCCCCAGACCTAGCAGATGCAGGTATCGGCGCACCAATTGGTACGTCTTGCCCGAGCCTGCCGAGGCACTGATGAGCAGGTGGTTCAGAGAGCTGGATTCTGCGGGCATAGGTGGCGGGATGGGCGTGGCGGACCACACGCTCCATATATGCCCCATTCTGTCAAAAACGGAAACCTTTAAGGCCGGACAAATCGGATCTCTCCCGAGACCATCTCATTCGAAGCCGCCCCTGGCAGGGCCGGAAGAAGGAAATGCCCTGCACCCACAATTCCACCCAGCTCCGCACTGGGTGCCTGCCGAAGCACCCCGCTAAATTTCACCGGACGTGGGGCCGGTTTCCCAGCCACTTCATCCTTCAGCAGAAAGCTTCCTGTAAAGGCCCCCGTCGAAGGCACCAGCGTCACCTTCCAGCCCGTGGCATTCAGCGGCGATGTCACCGGCAGCAGAATCGTCACGGCATTGTTGCTGCCCAAAGAAACCGAAGTCGGCAGGCCGATGGCACTAGTGCTGTCAATCGTGCCATGCACCACCCCCAGCGCGCTGCCAGCCAGGCCCAGGCGCTGTGCCAGGGTGACCGCAGGCGCAGCGCCTTTGGCCGCCACCGGAGGCAGCCAGGGATCTATCGTCAACTGTGTCTCCAAAGGACCGCCAACTGTGCCAAAACCGTCCCGGTAGGATGTATCCGTGGCTTTGCCTGCCTTGGCCCAGAGCAGCAGCGTGCCCGATGCCTGGGAAACATGACGACGCCCCGGCAGATCCGGCTGCGGCAGGAGATTAAATTTACCGGCCAAGTAGCTACCCGGACGCACCTTGTAAGGCAGTGCAAACAGTCGGTACCCGGCCTCCCGGTCACTTGCCAGCGTTGCCGTCAGGGTCGTACCATCGGCCAGTTTTCCAACGATCGCCAGACTGCCATTGGCATTGACCTTGGCCGTCGCATGGCCAGACCCGGCAGGCATCACCGCCCCACCCGTCGCAGGGGCCAGCCGCAGCGTATGCGCCCCCGTGTATGAAAGCGTGGCCGGCTTCACCAGCACCAGCAGTTTTTTGCCGTCGAGGGCCGAGCCCAGCGCCGCACCATCGCGGGTGGCTGAAACCGTCAGGTCCCCTTCCAGAGGCACATTCACCGTCACCTGATACATCGTGCTGCCGGACTTGCCGCTGCCCATGCCCGCCGCCGATTCCGAAGCGAAAGAAGTGGTTAGGCCACCGGTGACAGGCACCGTCTTCGCATCCACCGCAGATGTGATTTTACCCGTGAACGTCGAGTTCGAGGCCGCAATGGTCATCTCCAGCTTCGCCTTTGCATCTCCCAGTTCGTCCGTCAGCAAGGCTTCATACTGCCCGGCAAAACCCTCCACAAACAAGGTGCCTTTGACATAGATGAAACTGTAATTCGCCGATACCCCACCGCCAGGAGTGATGGGGTAGCTGCCTGCCGGGCTGGTGCCTTTGGCAGTGGTTTTGCCCACAGGGGCGACAGACATTGCGGCTTCGACTGTGTCCGCCCCCAGCAAGCCTTGATAGGCGAGTGTCAGCACCGGATTGGGCTGCGACACCAGCTTACGCTGAAAGTCAGGAATCACCGTCAGCGGAGCTTTCGTGATGATCAGCATGCCTGTTCGCGTGACACCTCCTGCAACCGCCTTGACCGGATACTTGCCCGCCTGCGTGGGGGGCGTGGCCAAAGGATCGTTGTTATACGTGACCACCGCACCCGCTGCGCCAAGCGTGGTGATGGCACGAGGCGTGCCCGTGTAAGTCTGCACCAGATTGGCCAGGGTCAGGGTGGTCGGATCCTCCTGGATGGTGATGATCCGGTCCACCGGTTTGGCCGCTTTGAAAAAGACATTGCCTTCCTGGCTCGCACGGATCTTGACCGGGCCCACGCCCCCCGTGAAAGTCAGCGTGTTGTCTCCTAACGTCGCAGGCCCCGAGAGAACTGTCAAAGTGACGGGTAGCCCCGAAGTGGAAGTGGCTTGCACAGGGATTTCCACTTGTCCCTTGAAAGCCTCAGAAGGCGAAATGAAACTAATCATCTGTGGCTGCGCCACCGGTTTAAGATCGGAAGAATGTCCTTCAATTTCAAATATATAGGTACTCTCGTCTGAATCGCTGTTGAAAATTTCCACCCTGGCTTTGCGCAAACCTGTGCCTGAAGGATTAAACCGAATCCCGAATTGACTCAAACCAGAAGGATTCACGGTCATAGAAGGTGACGATTCAATAGAAAAATCCGCTGCATGAATGCCCGAAATTTTTACTTGCTCTATATAAAGATCACCATCTCCACTGTTATTGATCGTGAAATGACGATGCAAGGGAAACCCAAGAATAGTTTCACCGAAATAAGTATGATTGATTTCATCAGGATCACTGATTCCATCCGGAATTTCATTGGCATTTCCCGTTAAATAAATTTCAGGCGCAACAGCTTGTCCCTCGATAGTAAAAAAGTACGGATTTTCATTGGCATCATCATTAGCAATATGGACTTCAGCCCTGCGCAAGCCTATCCCTGTCGGATGAAAACTGATATTGAAGGGGCAGGATGAAAAGGCCTCAATATTGTTTACAGGCTGGGTTGACACCGAAAAGTCTGCTGCGTGTAAACCAGTAATTGTAACCTTGTTTTCCCCGATAAGAGCCAAGTCTGCGTTGGCTAAATTCAAAATCGTAAACGTGCGCCCAACAGGCGCACCACCCACATTGCCCGTTTCGAATACTGTATGATCCTCCATCTTCGGTATCATGTCTTCGCTTAGGATTTCCAGAGCATTCCCCCTGACGCTAATTTCAGGTTCCGGGGGAAGCACCGCATGAGCAATTCGACCGACAGCTTTATTACCTATGCGAGTAAAGTTACCCCCCGCATATAGATCAGTATCGGTAGCTTCCAAACATAAAACTGGGTTATTAGCAGAAGTGCCGAGAGGTTGCCATTCCCTACCATTCCATCTGACAATCCTAGAGGAATTCATAGAGGAAAATTTAAAAACCCCAGCCGCATATATGTAGGGTCCTGAAGCGACTATAGAGGAAACCCCAGCTACATCAACACTGCTTTGAAGGGGATGCCATGTGTCACCATCCCATCGCGCAATACCTTTGGCTCTAACATCCCCTGCATAAACAAAAGAGCCGCACACAAAAACATCAGAAGCAGACACAGCAATATCCTGAACTGTATCATCGGTACCTACTCCTAAACTACTCCAGGAAAATCCATCCCAGCGTGCGATGTGATTGGTGGACAAAGACCCGACCTGAGTGAAAAGACCACCAACATATAAGTAATCCCCTGAAACTCCAAGGCAAGTAACTACCTCGTTAGGACTGGCTGCCAGGGCCGTCCAAGAGTTGCCATTCCATTTTGCAAGCCGAGGCACTGTCTGTTGACCTGATGCGAGAAACCCTCCACCCGCATAAATATCGCCCTTAAACTTCGCCAAACATCTCACTGCACCCCCGAGTCCTTCCCCCATGGCATGCCAACGACTGCCATCCCAACGTGCAATATTCACCGCAACAGCCCCCCCTAAAGTGGCATGCATCAAACCTCCCGCAATTACGGTATCCTCAAATGCCAGCAAGGAGTAAATGGGTCCCAGAGGTTCAGAGCCCAGCCTATTCCAAGAGCTGCCATTCCAATGAGCTACCCCGCTCACATACAGCCCACCAGCGGCTCCAAATTCCCCACCCACATACACATCTTCACCAGCAATAGCAATTGCATGTACTGATCCATTAATACCGGGCGCTAAAGCGCGCCAGACAGCCCCATCCCAGTGACCAATTCGATTCGCGATTAAATTCCCCGCAATCGTAAAATCACCAACAGCATAAACATTCCCGGAATAAACTGCCACAGCATTCACAGCTCCATCCACCCCCTCTCCCAATGGACTGAATTCCGCCCCATCCCAACGCACGATATGATTCGCTGTGATCCCTCCAGCTTGAGAGAAAATCCCTCCAATATATAAATCAGAACCGGAACTAGCCAAGCTAGTGACAGCATTATTCATTCCCTGTCCTACCCCAGCCCAGGAACCACCACTCCAGCAAGCAATATGCTTCACACTCAAGGAAGAGGAAGCTTCAAATTCACCCCCTGCAAAAACCAGGGTGCCCATCACCGCCACCGCATGAACTGCAGCATTGAATCCCTGTCCCATGGATGCCCATTCAACTCCGTTCCAGCGGGCTATATGATTGACAACATTTCCGCCTGCTAAAGTGAAATTGCCTCCAGCATACAACATCCCCCCAGAGGTGGCTAACGTCTTCACATCACCATTTGTACCACTTCCCAGCGAACTCCAGATTTCGCCGTCCCATCTGGCAATACCATTCGCATTTACGCCTCCTGCTACACTAAAGCTTCCCCCAGCATAAACATTCGAACCTGACACTACGATCGCCTGAACTATACCGTTTGTTCCTGATCCTAAACTTTTCCAAGTATTACCATCCCAGCAAGCGATACAAGAAACAGGTAAAGACCCAACTTGAGAAAAGGCACCACCTACATAAAGATTATTACCCGAAAAAGCGAGTGATCTAACTTCACCATTAAAACCAGATCCAAACGGGTACCATGAGCTCCCTCTCCAAACAGCAATATAATTGACAGCCAACTGGCCCATGTGAGTAAACGATCCACCCACATAAAGATCGCCATTTGGACCTACTGCCGTCGCAAAAACGCTTTTATCGGTACCTGGAGTTCCGTACATACCAAACCAATCTGCATCACTAAAAGTCGGATCAATCCTAACCGGATAAACGGCATCGTCATCATCCACGCTGATAATCATTTCAGAAGGTTCATTGATAGAAAAAAATGCCGACAATTCACGTCCTTCTGCATCCGTCACCTTCAATCTGCTGTAGGCTATTTCCCTTCCGCTATCCTTCACAGTCAAAACCACCCCGTCATCTATCGGCGTCAGGCGTGCACCATCCACGTTTAATGTTACAATTAGTTCACCTGCTCCTGACGGGGCCTCTGAAACAACAAAATCCTGTCTCACACCATCCACACTGACTCGATACTCTTCTGTTAATCCTGGGCGAGTGAAGGAAACCAGCTCCGCACTTACTTCAACTTTCCCATTTTGCGCCATTTTTTTTGAATTGGTTCCTCCCTTTCGACCAATGGCTGTGGCAATTACACGAAAAGGCTGACCTTTTGGATTTTCTTCATCGGTAGATTCCAGCCAAAGCCCTTCCATTGAAACTTTTCCGGCGAGTTGTTGAAACTGCGCGCTTAACTGCGCCCCGCCATCCATTCCTACAATTCTAGGGCCGTCAACTTTGTGTTGTTTTTCCACCTCTTCCCCTAATCGATTAATCGGAAACGATTTCGCATCACTCAGCCGTGGAGTATCCTTCGTCAAGCTCACATCCCTATCTGCATATACAACAGATTGTGTAAAAAAGAATACACCACACAGCATTGCAAGCAGAGGAACACCATGAATCGCTAAAATCATAAAACCGCTAATATTTTAATATAATTTCATCTTAATAAACGAAAGAAAACGACACAATTTATAAAATAATTTTAACGTAATTTACCACCAAGTTTCAGACGGGCCCAGATGTGCTCACCAGGGCTGCACCTGACAACTTCAAGACTTTTGCTTGGCGCAGGCATGCATTTCCGCTAAATCCCAGAAGGTTCCAGTTCGTTAAAATTGGACGACTACTCCTCACCTCCAACCTACCTTCCCTCAATCCCATGCCTCACGTCAGCACCAACGGAATCCAGATGTACTATGAAGAACGCGGCAGCGGCGAGCCACTGGTCTGCATCATGGGTGTCACCGCTCCCGGCGGTGTCTGGGAGGCGCACGCGGCCGAATGGTCCAAGCACTTCCGCTGCATTCTCGGCGACAATCGCGGCGTCGGCCAGACCGACAAGCCCGAGGGCCCCTACACCAGCGCCATGATGGCTGATGACTATGCAGGCCTGATGGACCAACTGGGCATCAAGCAGGCCCGCGTCGTCGGCTGCTCTCTGGGTTCCGTCATCGCCCAGCAACTGGCCCTGCGCCATCCGGAGAAAGTGAAGAGCATGATCCTCATGTGTACCTGGGCACGGCAGGACCGCTTCGGCCTCTACACCTGGCAGCACATGATGAAGTGCAAGGCCACCATGCGCCCGGAAGACTTCATGCACTACGTGCAAATGCTCATCTTCACCAAGCCGTGGTTTGATAACGACGACTGCTGGAACAACATGCAGCAGGGCCTGAAAGACGCCGCGACCAATCCGGCCCCTCAGCCCGTCCATGCCATGGAGGCCCAGGCCGCAGCCGCCATCACTCACAACACCATCGGCGAGCTGAAAAACGTCCAGTGCCCCACCCTCGTCATCGGTGGTAAGGACGATGTCTTCACGCCAAAATGGATGGGCGAAGAAGTCGCCGCCACCATCCCAGGTGCCGACCTTCATCTCTATGACAATGCCGGCCACGCCTTCCATTGGGAGTGCCTGTCCGACTTTAACCCACGCACCACCGAGTGGCTGTTGAAGCACTGAAGATGATAAATTGAGCGCGGAATCGTAACAGACAGTCTTTTAAACGTGCTATGATTCCGCTGTCAGCCGCCAGTCTCAAACGCTAGGACATCACAACTCTCTACCTCACACGATTATGGGCCTCATGGATTACCTCAAAGGACAGTTCCTGGAAATCATCCAGTGGACAGATGACTCACGCGACACGCTCTCCTGGCGTTTCCCGGACGAGGACAAGGAAATCAAACGCGGTGCCCAACTCATCGTGCGGGAGTCGCAGGTGGCCCAGTTCGTTTACCTGGGTCAGTTTGGCGATACGTTTGAGCCTGGCAAACACAGCCTCACCACGGATAACATCCCCATCCTTTCCACGCTGAAAGGCTGGAAATATGGTTTTGAGTCCCCCTTCAAGGCGGACATCTATTACGTCACTACCCGCCTTTTCACGGGTAACAAATGGGGCACCAGCAACCCCATCATGATGCGTGACCAGGACTTCGGCATCGTCCGCGTCCGCGCCTTCGGCACCTTTGACTTCAAGATTGTGGACCCCAAGGTCTTCCTCAAGGAAGTCGCCGGCTCCGACCACCATTTCCGCCTGGATGAATTCGCCGACACCATGCGCAGCCGCATCGTCAGCGTCTTCACCGATGCCCTGGCCAGCGCCAAGGTTCCCGTGCTGGACCTCGCCACCCGTTACAGCGAGCTGGGCGATGCCCTGCTGCCGATCATCAATCCGGCGACCGTCAGCAAATACGGCATCGAGATCACCACCTTCCTTCTGGAAAACGCCAGCGTGCCGCCAGAAGTCGAAGCCGCGATCGACAAGCGCAGCAGCATGAGCGCCATCGGCAACCTGAACGACTACGTGAAGTTCCAGATGGCCGAAGGCATGGCCAAAGGCGAAGGCGGAGGCCCTGCCGGGGCAGCCGCAGAAATCGCCATGGGCTTTGGCATGGCTAACCAAATGTTTGCTCAGGGTGTTTTCAATCCTAACCAGCCTCAGGCCACCCCCGCAGCCGGTGCTCCGGCCGGTGCCCCTGCTGCTGCACCGGTAGCTGATATCCTCACTCCGGCCCAGGTGGCCCAGACCCTCGGCGTGACTGAAGGCGATGTCCTCGCCAGCATCGAAGCCGGGGATCTCAAAGGCAAAAAGATCGGCACCCAGTACCGCATCACCAAGGCGGCGCTGGATGAGTTCCTTTCTCACTGATCCTGCTAGCATCCTTCCACAGGCCCGCATCTGGAAACAGGTGCGGGCCTTTTTATTGGAGCTGCTTCAGCACCTTTTCAGAGATTGCTTCCACCACTTCAGACTCCCCTGGCGGAGCCGGGAAAGGCGGCGGCTCAGGGTAGCCGGAAGTAGATGCCCTTTCAGACGTTCGACAAAGAACGTGCTCGCCATACGTGCGCCAGACGTTGCGTCCGCTGGCCACATCATACAGATGATGGCAGGCCACCAGCCTACGGAAGCTCATAGCCTGGATGGTGTAAGTTGTCGTAGAGTCACAGGTCTCCACGTTTCCCTTCTCGTCATAGGTGGTGTTGGTGTGAGTCAAAGCATCACGGTCAATCTCCTCATGGGTGTTGTTTACCGGCAGGGTGACCACCAGGAAGTAATGAATGCCCAGGGACTGGACCCTGGCCTTTTGCGCCGGGGTCAGGGCCAGTTTCAAGCTGCCAGATTTCTGCCACAGGGCACGATCCCAGACCTTCCCCACCTTCTGCTCAAAAACCTTTCCTCCGATGACGGTGCCCAGTGCGGGCGAAGCCTTGAGCAAAACCTCCAGATCTTCACCGATCATGGCTTCCTGCACTCGGTTGGGCAGATTGATGTGGCGACCCACCAGCACACCCGTGACGGCCACCGTTTTTCCTTTCAGGGCCCCCTGGACAAACGCCGGATCCCTAAAGGTGACCTCCGACTTCACCCCTGCCCCCACGCAGCTCCCCAGGCAAAGGGGCAGCAGGACAACCAGGGCATGTAGGCCGTGACAGGCACGCAGAAACAAAGGGAGGAAGTTCATAACCAAAAGTTTATCAGCCAGGACAACAACGGCATGCCTGCGCTTTCATTAGACTTAGGCAGAGGTAAAGGATCAGCCCGTCACCACCGATCAAAATGCCGGACAAAAAGGATTGTTTCCCCCCCGGGCTTTCGTTCAACTTCCCTTCATCCGTCTTATCCCATGAACACCCGCCGCCATTTCCTCACCACCCTCCTCGGCAGCAGCGCCACCGGCTTTCTCGCCGCTCAGGAGGCCAAGCTCAGTTACAAGGGTGAAAACATCCAGTGTGGCCTGGTGACCTACATGTGGGGTGCGGACTGGGATCTTCCCACCCTCATCGCCAACTGCGAACAGGCCCAGGTGCTAGGCGTGGAACTGCGCATCGAACACGCCCACAAGGTGGAACCTACCCTGACCGCACCTCAGCGAGCCGAAGTTCGCAAACGTTTCGAAGACTCTCCAGTCGAGGTGCTGGGCATGGGCACCAATGCCGAGTTTCACAGTGCCGATGCAGCCCAGGTGCAGAAGCACCTCGCCACGGCCAAAGACTACATCAAGCTCAGCCACGACATCGGCGGCAGCGGCGTGAAGGTGAAACCAAACGCCCTCCCCAAAGAGGTGCCCGTGGAAAAGACCCTGGAACAGATCGGTAAGTCCCTGGCCGAACTCGGCGATTACGCCCTGGGTTTCGGCCAGGAAATCCGCCTGGAAGTACACGGAGGTGTCTGCGACCTCGGCCATATCAAAACCATCATGGAAGTAGCCGCGCGCGACAACGTCCGCGTCTGCTGGAACTCCAATGACGAAGACCTGAAAGGCGAAGGCATCGCCGCCAACTTTGCCAAAGTACAATCCTTCCTGGGTAAGACCACCCACATCCGCGAAGTCAATGAAGGCAAGTATCCCTATGACCAACTGGCCAAACTCCTCGTTGAGGCCGACTACGAAGGCTGGATATTGCTAGAAGCCAGGACCAAGCCAGCCGATCGCGTCGCCGCCCTCGCTGAACAGAAAAAGCTGTTCATGGATCTCGTCACCGCAGCCCGGAAAGCCGCAGCCTAGCCTTTACACCCCGTCCCTCCCAGGATAAAAGCCCAGCCCATCATGTTCCTGAAATTCCTAGCCCCCCTGGCCTGTCTTGGCCTCGCCCTCAGTCTCGTCTTTGCCGCACCCGAGGCCAAGAAGCCCCGCATCCTGTTCTTCTCCAAGTCCAGCGGCTTTGAGCACAGCGTCATCTCCTGGAAAAACGGCCAGCCCAGTTACGCTGAAAAAGTGCTGCTGGAACTCGGCACCAAGCAGGGCTGGGACTTCGAGTTTTCCAAGGACGGCTCAAAGTTTGGCAAAGACTATCTGGCCCAGTTTGACGCCGTCTTTTTCTACACCACTGGCAATCTTCTCGAAGAAGGCACCGACAAGCAGCCCCCGATGACCGCCGAAGGCAAGCAGGCCCTCTTTGACTTCGTCAAATCCGGCAAAGGTTTCATCGGCACCCACTCGGCCAGCGACACCTTCCACACCAACAACGAGTCCAAAAAAGGCCCGGACCGTTACCTCAATCACGGGGAGCAGGCCGACTCCTACGTGCGCTTCCTCGGCGGCGAATTCATCAAGCACGGCGCCCAGCAGGCGGTGAAAAACACAGTGGTGAATCCCAAGTTCCCCGGCTTTGAAAAGGTAGGCCCCGAATACTCCTTCCATGAGGAGTGGTACTCTCTCAAAGACTTCTCCCCTGACATCCACGTACTCAGTGTGATGGATGCCCCGGCGATGAAAGGTGACGAATACAAACGTCCTGCCTTCCCCAGTACCTGGGCACGCAAGGAAGGCGAAGGCCGCGTGTGGTACACCGCCATGGGCCACCGTGAGGACATCTGGACCAATCCTGTCTTCCAGGACATCCTCATCGGCGGCGTGCGCTGGGCCCTCGGCCAGGTGCAGGCCGAGGTGCCGGCCAACATCAAGGAAGTGGCCCCTGGAGCCTACACAAACCCTCCTTACGTGGAGCCAAAGCCACCCGCTCCCGCCAAGCCCAAGAAGTAAGGCCGCACAGCCTTACTTGGCCCCGATCGCAATCGGCGTGGTTTCGATCTTGGATTCGATGCCGCGCAGATGAAGGTCAAAGAACTGCTTCAGCCGCTGGTCCAGCACCTCGCTGCGAAAGCCATGACCGCCATCCGTCATCTCCTGCAGGATGGAGGGCACACCGGCCTTCGTCAGCGCCGCATGAATCTCCTCCCCCTGGGCATAGGGCACTAGGGGGTCCTTCGTTCCATGGGCGGTAAAAAAGGCCGCGTCTCCTGCCGAGACATGCGTCACTGGAGAGGCCTCCTTCGCCACAGCTTCACGCTCCGGCACAGGGCCGCCCAGCAGCAGAGCCTCCGGGTAATCTTTGCCCTGGGTACGATCAATCGTGCTGGGCTGACGGACCATGGTCAGAAAATTCTCCGGCCCGAAAAAGTTAACCACGCAGGTGACCTTGCTGTCCTGGTCCAAATGCTTGCCCAGGGTCCCTTCCAGCTCCTTCACATCGCCACTGGTGCCCAGCATGGAGACCAGATGACCACCGGCAGAGGTTCCCCAAACGGCGATCTTCGTCGCATCCAGACCATGCTCAGCCGCATGCGCCTTCACCCAGCGGATGGCGGCCTTGCAATCATGAATCTGCGCAGGCCATTGAGCTTCGTTGGTTAGGCGGTAGCCCACCGAGACCCCGGCATACTCTCCTGAGGCGACATAACGCCCCACATTGCCGATGCCGCCAGCCTTGTCCCCTCCCCTCCAGCCGCCGCCGTGAATGAAAACAATGACCGGCAGCGGCTTCTCCGTTTTGCGCAGCTTGGGCAGATAAAGGTCCAGTTTCTGGCGCGGATTGTCCGTCTCGGCATAAGCGAGGTCCAGTTTCGCCTCGACTCCCGCAGGCACGGGCCGCTTGCCGGGTGCTGGCCGTGCCTGTTTTGACCGGCCCACAACGGCCTGATGCTCAGTGCGCGAGATAAATCCGTCCTTGTCCGTATCCACCCGCTCAAAATTCGGCCGCAGCCGTTCCGGCAACTCTTCCTTTCCCAGCTTGCCATCCTTGTTGGCATCGATCTGGTCAAACAACCGCTGGGTCCGGTCCGCCGTGGCGGGCGTCTCCTGAGCCAGGGCGCTGAAGGAAAGGGATGAGAGCAGCAAAAGGGTGAAGGAAGGCTTCATGGTCCTCCTTTAACCCGCCTAGCCTGCAAAAAGTTTCAAACTTACTCCGCCGGCTCCATGGAGGCCTTCATGGGCCCGGGTTCATTGGCGGCAGGAAGTTCGTCCACATACTTATGGATCTGGTCCACCCGAAATTCGGCCAGTTCCTTGTGGCAGGTCACCACGATGGCTCGACCACTTTCGTTCACCTCACAGGCGATCTGAAAGCCCTTCGAGGCATCGTATCCAAAGATCTGCATCATCATGTTCACCACATAACGATGAGTGTGTTCATCGTCGTCATGCAGGATCACATGGTACGGCGGTTCCAGATCTGGCTGGAGACTCGGCTCCGCAGGGGCCGTACGCGGCCTGCCCGGCAGAACGGGAGTCGCCGAGGCTGGGGGTGGGCCATGGAACGAACCTGTCACAACATCATCATGCACTAAATGGGCCGCTTCTCAAGCCCTGGTGGACGAAAAAGCCCGTGCCTTTGGGTCAAGGCACGGGCTGCATCTTGTTTCCTACGGATCAGTTCTTATTCACCATGAAGAGCATGGTGTCGCCACCACGATAGACTTTCAGCGTGACAACCTTGTCCGAGGTCTTGGCCATTTCATGCGCTTCGCCCACGGCGCGCACCGGGTTTCGGTTCACGCTCATGATGACATCACCTTCCTCCATGCCCATGGCCGCAGCACGGCTTTCGGCCTCCAGCTTGGTGATGATCACCCCCGTGATATTGGCGGGGATGTCATAACGTTCGCGGGTGGCTGGCGTCAGGTTTTGCACCGTCACGCCGGGGATGATCTCGGCAATGCTGGTGCCGGTGCCGCCACCGCGTAGCGAGTTGCCATTGGCCTGGGCGACGGTGTTGTCCGTCATCTCATCCAGCGTGGCCGTCACTGGCAGGCTCTTGCCATCGCGCATCACGGTCAGGTTCACGGCCGTACCCGGTTTGCGACCACTGATCACCAGACGCAGCTTGGCGCTGCTGTCCACGCGCTGGCCGTCCACATGGGTCACCACGTCTCCGGGCTCCATGCCGGCTTTCTCCGCAGGTGTGTCATTAAACACAGCGCGCACCACGGCCCCGCCCTGGTCCTTCAGGCCCAGGATCTCCGCCTTCTCACTGTCCAGATCCATCAGCTCAATGCCCAGGCGACCACGGCGGACGGAGCCATTGTCAATCAGGTCCTCCACAATGCGCATGGCCATGTTCACCGGAATCGCAAAGCCGATGCCGGCATTCATCCCTGAACGGGAAAGGATGGCCGTATTGATGCCCACCACGCGGCCCAGCGCATCCACCAGCGGACCGCCAGAGTTGCCTGGGTTAATGGAGGCATCGGTCTGGATGAAATCCTCATAACCCGCCATGCGGCCGTTGTTCACGATGTTCATGCCGCTGCGGCCCAGGGCGCTGACGATGCCCTGCGTGACGGAACGGTTCAGTTCCATCGGCGCACCTGCGGCCAGAACGATGTCGCCCACGCGCAGTTTGTCACTGTCGCCCAGCGTTGCCTGCGGCAGGTCTGTGGCGTCAATTTTGATCAGTGCCACATCGGTCAGCGGATCCGTACCCACCACCTTGGCCAGATAAGTGCGGCTGAGGCCATTGACCTCCACCACGGCTTCGATCTTGTCCGCCTCGCCCACCACATGGTTGTTCGTCATGATGTAGCCGTCGCTGGAGACGATGAAGCCTGAGCCCACGCCATTCGGGCGGAGGCGCTCATTGTCCTGCTGCTGCGGGCCACCACGGCGGCCACGCGGATTGCGCGGTTGCTGGGGTTGTTGCTCCGGATTGCCCTCCTCATCAAAGAAGCGATCAAAGAAGGGACGCAACTGCGGCGGAATGTCCTCCAGCTTGTGAGTTTCGGATTCCGCCTTGCCACCATAGGCAAAGATGGTGACCACGCTGGGGAGGATTTTCTCCACCACGTTGGCGTAGCTCATCTGCAACTGCCCGCCGGCGGGCAGCGCCGTGTCGTCTTTCAAAAGACGGGCATGGAACTCGCTGGCGGCCAGCTTGGTAGGACTTTTGAGATCGGCGACAAGGGGGCTGATGGAGAGAGTCAACAGTCCCGCAGCGGCCAGGATTTGAGTCAATCGGATGGGTGTTTTCATGGGTGGGTAAGTTTTCAAAACGCGTATCTGCGCAGTGGCTATGACGGAAACGTTGAGCGATTGTTGAAAACTATTCTACACACAAAAACGCTTGGCGGCGACGTTTAGCCGCCCCTCAGGCACCTAAATCAACCCCTCTTAGAACGCCTTGCCACGGAAGGCGATCTAAGAGGCCCTTGTGAAACAACCTCCACCTTCTGATCACCGCGCCCGCAAAATGGCCTCCGCAATCCGCATGCCATCCGCCGCAGCCGAGATGATGCCACCGGCATACCCTGCACCTTCACCTGCCGGGTAAAAATTCTTCAGCGACACACACTCATAGGTGGCCGGATCACGCGGGATGCGCACCGGCGCAGAACTGCGGGTTTCAGCCGCCGTTAAAACCGCATCTTCGAGATCAAAACCAGGCAGGCTTTTGTTGATGCGCGGCACCGCTTCTTTCAGCGTAGCGATGACGGATTCCGGCAGCACCTCGCGCAGATCTGTCCACACCACACCCGGCTCATAGGAAGGCTTCACTGTCCCCTGGCTGGTGGAGGCACGGCCTGCGAGGAAATCCCCCAGAAGCTGCGCCGGGGCATGGTAGTTGCTGCCCCCCACCTCATAGGCCCGGCGTTCGATCTGCCGCTGAAACTCGATGCCTGCCAGCGGATGCGCCTGCCCATAGTCCTGGGGCCCCACCTCCACCATGAAGCCCGCATTCGCATTCGCCTCCGCACGCGCATAGCTGCTCATGCCATTGGTCACCACCATCCCCGGCTCAGAGGTCGCCGCCACCACGAGCCCCCCGGGGCACATGCAAAAGCTGTACGCGCTCCGCTCCGTATCGCAATGCGCCACAAATTTGTAAGGGGCCGAACCCAGCCGATCATGCCCGGCCCATTTGCCAAACAGCATCTTGTCCACCAGCTTCTGCGGGTGCTCGATTCGCACGCCCACCGAGAAGGGTTTGGGGTCAAAGGGAATGCCACGCGCGTGCAGCATCGAAAAGGTGTCCCGACTGCTGTGGCCGATGGCAAAGACGATCGGGCTGCCCTCGATCACCGCCCCATCCGCCAGCACCACGGCACGCATCGCCCCTTTTTCCACCACCACATCGCTGACACGGGAGCTGAACCTCACCTCGCCTCCGAGGGAGATGATCTCCTCCCGCACATGCCGCACCACCTTGATCAGACGATCCGTGCCGATGTGCGGTCGCGCTTTGATCAAAATGTCTTCCGGCGCACCCGCAGCCACCATTTCCCTCAGCAGCCACGGAATGCGGTGCTCACGGTCGCGGATCTGCGTGTAAAGTTTGCCATCGGAAAAGGTGCCTGCGCCCCCTTCCCCATACTGCACATTGGACTCGGGATTGAAATCCCAACCACGCCGCCAAAAGCCGGTCACATCTCGCGCCCGGTCGCCTGCGGCCTTACCACGCTCCAACAGGATCGGCTTCAAACCCGCCCGTGCCAACAACAGCCCCGCAAACAGCCCACAAGGCCCCGTCCCCACAATCACTGGCCGCCCTTGACCTCCTTGACCTCCTTGACCTCCTTGACCTCCTTGACCGCCTTGACCGCCTTGACCGCCTTGACCTCCTTGACCGCCTTGACCTCCTTGACCTCCTTGACCCGCTTTGACCTCCACATACGTCTCATCCGGTGCCACGATCACCTTCGTGTCATCCTTCAGGGCTTTCAGCACCCGGGCTTCATCCGCCACCTCCACCAGCAGCGTGTAGCTGAAGTTCACATGGCCGCGCCGGGCATCAATGGCGCGCTGTTTGAGGGTAAAGGTCGCATCCTTCACCCCCAGCCGTTTCAGCAATGCCGTACGCAGGTCGGCATCGGTGTGGTCCACAGGGAGATTGAGTTGAGAAACTTGCAGCATGAGAGGCGGGAAACCCGTTCGTTCATCCTGGCCGTTGTTGCAACCAGATGACTGCCGCCCTTGCCATCCCGCCCCATCCCTTCCACACTGCCCGCCCTTGTTGACCTCACCGCCATCCTTTTTGCGTTCATTCCTCCTGCTAGCCAGCCTGGCAGCGGTCGGCATGGGTGCAGAGCCAGCCCCAAACCCTGGCGTACCGCCTCACGTGGTTCTCAAGCCCACTTTCATGAGCGGGCAAGACTCCTTTTCAGGCGGCACCGCCTTTCTCTGCCGTGTGCCCGGGGAGGAAAAGGCACTTCTTCTCACCGCTCACCATCTTTTTGGTCCCGCCTGTGGTCTGGAACGTGACTTCACTTGGCAGGAAGTGCCCCAGATTTTCGTCGCCGTGACCGGGCTGTCCATCACGGACCCCACCAAGGCCATCACCTCCACCCGCCCGGTGACCATTCCAGGCGCCCGTGGCTCCGACGACCAGGGCTATGCACAGGATGTGGCCGCCTACCGGGTGGATCTGCCCACCGTTCGCGCCACCCTGCATCTGGCCAAAACTCCGCCCGCAGTCGGAGACACCGTGTTTCTCCACGGACGGCAGCGCGGCAAGGAAACCCTCGACATGCTCCCCGCCATCGTTCAGGTCTCCACCGAGACGGAATTGGTCTATGAATTCGCGGCCAAAGATGTCGCCCTGGCCGGGACCAGCGGTGCCCCGGTGCTAAACACATCCGGCCAAGTGGTGGCCATCAATGTCGGCGGCGGAGAGCGCGATGGATCCATCCTCGGCATGGGAAATCCTGCCACTTCCATCCTCAAACTGCTGGCCAATGCCAAGTAGTCCGTGCAAGCCACCCATTTCCTGATCTATCTCCTCTCCTGAATTTTCATGCCTGACACCCCACCGACCAAAAAGATCTGGGACCGCGCCGCCTGGCGGGATGCCGCTTTTTTCCTGCGCTATCTGCGGCCGCATTTTAATGTCTTCATCCCCGCGCTCATCGCCCTGGCGACCACCGCCGTACTCTCCGTCACCTTTTTCAAGCTGACGGCTGAAGTGGTGGGCAAGGGACTCGGCGGTGCCACAGGGCCTGAATGGATGGCTGAGCTGCAGCACTCCATCTTCATTCTGGCCGCCATCGTCACAGCTCAGGCCTTTATCGCCTTCTGGCGCATCATGCTCTTTGCCAAGGCCAGTGAACGCGCCCTGGCCACCCTGCGCCGGGAAACCTTCAGCCGCATCATTCGCCTGCCCATGGGCACGCTGAATGCCCGCCGTGTCGGCGAGCTGGCCTCCCGTCTCGCCAATGACGTGGAATCCATGCGCGAGACCCTGGTGGTCGCCATCCCCATGTTCATCCGCCACAGCGTCATGCTGCTGGGCTCCCTCATCCTGGTGCTTCAGATCAGCGTCAAGCTCGCCCTGGTGATGATCGCCACCATCCCCGTGGTCATCATCATGATCGCCATCTTCGGTGCCCGCATCCGCAAGCTCACCCGCAAGGCCCAGGACGACCTCGCCAGCACCCAGGTCGTGGTAGAGGAAAGCCTGCAGAGCATCATCAGCGTCAAGGCCTTTGCCAATGAGGCGCATGAGATGGCCCGGTATAACCAAAACCTTGGCAATTTCCTCACCACCGCCATCCGCGCCGCCGCCCCCCGCGCCGCCTTTGTCGCCTTCATCATCTTTGCCTTCAGCCTCGCGCTCATCGTCGTCACCTGGGTTGCCCTGCGCATGCTCAGTGAAGGCCAGATCAGCTCCAAAGACCTCACCCAGTTCGCCGCCTTCAGCGCCGTCATCGCCTCCTCCGTCGGCCAGTTTTCGGAGCTCATCACCCAGATCCAGCGCACCCTCGGTGCCACCGACCGCGTGCGTGAGATCCTGCTGGAACCCACCGAGCCGGAAGCCCCCGATGCCCCCAAGGTCCGCTTCAAAGGCGAGATCGAGATGCAGGACATCTGCTTTGCCTACCCCACCCGGCCAGAGGCCCCCGTGCTGCGCGAGTTCTCCCTCCAGGCCAAGGCCGGCCAGCGCATCGCCCTCGTCGGCCCCAGCGGCAGCGGCAAGACCACCTCCATCTCCCTGCTCTACCGCTTTTATGAGCCCACCAGTGGCCGCATCCTTGTGGATGGCCAGCCCATCTCCGGCATGGCTTTGCCTACCTTGCGAAAAAACCTCGCCCTGGTGCCGCAGGAGGTCCTCCTCTTCGGCGGCAGCATCCGGGAAAACATCGCCTACGGCAAGCCGGACGCGACCGAGGCCGAGATCATCGAGGCCGCCAAAAAAGCCAATGCCCACCTCTTCGTCGAAAAACTCCCCGAAGGTTACGACACCCTCGTAGGTGAGCGCGGCACCCAGCTCTCCGGCGGTCAGCGCCAGCGCATCGCCATCGCCCGCGCCATCCTCGCAGACCCCGCCATTCTCATCCTGGATGAAGCCACCAGCAGCCTCGATGCCGAAAGCGAACGTCTCGTGCAGGACGCCTTGGACAAGCTCATGGAAAACCGCACCTCCATCATCATCGCCCACCGCCTTTCCACCGTGCGCCGTTGTGATCAGATCCTCGTCCTCAGTGCCGGCACCATCGTCGAGCGCGGCACGCACGAAGAGCTCGTGGCCAAAGAAGGCAGCCTTTATGGCACCCTCGCGCGTTTACAGTTGGAATAAAAACCCGATCACGCACGTCCTATCCACGTGCCGTGAACCACGCACCCCGACTTATGAAAAAGCTCATTACCCTCCTCGCTGCCGTTTTTACCCTGCCCCTGCTCGCCGCTGATTTTCCAGATGGCAGTCCGAAATTCGGCACCGACTACAAAGCCGCCCTGGAGATGGCCAAGAAGGAAAACAAACCGGTCATCCTCGTCTTCTCTGCCGCCTGGTGCGGTCCATGCCAGTCCATGAAGAAGGCCGTCTATCCCAGCAAGGAAGTCACCCCCCTGCATGACAAATTCGTCTGGGCCTATCTCGACGTGGACCAGGAAGCCAATGCCGCCCCTTCCTCCAAGTATAAGGTCGAAGGCATCCCCCACATCCAGTTCCTGAGCGCCAATGGCAAAGACCTCGGCAACCAGATCGGCGGCACCACCCCCGGCGATTTCGCCGGCACTCTGGAAAAGGTGCTCGTGAAAGCCAAGTGATCTGAACCTGCTTTAAAATTCATTCGCCCGCCTGCGTCACTCGCAGGCGGGCTTTTTTGTGCCGTTCAGCCTTCGCAATGAATGGCTACATACAGAAAGAAAGATCAAACTCGGATTCCACGATCCAGTGTGAAAACTGACTCGACCTTCGGGGGCAGCTCAGCACCACACCACCACCAGCGGGAACCGACTGACCATTATGAGAAAACACTCTCAATCCACACTTCATGCTCTCGCGGCACTCATCGCTGTCTGCTCCGCTTCTTGTGACCAGCAGACAGAGCAAACGGCAGCGGCGGCTTCATCGAAGAAGACTCCGACAATAACCAGCACGCCAGCCAACCTAAAGCCTACGGATGGCGGAGCCAAATTGCCAGAGGTCAGGACTGCCTGGAAACAAGCTGCCAGCGTGAGCATCATGTGGACCGATGGGAACCCAGAGGCGGCCAAACGTCAATTGTCCGAGTTGGTTGAACTGCATAAAGCGGTGTCCGAAACTCCCGCCTACGAGAACGCTCTCGTCTCTGCTGACTGTGAGTTGAAACTGTACAACAGCATTGTGCCCGGCCTGATCAGCGGCCATTTGTCGCCAGACGAAGCGCGATCCCTGTTGGCTTCAATCGCATCAAATCGATTTAGCAAGTCTTCACTGATCACCATGCTAAATACGAGTGCTCCTGATTCCAAACAAGCACGCGCCTTGGTCGCAGAGTTGCAGAGCGGAAAACCAGTGAATCTGATTGAGGCAAGCAATGCTCTTTTGCTAGAACAGGACGCTAACCTGCTATTGGGGCCTACTCCAGATAGACTTGGCGAATTTTTAGACAATCCCAATGCTGCCCGTGCTTTCCAATACCATGCACTGACGGCCGTATTTCTCGATGTGGCCGGTGTGATTGCTGCCTATGCTTCCGCCGGAGGTAATCTGCATGCAGACGATGCGGCGGTAGCAGCCGGTCTTCTGGAGAAAGTGCCGAAACTGATCAACGCCCCAGGATTGCTATCGAACCGCTCGATAAGCGTGAGTATCGTCGTCGATTATTTGAGTAAATGGCGCAATGGCAGCTTCGTGAAGTAATCGGCCTGCAACGTCAGGGGAGCCAACAGGCGATCGCGGATGAGGGCGATGGAGTCTTTGTAGGTGTGGCCGGGGTCCACCTGGAAGGGGCAATCGCTGGCCCACATGAGACGGTCGGTGCCGAACTAGTCGCAGAAGACCCGACCAAGCAAACACACTTTCTGGAGCCCCTAATCGACGAGTGTGAAATTTCATGATTGCCTCTTTGCGCTGGATTCCAGAGCACAGGCAACCCGCCATCATTTATTCACAGTCGAGCCCGCTATTCACAGAAAGCGCGCACCGAAAAATCCCACATCTTGTTTTAAAGATATTAAACGACCACAAGATATGGTAAAATAACCCCTTCTCACTTGCTCAAGGGTCCCCTTGTCAGGCACCTTCTCAGGTTCCATCCCTTCACCATCATGTACCTCAAAAGCCTCACCCTTCACGGCTTCAAGTCTTTCGCCGATAAGACGCACTTTGAGTTTCACAAAGGTGTCACCGGCATCGTCGGCCCTAACGGTTGCGGCAAGTCCAATGTCGTGGACGCCATCCGCTGGGTCTTGGGCGAGACTTCGGCCAAGGCCCTTCGTGGTGAGGAAATGGCGGATGTCATTTTCAATGGCACCGACAAACGCAAGCCCGTAGGCCTTGCCGAAGTGGTGCTGACCATGGCCGACTGCGAGCAGGCCCTTGGCGTGGAATACAACGAGGTGGCCATCTGCCGCCGAGTCTTCCGCGATGGCCGCAGCGAGTACCGCCTGAACAACACCGTCTGCCGTCTGAAGGACATCAACGATCTCTTCTCCGGCACCGGCATTGGCCGGCAGGCCTACTCCATCATGGCCCAGGGCCAGATTGACATGCTGCTCAGTTCGAAGCCTGAAGACCGCCGCATGGTCTTCGAAGAAGCCGCCGGCATCACCAAATTCAAAGGCCAGAAAAAGGAGGCCCTGCGCAAACTCGAATACACCGAAGCTAACTTGCTGCGCGTGGCCGATGTCATTGCCGAGGTGAAACGCCAGATGGGCACCCTCCAGCGTCAGGCCGCCAAAGCCCGCCGTTATCAGACCCTGCTGGATGACGTGCGCATGTTTGACACCCATCTCGCCCACCGGCAGTACAGCGATTACAGCGCGGAAAAAGCCGAGTCCGAAAATCATGTGCGCATGATGACCGAGCAGCTCGAGCATCTGCAAAGTCGCCTGCAGACCACCGAACTGGAAGCCACCGAAACCCGCGAGGCCTATCACTCCGTCGAGTCCCAGATCAACCAGCTCCGCCAGCAGTCGCAGGAGCTCCGCAGCCAGGTGCAGAGCGCCGAAGGCCGCATCGGGTTTAACAATGAGCGTAACGAAGAGCTGCATGGCCGCATCCGCCAGAATGAGGAGCAGATCCAGCAGGGCCAGCAGCACCTGGAACAGCAGCGCGCCGAGATGATCAGCGCCGATGAGCAGCTCATCAGCATCCGGGAAAACATCGAGACCCGGCAGATGTCGCTCAATGAGCACCTCTCCGTCCACAACTCCATCCTGCCAGACCGCAGCCGCCTGGACAGCGACCGCCGCGCCGTGCGCGAATCCATCCGCCAGTTTGAAGGCCAGATCGCCGCCGCCGATGCCCGCGCCCAGTCGCTGACCAATCAGATCTCCGCTGACCGCCAGCGCCACGAAACCCTGGCCCATGACCGCCAGGCCTCCTCGCAGGCCAAGGAGGCCAGCCAGATCGAGTTCGACAACCTGCAGAGCGAAATTCAGGACCTCGAACAAACTCGCGATGAGCTGGATGAAAAGGCCAAGAACTGCGCCCGCGACATCATCGAAAAACGCTCCCAGCGGGATGCCCTCAACGAAGAACTCACCGAGCTACAGCGCGCCGTCACCCAGCGCCGTTCCCGCATCGAAATCATCGAGCAGCTTCTGCAAAAAGGCGAAGGCCTTGCCGAAGGCACCCAGCAGGTCCTGAAGGGTCTCGACAATCCCGAAGTCTTCTCCGTGGGCGTGCGTGGCCTGCTGGCCTCCGCCATCGAGGTCGAGCCCCAGTTCATCGCCGCCATCGAGGCCGCGCTTCGCGACCACCTCCAGGCCGTGCTTCTGACTGACAGCGAGCTCGCCTCCCAGATCCTCGATCGCCTGTCTAACAAACAGCTTGGCAAGGCCGCCCTGCTGCCGCACGACTTCGCCACCATGCGGGCCGTGCCGGACCGCCAGCTCGTGCCCGAGGGCGGCATCGCCTGGGCGGTGGACAAGGTGAAGGCACGCCAGGGCGTGCAGGAGCTCACCGACCGCCTGCTCAACAACGTCCTCATCGTCGAAGACCTGCACACCGCCCTGCGCCTGAAAAAGCAGCTCCGCGATGTCGCCATCGCCACCATGAAGGGCGAATTCATCGCCGCCGATGGCATCATCCACGGCGGTGCGACCAAGGAAGAGGCCGCCTCCATGCTGCGCCGTGAAGCGGAAGTCCGCACCCTCAAGGTCGAGCTCGAAGGTTATGAATACCAGGTCCTGGAAAAGGAAGATGCCGTGGCCACGCTCCGCGCCCAGGTGGAAGACATGCAGCGTGAGGAAGTGACCCTGCGTGAGCAAAGCCAGCGCGCCCGCGAAGGCTTCTCCACGCTCACCGGCAAGCTCTCCGTCGTCCAGCGCGCCCTCCAGCAGGCCACCACCAAGCTGGAAAGCGTGGAGTGGGATCAAAACCAGATCACCAGCCGCATTCAAGCCGCCGAGGCCCAGATCGCTTGGCAGAGGGAGGAATCCTCCGTCGCACAGGAGCAGCTCGAAGGAGCCCGCATTCACGAAGGCGAACTCGAAATCGAGATGGAAGCCTTCCTTCGCCGCGAACTCGAATCCAGCGAACGCCTCAATGAACTCCGCACCGCCCTCGCTCTCGAGCAGAGCGCCCTTCAGTCCATCGAGCGCCAGAAGGCCCCCATGGCCACTCGTTTGCATGAACTGGAAGCTGCCATTCAGCGCTTCGATCTCGAGATCAACACCTGGCGCAACCGCATCGAACAAAGCCTCGCCGAAAACGCCCGCTTCGCCGAACAGGTCGAATCACAGCGCGGAGCCATTGAGGCCATTGACGAACATTTGCAGAACAAGACCGAAGAACGCGCCGCCGCTTTCGAACGTGTCACCGAGCTCGAAAACCAGCTCGTTCAACTGCGTCTGCAGACCACCGGTCTCAGCGATTCCCGCAACCGCATCGAGGTGCAGCTCACCCGCGTGGACCTGCGGCTCGAGAACCTCATCCACCAGGTGCAGGAGCGCTACTCCTTCCACATCTCCGCCTTTGAGCCCGACTACCACGCCCTGATGTACAGCATCAGCGAACAGAAAAAATCCCGTGGCCGTGGTGGTGACAAACGCAAAGGCATCTCTTTCGTGGCCAATCAGGCAGACGATGACATGCCGCCAAAAGCTGTCGCCTCCGAGGCTCCCGTGGAGGATGAAATCACGCCTCCCGAAGATGCTGAAGAAACCGTCGCCATCCCTGTTGTGGATGCCGATGAAGTGGACCTCGATGCCATTGAGATCCCTGGCGAAGAAGGCCATCCTGACTGGGACTTCGTCAACGAGGTCGTCGGTGAGCTTCGGCAGAAGCTTGAAAGCATCGGCCCGGTGAACCTGGATGCCATCCAGGAATTCGAAGAGCTGGAGGAGCGTCACAACTTCCTCGACACCCAGCACAACGACCTTGTCAATTCCAAGGAGGAACTGCTCCAGGTCATCGCCAAGATCAACGAGACCACCAAGATCATGTTCTCGGAGACTTTCGATCTCGTGCGCGGCTTCTTCCACAACAACTTCCGCGAGCTCTTCGGCCCCACGGCCAAGGCCGACCTCATGCTCACCGACGACACCGATCCGCTGGAGTCCGGCATCGAGATTATTGCCAAGCCGCCTGGCAAGAAGCTGCAGACCATCTCCCTGCTCTCGGGCGGCGAACGCAGCATGACCGCCGTGGCCCTGCTCTTCTCCATCTATCAGGTCAAACCAAGCCCCTTCTGCGTGCTGGACGAGCTTGATGCCCCGCTGGACGAATCGAACATCTCCCGCTTCCTCAAGATGCTGGACAACTTCATTGATAACTCCCAGTTCATCATCGTGACGCATAACAAGCGCACCATGAGCCGGGCCGATGTCATCTATGGCGTGTCCATGCAGGAGTTCGGCATCAGCAAGCCGATCGGCGTGCGCATGACCACCGAGGACACGCGGCCCAGCAAGCAGGAGGAACTGCGCCTGGAGGCCGAAGTCGCCGCCGACGAGGGACATCATGAGGAGCTTGTTTTAGAAGCGCCGCAAGAACGCGCTGAGACTGAATCGACTGATGAACCCACGCTAGCCTCCTAATCACCACTTCGCCGATGATTCATCCATCAAGTGAGACTGCGAATAGGCTTTGGATGAATGGTGAATGGATTAATGCAGACTTCAGCTTGATCCACGACTTCTGTCACGACACTCCAACACCTCTCCCCGAACCGTTCGATGAACAGACAAGGGAGGAGTGGCTGGCTTTGCTGAGCTTCAGTGACGAAGGAGGCAGCGCATGGTCTCACAGTTTCATCCGTTCCTTGCTTCAAATCAGGACCTGCGTTTGCCTGTCTTTTGAAGCAATGCTCGGTGTAAAACGTTTGGATTCTCCTGATCTCCCACCCTTCAGCATCCAAGACTTCCAAAGCATTCTCAAATGTCTGGATCAGATGATATCGCTGGCCAGGAGATCATATCTCTGCTGCTGGGCGTTCCAACCTAGTGGGATCGAATTGGTCTATAGCCAGTTTCTGGATTTACCCTTTTCGGACTTGCCTCATCTCAGCCGAGAAAAAAGCCTGATGGACGACGACTCCCGCCGCCTAACCAAAATTGCTAACAGGTCCGAAGCTGGCTTCAACAAGTGGCTCAAGAGCAAGGTATCTTAGATCACTGCTTGTAAATCACCACCACGCTGGTTGTCGGGCCGGAGGGGGCGGAGTCGTGGCCGAAGCCGACGGTCTGCAGGTTGGCCGCCTCCACGCCTGCCTCGATGAGCACCTGCCGCACGGCCTGGGCACGCCGTTCAGACAAAGCACGGGCATAGTCCTCAGGCAGATCGGGCGGGGTATAACCAACGATGAGGTAACGTGGCTTCTCCTGTTTCCAGTCAGCCGCCATCTTCAGCAGCAGCTTTTTGTGGGCACCATTGAGAGCATAGCTCGTTCCGTTGAATTCCAGGGCCGGGCAGGCCGGCTTCAGGGAAGCCGCCAGGGGACTGACGAAGCCTTCACGCGATCCCAGGGCGAAAACGATGTCCGTCTCCTTCTCGTTGAAGGGTGAGGTCACCGTGCCACAACTGCACAGCATCACAGACAGAAGAAAACTGGGCAGGAAAACTCTCATCGCATCCAGCGGGGTTCGGAAATGGTTCCGTATTGGGTCAGCACAGCGCGGCGTTGGGAGGTGCGCAGATCATGCACGTAAAGCGTCCCATGCTGGGAGTAGCAGAGATAGCGTCCGTTCGGACTCCATGAGGGATGCTGCGCTCCCTCGGCCTGGATGACCTTGGCCGTCCCCTGCGGATATTCCTTCACCACCACGGCGGTGTCTTTGCCGATCCGAGTGGTGAACGCTACCATCCGGCCATTCGGTGAAAACTCGGGGTCGGCACAGAAAGAGTAGCCTGCACGCCACAGGAACAGACGCGCCTCGGCGTTGTCCTTTTCAGGCACCTCGGCCACATACAGCTTCGGCCCCTTGCCCCGGTCATCGGCAAAGATCACCTGCCGCCCATCGGGATGCCAGGAGGGGCTGCTGGGAGCGCCCACGGTATCGCTGATGCAGCCCGCCGTGTTGGTGCCCAGGTCCGTGACAAAGATCTCGGGGTTGCCCAGAAAGCTCATCACCAGGGCCAGCTTTTGCCCATCGGGAGAGAAAGCTGCGCCAAAGCTGCTGCCCGGCGTATCGGTCACCGTGCGTTCCCAGCCCAGCCCCAGATCCATGATCAGGACCACGGGAAATCCGGACTTGTAGGAAGTGTAGGCGATGCCGCCGCCATCCGGCGACAGCGATGGCGAGACCGCCCCATGCGCATGATGGGTGACCTGCTGCACTTCCTTCCCCTGCACATCGCAGATGTAGATTTGTTTAGTCCCTGTGCGGTCGCTTACGAAGACCAGCCGACTCGTCGCCAGCCCCGGTCTGCCCGTCGCGGCCAGGATCACATCATCGGCCAGAGCGCGCAGGTTTTCATCCAGCCCAGGGGCCGCATAGGTGCGCTCAAACATCAGCTTCCCGTCTGCACGGGTCAGCTTGCCGGAAACCCGCCCGCCTACCGAGGACCCCGAAAGGGTGAACTCCGCTTCCATCTCGGTGATTTGGAATTCCCGCGACTGGGTCAGTTCATCCACCAGGGACTTCTTCGCGCTGGCACCTGTGCCGCCGGAAAACTCGCCCACGCTCAGCTTCCTTTGCGGCAGCTTGGCCTGTGCCTTTTTGTGGGCGGAAGGGAGCTTGAGCCATGCGGGCAACGTCACAGCCTGCGCCGCCGGCTGAAGCAGCAGGAGCGTGACAACAAGGAGGTTTCGCAGGCCGGTCATTTACTCAATATGGAAATTAACTTCCACAGTGTAGCGGTCTTTTGGGAAACTTGAAGGAAGAGACTCCGAAATCTTTTTCAGCTTCCGCCCGGCGTCCTTGACTGAATCATCCAGAACTCCAGACCCCGATTTTTTGGTCATGTGGGCTTCCAGAACGGATCCATCCTTGCCGATCACAAACCTCAGTCGCGCATCGCGCTGGAGCAGGGGCACCTGCTGCACGGATGGGGGCGTCCAGCCTTGGCTCAGGGCCTGTTCCAGGGCTTTCAGCACCGGGTCCATGTTCGCTCCGCCTGTCGCTTCCTTTTCAGCTTCCGCCTGCTTGGCCTGGGTCAGGATCTCCATCATCGTGATGGGCGGGCGGCTGGGCTTCACCTGGGGCACCGCGTTGGCATCCACCTCCAGCACCGGAGAAAGGGTGATGATCTTGCTGGTCGGCCGCACCGCCGCCGTTTCCGGGCGAGGGACGGATGGCAGAGGCGTCTCCGCCAGGGTGCCGGGGATGTTTTTGGCAGGCAGCGGGGCCGCTGCTGTTTTCACGGGCTTAGTGGCCGGGGCTTTCGCTGGCTCCGGGGGGGCCGCAGGCAGGCCAGGGGCGGTCACCCGCTGATAATCTGAGGGGGCAAACCAGTAACGTCCGTCATTGGCCGTCGCGCCTTGGTTAGGATCAAACCGCGCTGGCTTCCACAAGGGCAGCAAAGCCCAGGCCGCCAGGCCGATCACCCCATGCCCTAGCACCACGGCGATCATCACCGCCCAAACAGGTTCCAGAGGCGCATGGGAGGTCTTCTCAGGCATGGGCTCAGATCAGGGTTTGCCTCCATCCACCACTTCCACCGCCGTCTGCTTCACTCCCGCACGGTGCATTTCCTCCATCAGCCGCGCCAGGGGCCCAGCGGCAAAATTCGCCGGCATCCGCACCAGCACCCCGCTCTCGGGTTTCGATTCCAAAAGCTTCTTCAGCGAAGGCAGCAATTGCGCTCCGGTCACCACCTGACCATCCAGGCGGATGCTTTGATCCGGCTGGATACGCAGCTCGATCTTCGCCGCAGGCGTGGGGTTGGGCAGCACTTGCGTGGTCTCCACCACCACCTTCTCCGGCGCTTTCACACGGCGCAGGAAAGGCACCGCTACGACAAAGGCCAGCAGCAAGATCAGGACAAGATCCAGCAGCGCCGCCAGGCTCACCTGGCTGACATGCACGGGCAGATCACGCTGAGAGGCACGTTTCATGCAGTGGCCAATTTGCCGTCAGGGGCCAGGGACTGGTTGGGGGGATTGCTAAAGCCGGGCATCGTCGGGGTGCCCATCGAGCCCAGGCTGGGAAGCGATTCATCGGGGCTGCGATGGTCAACAAACTGCCGGTCCAGCACGCCGCTCAGTTCATTGGCAAAGTTGTCCAGGCGCACGATCAGGTGACGGATTTTGGAAACGAGAAAGTTGTACGAGATCAGGCTAGGCACCGTGACAAAGAGCGCCAGCAGCGTGGTCAGCAGCGCCGAACACACGCCTGGGGCCAGCTCGGCCATGCCCGCCTCCCCTTCCGTCTGCGCCAGCACGGCAAACACATCCAGCATGCCCCAGACTGTCCCGAACAGTCCCAGAAAAGGTGCTGCTGCCAGCACGGTGGCGATCAGGCCCAGCTTCGCCTCCACATGTGTGGCCGAGGTGACGACCGCGCGCTCCATCGCATTCTGCACCGCCCCCATCTGGGAGGAGGTGATGCGACCAGCGCCCTGCAAGCGGCTGTTAAAGGTGCGGCCTGGCTCCTCCTCACCCACCAAGTAAAAGGCCAGCTCCCGGCACGCCTCATGATAGACATGGTACATGGGGGACAGGGCGATGCGCTCGCGGATCAGGTAAAGCGCCAGCGGATGCGCGCTTTCGCGGAACTTGCCCATGAACACATTGTTCGCCGCCGTGGCCCGGCTGAGGAGATGCCACTTGGCCACCAGCACCGTCCAACTGATCATGGACATCACGGCCAAAAGCCCGGCAATGACCAGGCTGGGGAGAGAGAGGTTTTCCAGCCCGAACTGAAGGCCGGACACCGCAGCGAGAGGGGGCAAATGCATCGGGAACAAAGTTGTGTAGTTAAACGATCTTGAAAGTCTGGCGTCAACATAAGATTCAAGCCTGATGAAGACCGCCAGGGTCGGGGACTGAGAAGGTGACCGGACTCCCTTTCATCGGGGCAGCGACTCGTCTCGGACTTGGGGCGCGACACTTCTTTAACCGCTCACCCCCGTGATCACCTTCGAGAATGGACCTCCGCGAGACGCCTCAGTCCGCCCATAAGATCTCATCCGTCGCGAGACTTGTGCCTGCGTTCCAGGATGCAGGGCTGCCGAAAAGCGCATCATGGTTTTTATGGCGATGCGAGAGACTCTAACAATGGAAGCTCAGTAGCCGGATGGGGATGAATTTCATTTTCTCCCCATTTGGGGATTTTAAGGCGTTATCCGTTGATATTCAGTGATTTAGGATGGGGATTTCTTGGGGATGCATTTCCCCATGTGGGGAAGATTGGGGATTTGTGGGGATGACTGATTGATAGAAACCATCATGGATAAAGGGGCCTTGGAAGGGGTGTTTTTGGACGGCAGGCATCGAAGTGCGATGTTGTGTTTGATATTATCTAATGATATTCTCAAATGTGGGATTTGCAATGGATTCATGGATGGAGGCTGACCGCGACAGGCTGGGTTTCGGCTCGCCCACCCTTTGTCCTCAAACTTTTTCCCTACCTCGTCGGTGCGGCCACAGGCACGGGAGCGGGTGCGCCGGAGGCAGGGAGCGGGGTCGGGCTCATGTTCGTCGTCGTTCCCATGGAGGTAGACGGGCGCGCATCCATCGCCTGGGCCGCTTTGCCAAATCGCAGCACGTAGCCCAGCAGTGCTTTCATGCGCCCGGTCTGCGTGAAGCGACCCGTCACCCGCCACTTTTCCGAGAGATCGTAGGTCGCCTGCACACTGTCGCTGCTGCGATCTGCCCCGGAGGGATTGAAGGTCATGTTCAGGCGCGGTGGCTCCTCGCGCACCACCTTCTTCTTATTGAAGGTCTTGCGATAAAACTCGCTCAGAAACAAGAAGGCCGCCCGGGTGGCCGCTTCGGAGGCCAGCTCGCTGGCCGATCCGTTCAGCGTTGTCCCCGTGGCCAGCAGCGTCACAATGTCCGGCTCACTCATCGGCGGGGTGCTGGTGAACCGTGTCTTCGGATTCGTCGAGTCCCCGTAGATGTAGAGGGTGATTTCGCTGCTGCCGATTCGCGACTCGCCCCGGATGTCCAAATCCGGATCAAAAGGATGCGCAGGGCGCAGCGTGATCACCCCCTTGGTGATCTTCACCATGCTGAAGGGCAGCTTCAGCAGCAGGCGATCAATCGTCGCGCCCCCCGTCAGTTGCGGTGCATCGCCACGACCGCTCAGCAGCACATCGGCGGAGACGGCACCATTGGCTAGGTTGCCTGAAACCAGCAGCGGATCCCGCGTGCGCACCTTCAGGTCAAAGGTCCAGTCCTTCAACATGGGCGGCAATGTCAGCTTCGCCTCACTGCGACCGGTATCGGGCGGTACTGGCGGCACATCGGCGGGCAGCTTCAGCACCGGCAGCAGGTCGATCTCTTTGAAAACACGCCCGCGCACCGCCTCCACCACGCCCGCCACCCGGGCCTGCTGCAAAGTGCCCTGGCAGGTGATGTCCGCATTCGCCCGGACAGAGGTCGTGGGATCGCGAAAGGCCAGGGCCTCGCGCGCCTGGATGTTCAGGTCCAGCGCCGGGTTTGCCCCGTCGGTTACATCCACCGTTCCGTTCAGCTTCACGCGCCCTCCCGCCAGCACCGCAGAGATGTCCTCCAGCGTGATCTTGCGGTCATTCGCCACGATGCGCACCTTCACATCGCGCACGGAGGGCAGGTCTGGCTTCGCCCACACCACCTCCTTCACATCCACATCCACCTCGCCCTTCACCACAGGTTTGCCCACCGTGCCCGTCACCTGGACATCAATCTTGGCCCGCGCTGGGATGCTGCGGATCATGTCCGGTGCATACTCCCGCAGAAAGCTCAGGTCCGTCTCCGGCAGCTTCACGTTGAACTTCAGCGGCGTCTCATTCAGCAGCTTCGGGGACTTCGCCAGCGCCGCCACATCCAGCGGCAGGTCGCCCTCCACCGTCAGCGGTTGCAGGGGGGGCTGGGTCACCGTCGTCAGCGTCTTTACGCGCTTGTTTTCCAGCACCGTTTCAGAGCGCAGCGTCGCCGGGCGAAAAGCCTTCGGTCCCTTCGGCACGCTTACATCCTTCAACTCAAAAAAGATGCGCCCCTGCGCAGACTCCGGCCGACCATTCACCTGGATGTCCGCATTCAGAATACCCGCCGGGATGTCCTGGATGCCTGCCGCCGCCAGGATCTCGTGAAAGCGCAGGTCCTTAGCCGTGATCGCCACCTTCACCGGCTGCCCGTTCACCACCTCCGGCTTCATCACGTCAAAGGGCGCGCTCACGGTGCCATCCAGCAGCAGCGTCTTGTTTTGCCACACTTTTAGTTCGGCCAGTTGCGCCTGCTTCTCATCCACCGTGCCTTTCACCATCAGCCGCCAGGGGCCCAGCGTTGCCTCCAGCTTTTGCAGGTTGGCCTTCGTGCCTTCAAAGGTCGTCTCCAGGGCAGCGGTCACTGCCTGCGGCATCGTTGCCGTGCGCACCGTTGTGGCATCCATCTTCACCGTTCCCTGGCACAGCCACGGCTTGATCTGCCCCGTCGCCTGAAGTTTGCCCGCGATGGCACCGCTCTCCATCGCTGGTGCGCCAAAGCTCTTTAGCAGAGCGTTCAGCGCCGTCAGTTCCGGCATCGCCACGTCTCCCTGCGCAGTGAAGGCAAACGGAGGCTGGATGTCCATGCCGCCCGTCAGGCTCACCGCATTTTTCGCGTCCAACTGCACCTTCGCCAACTCCACCAGGGCACGGCCCTTTTCCACCCGCGTCTGCAGCGCCACCTGCTGCACCTGGCCCTCGCCATAGGCCGCCTCATCCAGCTTCAGCGACAGGTCCGCCACCAGCCCGTTGTAATTCTTAGCGCTCAGATCCTGCACATTAAAGTTTGCCTGGCCCACGCTTTCCACCCGGCCCTTCACCGCCTTCTCCGGCGGCGGCAGCCCCGTGGTCTTCATCAGCCCGGCGGGATCGGCCACCTTCACCGTCCAGTTCGCCTGCACCGGCATCGCATCTTGCATCAGCATGGTCGCCGTCAGCGCCACCGTGTTGCCCACGCCCAATTCCAGCGGCGGTAGTTCAAATCGGGCCTGCTTACCATCTAGAGAAAACAGGCTGCGCAGCTTGGGCAGCTTGTAGGTTTCAAACGACAGCGTTTCGCCGGTCAGTTCGCCATTCGCCTTCAGCGGAGTCGCCCCCTTTCCCTCCGCCGTGACATTCAGCGCCAGCGCCCCCTTCAGCGGCGGTGGCTGGTCCAGAAAGGCCGTCACCTGCGGCAGCACGCCCTTCACCTGCGCCGTCCAGGGCGTCGCCATCAGATCCTTCAGGTCCTGCGGCAGCAGCGCCTGCGCCGTGACATCCAGTTGGTTAGACCCACGTGTCACCTTCACGCCCTGCACTTCCGCACGGCCATCCTTCACCGTCGCTGCCACCGAGATCGCATCCACCGTGGCCCCGGCGGTACGTAGATTCGCGAGGGCCAGTCCCACATCGACCTTCAGCTCTGACGGCGTGGCCGGATCTCCCGCCACTGTCAGGTCCAGCGTGCCCTTTTCGAAAAACACCTCCTTCGGTAGGCCCAGCGTCTGCAACTCCTCAGACCTCAGGTCCCGGCCCAGCACCTTCGCCTGCACCTGCATCGGCGCCTTCAGTAGACCCGCCGCCTTGGCATTCACCTCAAACCGGGCCGCGCCCAGTTTTGCCAGCAGCACCACCAGGGCGGAGTTGTCCGCCTCCCACAGGCCATGCACATCCAGTTCCAGCCGCTCCAGGACCACCTGCTTGGGCAGCGTCAGGTTCTTCACCATCAGCTTGCGCGTTTCCCACTCCACATCGGCCCGCAGGTTTTCCAGATGCACATTCCCCGGCTCCTGGCGGAATTCGTGGCACTCAAACACGCCCGGCATCCCCTCCCCCATTTGCAGCGTCAGTCCGCGCAGGATCAGCTTACGCCCATCCGCCAGCGTCACTGTCGCATTGATGTTCTTGATGTCCACCGTGCGCGGCCAGACTATGGGTGGCATCTCGCCAGACTTCTGGTTAGGCGGCGGCGTTTCCTTCGGCTTGCTGGCGGGCAGGCGGCGCAGGTCCGCCTCGGCCTCCACGTCATGCAGGGTGATCCGCTTCACCGAGTTCTCATAGTCGCCCCGGGCCAGCGCGCGCCAGTCATACTCTGCCGCCAGCTCCCCCACCATCGCTTTGGGCAGCCAGTGCTCCGGGCCACCGCCGGTCTCCACATCCGTAATCCTCAGGTCACCCCACAGCGATCCGTCCACCGCCCAGCTCAGCGGCAAGTCCAGCTTTTGCGCTGCCTTCGGTCCCACCCAGCGGATGGCCGTCAGCAGCAGGGGACGATGAAACACTGCCAGCCCGACGAGCAGCAGCAGGAAAACGAGCAAGAGGCGACGGCACCATTTCCAAAAACGGCGGCGTGGAGGCGGTGACGGGGGCGACTGCGACACCCCTAGTCATCGCCGTTGAAACGCCCGCCTGCAATCAGCATCCGCCTCAAAAAATCGGCATGCATCCTCCCAGGCGCAGGTCCAAAAACCCCGCCTCATCCGATGCCGCATCCTGGATGGCCACCGCCACCTGGAGTGCGCGCCTTCACATCCCGGCAGCCGCCTTGGCCTGCGCCTGGCTCTCTGCTGAAAGGCGGCTCAAGGGAAAGGTAAAGTCCTGCTGGGTCGCCGCCATCCGCAGCGTGATTTGATCCCCCACCAACTTCACAAAGCTGGCCTGGATGGCTTTGCCATCGCTGCTCGTCCACGCCAATGGCGCAGCCGCCGGAGCTGCCGGGGCCGCACTCGTGAGATTCGCCCCTTCCTTGATCCAGGTTTCCAGCAACGCCACCTCAGCAGCGGTCAGGCGGTTTTTGCCTTTTGGCGGCATCACATCCTCATCATCGTTGGGCAGCTTGCAAATACGCAGCATGTCACTCGCGGCTGGATTTCCGGGGATGATGTACTGGCCTGGGCCGATGGTGGCCTTCAGCTTCGCTTCTGTATCCAGGGCCACATCGCCCTTCTCCTTCCCCTTCTCTTCACTGTGACACTCGTAGCATTTCGCGGCCAAGATCGGCTTGATCTGGCGGACATAGTCTACACTCAGGGCAGAGACTGTGGAGGCGACGAGGGCAACGGCGGTTGGGAGAGCTTTGTTCATGGATGAAGACTCCGGAACAACGGGCTCCGTCATCGCATTGTTAGAGGCCATGTCGGAAGAATTTTCAGCCACCATTGACTGCAATGGCGCGGGCATTTTCACAGGTTCCTGGGTCGGTGCAGGCTCCACAGGCGGCGTGGCCATCGCAGGCTCCGCCATCATCGGCGCGGGCACCGCTTCCGCTGCCGCCACCTCTGCCGTAGGTTCACCCATCGGCTTTTGATAGTGATCTTTCCACACCAGCCAGCCCAGACCACCCAGGGCCACCAGGCAGGCCAGTCCCCAGCCCAGCGTGCCCAGCCAGGCCGGACTGCTATTGTTTGCCGTCACTGGTGGGCTCACCGGGGTGGGATAGCGGCGCGGACCTGCCGTGGGTGGGTTCACCGGGGCCACCGCCTTTTTCTGAGCAGATGCCGTCGCCGCGGCCAGCAGCGCCGCCCGCACATCGCTGGCTTTTTGGTAGCGCCGTGCCGGGTCATGCATCAGGCATTTGGAAAGCACGCCCGCAAACCCTTCCGGCAGCCCCAGCCCGGCGGAGGTCCCCGCAGCACGCGGCGTCTTGCCCGTGAGAATCTCATGGATCACCACGCCCAGCGAATAAATGTCCGCCCGATGATCCACGGGCGCTCCCGCGATGAACCGCTCCGGCGCGGTGTAATCCGGCGTGCCGTATTCCGAAACATCTGCCGGGGCCTGCGCCAGCAGATCCCGCGCCAGGCCAAAGTCCACTACCTTCACCAGCCAGTCCGGCGTGATGAGGATGTTCGCCGGCTTGATGTCGCGGTGGATCACCCCATGCTCATGCGCATACTGCAGCGCCTCGCATAGCTGCGCGATGACCGCCCGCGCGCGCTCCGGGGTGATCTCCCCCGCCCGCGTCCGCCAGTGCAGATCCGCTCCATCCACATACTCCATCGCCAGGTACAGGTGCCCCTCCGTCGTCTGGCCAAAGTCAAACACCGCCACAATGTGCGGATGCGACATCCGCGCCATCGCCCGGGCCTCGGTATTGAACCGCTCCGAATCTTCCGCATTCAGTGCCGCCGAGGCGGGCAGTACCTTCAGCGCTACCCATCGGTCTAGGTGCGGCTGCCGCGCGAGATACACCGCGCCCATGCCGCCGATGCCGATGACCTGATGCATCTCATACTGGGGCAGCAGCGCCGCCAGTTCCTCCAGCGTCGGAAAGCCCGGCTCTGCGCCCGCAGCCTCCTCAGGGGAGAGTTCGGGAAAGTCATCGGGGGAGGAGTCGGACATGGCTACGGCTTTAACGATTTCTAAAAGCTAACTTTATGCCCAATCACGCATAAAAAATGAAACTATTCAGCAAATTGCACGACTGAAAAAAGTCATCATCTCACTGGTCACCCCTTCGCCCTTCCCCTATCATGCTCACCGCATGGACGAACAGGCCGCTCGACTCACCCACTGGCAGCAGTTGGCAAAACGCACCGCCCGCAAGGTGAACCTCGGCTGGTGGCTGGCCAGCCTCACCCCGCTGCTCATCGCCGCCGGGGTGCTCGCCTTCATCGCCATCCTCACCCTGCGCAGCCAGGGGCAGGATCTCGCCCGCACTGCCCCCTGGCTGGCTCTGCTGCTGCCCCTCGCCCTCCTGGTCGCCTATTTCCAGGCCCGCCCCCGCTTCCTCACCCCTGCCCAGGCTCTCGTGCGGCTAGAGTCCCGCCTGCACCTGCACACCGCCCTCAGCGTCGCCCAGGCCGGGCACGGCCCGTGGCCCGCGATTCCCGCCACCCAGGCCGATGGCTGGCAGTGGCGCTGGTCTCACGTCGCCGCCCCCTGGCTCAGCAGCTTCGCCTGCATCGCCCTCGCCCTCTGGCTGCCCCTCTCCTCGGAAGTCACCGCCACCCCACCTACTGTGCAGCCCCAGGCCTGGCAGCAGATGGACGAATGGCTGCAAAAGCTGGAGGAGGAGAAGCTCATCACCCCTGAGGAAAAGGATGAGCAAGCCGCCAAGATCGCCGCCCTGCGGGAGCAGCCGCCCGAAAAATGGTTCAGCCACGACAGCCTGCATGCCAGCGACACCCTGAAGGAGCAACTCCAGCATGACATGGCCCAGATGGCCCAAAACCTGAAGACTGCCGAACGCAGCCTCAACGCCCTGCAAAACTACGCCGACAAGCTCTCCCAGGCAGGCAAAGACCAACTCCTCAAAGACCTCGACGAAGCCCTGAAAGGTCTGCAATCCAGCCCCCTGGAACTGAACCCCGACCTCCTCAAGGAGCTGGCCCAGATTGATCCGAAAAGCATCCCTTCGATGTCCAAGGACCAGCTCGACCAACTCCGCGAAGCCTTGAAAAAAGGTGCCGGTGAATGCCAGGGCATGTGCAAAAACCCCGGCTTCCTCGGCGATGGTGAAGGCGAAGACGACCAGCTCGCCGACATGCTGAGCCGCCAGGGCCAGACACCCGGCGACAACCCTGGCGAAGGCGACATCAGTCGTGGCCCTGGCACTGCCCCGCTGACCCTCTCCGACGAAGAAAACAACTTCGGCACCGACAAGAATGAAGCTGTCTCCAACAGCGATCTCTCCCGTGCCCAGCTCAGCACCATGCTCAGCCTGCAAGACGGCAAGCACGAGGTGGATAAAACCTACCAGGGCCCCACTGCCGCCGGCAGCGCCAAAAGCCCCGGCCAGGGTGGCGAACAAGTCTGGCGGGAGACCCTCACCCCCGAAGAAAAAGCCGTGCTCAAGCGCGTCTTCAAATAAGCCGCTTCAGACTGCGCCAGTCCTCTGGCGCTCTCGAAAACTAACCCGCCTCCGAGCGGCCCAGACCTAGGCCCCATACGACCTCTAGGTCCGATCTCTTCCGAGCGTCCCAAAAGCCCCCAAGGAGCGGGACTTCGCAAGTCCCGTTTCTTGGGAGTCTTCCGGCCTACCACTCCGCTCCCGCTAGCTCTGCTGGTGTCTAGCCTTCAGGCGATCTTGGAAAAGGTCCGGCAGGTCATTGGATCGCCTAAAGGCTAAACACCAACAGACCGAACAAACCCGCCCCCTTGCCACACATCTTGTTAATCCTGCCATCTTGTTAATCCTGTCAAAATCGGGGACCCGCTGCTCCTGCGCCCCCACCCATTAAACCAGAGTCGCCAGGTGCCCGACGCAGATCTGCGACCAGCTTTCCAGGCTGTCCTTCTGCTCGATCAGTTCCGCCAGCGAAACAAAGCGCAGGTCCTGGATCGCCTCCTCATTCGAGCGCACATCGTCGCTGCTGAGCTCAAACACATGCACCACGCCCAGGTGCACGCTGCCCACCTCGCTCGAGTCATCATTGATCAGCCCGATCACCCGCTGCGTGTGCGTGCCGCCCATTTGCAGTTCTTCGGCGATCTCGCGCTCGATGCTGTTGAAATACATTGCCTCACCCATCTGGTCCTGCGCCTGGTCCACCGGATTGATGTGGCCGCCGATGCCGATGCTGCGCTTGGCCACCAGACGCTTTTCGCCGGAGCTGCCGCCACGGGTGTAGCTCAGGTAGCGGTCACCATGCTTGAAGACGGAGTAAGGGATGAGCTGCTTGTGGGTCGGGTCCGCCTCTGCCGCCGGGCGCTCCATGAAAAAATTCGCGCCCGGGGCCAGCATCGCGTTCAGGTAACGCTCCACCTCCGGCTGGAAACCTTGAAAGCTGCCGAGGGAATCAAAAAGAGCGCGGGGGATGACGAGGACGTGTTCCATGAGAGCGGCGAGTGTGCCGCTGCCGCGCGCCGGGTCAATCATCAATCCACCTCCCGGCTTTTTCTCCTTGAGGCCTGCGGCCCGGCCTGAAATAAACAGGCATGCGCCTTCCACGCTTCGTTTATTTCCTCCCCGCCCTCATCGCTGCTGCCTGGCTGGGCTGGTGGCTCTTTGGCACTCCGGAGGAAAAGCAGATGCTCGCCGCCCAGGCACAGTTTCTTTCCGCCGTGGAGGACCGCGACTGGAAGGAGGTGAAGTCCATGCTGGCCACCACCTACACCGATGCCATGGGCCACACACGCGATACTGCGGTGGAAAATGGGGAGCAGGTGCTCAGCCAGTTCATCAGCCTCACCCTCCAGACCCGCATCCTCCAAAGTCAGGCACAGGATAGCCAGGGGCAGGCCTCCGTCTCCATCCGCTTGGATGGCCAGGGTCTTGGCTTTGGTCCCGCGATCATGGCCCACGTGAATGAAATGAAGGAGCCCTGGCACTTTCAGTGGCACAAGGAAGGCCTCTGGCCCTGGACCTGGAAGATCCTCCGTATCCATAACGCGGATATCCACCCCATCTCCCTCCCCTGAGACCGCGCGACAAAAAAGCCCGGAGGCGCAGGGCCGTCCGGGCTTTTCAAAGAAACGTCGACGTTACAGGCTTCAGTCCCCGGCCAGCAGGCGCTCCCACAGCAGGTCGTTCATCAGCACCTTCGTCACAAAGTCGCGGCTGCTGGTGGCCACTGCGGGCGGGTTATCAGCCAGCAGCGGGATGTCGATTTTAAACTGCGCCCCGCGCTCCCCATTGTTCTCGGCCTGGATGTTGCCGCCGTGGTGATACACCAGGAAGAACACAGCCATGAGATTCAGGCCGAAGTCGGGTGCATCCTCCAGACGGATGGCGAAGGGATCAAACACAGAGCGCAGCGCCCCCTGGGGCAGGCCCGGGCCGTCATCCTGAAGGGTGAACTGGATGGAGACTGGACGGTCGGCAAAGCGTTGAGCCTTGGCCGACAGCGCGATGCGGGACCCCGCAGGCAGCACGTCGATCTCGTCCTGAATCAGAAGCTGGAACATGCGCTCAAAACGCGCGCGCTCGGTCGAGATCGCTGGCAGTCCATCGGCGATTTCCAGATCCAGCCGGATGTTTTTGGCCTGGAGTCCGGCCTGAAGCCCAGCCACCACCGTCTGGATGCTTTCCGCCACATTCAGCGGGGCCTCGGCCTTGATTGTGTCCGCCAGGCTCGCGCCATCCAGTTCCCCGATCAGTTCCGAAATGCGGCCCGCCTGCTTCAGCACCTGCGAGTGAAAGTCACGCCAGAAGGAAGGGTCCTGCAACCGGTCCATGTCCACGCTTTCCTGGCGCAGCTTCAGCGGCGTCAGGTTCAGGAAAGTCTGCACCGCCTCCAGCGGGTTGCGCAGGTTCTGGCACAGTCCACTGGCCAGCACTCCCAGGCTGATCACGCGGTCTGTGATGACCATGTTTTGCAGCACGCTCAGCTTCTCGCGCAGCAGGTCGTCCCGCTCCCGCTGCAGCAGGAAAAATTCCATCGCCCGGCGCAGTGTGTTGCGCATGTCTTCCACCTGCAAAGGCTTGGACACATAGCGGAAGACATTGCCCAGGTTCACCGCATCCACCGTCACGCCAAAGTCGGCAAAGGCAGTGATCATCATGCGGACGATCTTCGGACGGATCTGCCGGGCACGCTCCAAAAGCTGCACGCCTTTCTGCCCGGGCATGCGCTGGTCCGTCAACAGAACGCCGATTTCATCCCCGCGCGACTCGATCAGCTTGAGGCCTTCATTGGCATTCGTGGCGGTCAAGATTCGGAACTCGCCACCGAAGGTTTTCTCAAAGTACTTCAGCGCCATTTCTTCATCGTCCACGTAAAGGACTGCGTAGCGTTTATAATCGTAGAGGTTTTGCATGAGGGAGTCTATTAGACGCGGCTGCGTCAGGCTTCGAGTATGGGAGCGGTCACGGGAAATTCCAAAACAAATTCACAGAACTCACCAAGGACGCTTTCAAGGAGGATCCGCCCCCCGTGTTCAGCCATAATCTGGTGGCAAATGGACAGGCCCAGGCCCATACCCGCGCCAACATCCTTAGTCGTAAAGAAAGGATCAAAGATATTATTCCGGTTTTCCTCCGGGATGCCGGGGCCGTTATCACGGATGTGCAGCGCCGCCATCGTGCCATTTTGGGTGGCCCAGATGGACAGGCAGCGCTCCTGCCCTTCCGGGTAGGTCTTCTCTGACATCGCATCCATGGAGTTCTGAATGAGATTGATGAGCACCTGGATGAACTGGTTCTGGTCTCCCACCGCTTCCACATACTGCGGCAGGTCCAGCTTCACCTCCACGCCGTCCTTGATCGCGTGGGAGAAGAATCGCAGCGTCGTTTCCACGGCTTGGCTCAGGTTAAAATTACCGGCCACTTGATGCGTCGTCCTGGAGAAGCCGCGCAGATCGCTGATGATGCGGGCCACTCGGTCCACCCCGTTTTCGATGTCGCCCAGCGTCTCCACAAAGTCAGGCCGATCCGCCTCCGTCAGCTTGCCCGCCGTGTCACGCAGCACAAAGAGCGCCTGCTTCGCATAGTTGAGCGGATTGTTGATCTCATGGATCAGGCCCGCGCTCAACCTGCCCAGGGAGGCAAGCTTCTCATTGCGCACCAGCATCGCCTCCGTCTCCTTCACCTGCTCCAGTGCTGCCTCCAGCCGCTGCTTCTGCACCTGTAGCTCACGCTGGAAGAGGTGCGAATCCGTCAGGTTCTTCAGCCGCACGGAAAGCTCCGTGAGGGAAAACGGCTTGCCCAGAAAGTCACTCGCCCCCGCCATCAGGCAGTCGATCTTCGTCTTCTCATCCGCACGCGCCGTCAGCAGCACTACCGGGATGCCTCGGGTGGAGGTGCGCTCGCGCAGCTCCCGGCACACCTGCAGGCCGTCCTTCTCCGGCATCATCATGTCAGAAAGAATGATGTCCGGCAGGAACTGTGCCGCCTTTTCCACTGCCTGGTGCCCATCCACCGCCTCAATGACCTCAAACGTCTCCGAAAGCTGCGAGCGAAGGAAGCGCAGCATGTCAGGCTCATCGTCCGCGATCAACAGCTTCGGCTTCTTGCTCCGCCGCCCTACCCCCAGCTCCATCGGCCGCAGCGTCGCCTGCAGCGAGGTCATCGCCGGGAACATTTCCGCACGCCGGTACAGCTCGCTGATCCACTCCTTCTGCGCCACAGGCTCCATGTCTGGGATCTCGTCCTCAGCCGTCGTCTCTGCCACTTCCTCCGCCTGCTGGAATGGCAGGATCACCGACATGGAGGTGCCCTTCCCGCGCTCGCTCTGCACGGCCACGCTGCCACCATGCGCCTCGGCGATTTCCTTCACCAGCGAAAGGCCGATGCCCATGCCCTGGAATTTGCGCTGCGAGGAGGTGTCCGCCTGCCAGAAGCGGTTGAAAATGTTCGGCACATCGGCCGCCGCGATGCCCACCCCGGAGTCCTTCACCTCCAGCCGGAACCAGGAGCCTGCCCGCGTGGCGTTCAACTGCACCGTGCCGCCTGCCGGGGTGAACTTCAAGGCGTTGAACAGCAAGTTCAGGCAGATGCGCTCCAGCTTCTCCGCATCCGCCATCACCCGGCCCATGCCACTCTCGCAGTCCACCTGGAGATTGATGCGCTTGTCCTTAGCCACACCCGCCACCGCCTTGCCCAGCCCGCGCACAAAATCCTCCAGCGCCACCGGGGCGCTGCGGATCTGGATCGTGCCTGACTCCAGCCGCACCAGGTCCAGCAAGTCATTGATCAGCTTCAGCAGGCGCATCGCATTGCTCTGCATGGTCGCCAGCAGATCGGACTTCTGCTCCTCGCTCAGGTGGTTTCGCTGGTTGATCAGGGACTCGATGGGCGCGATGAGCAGCGTCAGCGGCGTACGCAGCTCATGGCTCACGTTGGCAAAGAAGCGGCTCTTCGCATCATCCAGCTCGCGCAGCTTCGTATTGCTTTCCTCCAGCATCGCATTGGCATCCAGCAGCTCCGTGCTCTTTTCATTGAGGCGGCGGCGCAGGATGAATTCGTTAAAACGGATGCCCGTGTAAAGCCAGGTGCCCACCACCACCATCACCGCCGTCAAAAACAGGAAAAAGCCGTTGTTGTACAGGATCTTTTCATGCCCCGCTAGGTTGTTGTTCAGGCACACCACACCGTAGGAAATCAGCGTCAGCGTCACCACAATGATGCTGTCCCGGGTCGTCCACCTCATCATCAGCGCCGCACCGACCATGATCAGGTTCATCCCCGCGTAATAAGGAGAGTTCGCCCCGCCCAACTGATAAATCATCCAGGCGATGGAAAGGATGGGCGGCATCGCCACCAGCAGCCCCAGCACCCGCACCGACTTCACCGTTTGGGCAAAGCCCAGCGCCACCCACAGCCCCAGCAGGCACACACTGCTGAGCAGACGCGCAGGCAGAAACTGCAGCATGTGCTCAAAGTCATAGACCAGCAGGTCCAGGCTGGCCCCTGACGGCATGAAAATGGCCGTCAGCACGCAGCAGACACGAAAATTTCGCCGCCGGATCTGCACCTCATCCGCCTCAAAGGCCTCCCAGAGCTGGGGCTGGTCGATGGAGGTCTTGTCAGGCATTCTTCGGCTTGCGTACCTCCATGAAAATATTTACCCCCGTCTCATCTTCGCGGATGACGGTCGCCCCCGCCGGCGCACGGCTGGGTGCCAGACTCAGGAACTGCTCATCATTGCGATAGACCAAGTGCCAGTCCATCACACACTCCATCCAGTAGCGCGAGGGATTTCGCGAGTGCACGTTCGTGGCGATCAGCAGCCCGCCCGGAGCCACCATGTCATAAAAGATCTCCAGCAGGCGACGACAGACGCGGTCTGAAAGGTAGTCGAAAAGGCCCGCGCAATAAACCACGTCATATCCGGCGCCACCGCCCTGCGGCCTCCCGGCCTCCTTCATCATCTGGTGCACGGATTTCTTCACAAACTGCAGGGCCATCCGCCGGTCATAGTCCTGGCACAGGTGCTGTAGGGTACCCTGCGTGTGTTCCAGCGTCTCATCATTGAAGTCCACCAGGGTAAAGTCCGCTTCATGGCTCAGCTCATCGGTCGAGATAAAGCGCTGCACCTCCTGCGCCGGGCCACAGCCGAGGTTAAAGAAACGAGCCTTTCTCCCTTCAGGCAGCACCCGTTCCGTCTCATCATGCAGTTGCTTCGTCAGGTAGGTGATCCGGTTCCGGTGCGCCACCACCGTGGGAGATTCCAGAAAGACGCGGTTGATCAACTTCGCAAAGACTGAGCTGCCCTCATACGGTGACCGCAGCATCATGCTCACCATTTCATAGTCCCCCGCATAACCCAGGGGTTTTTGATACGTGCGGTAGGTGAAGGGGGAGCACAGCACGATGGGGTGCAACTGCCTCTTGATGTAGCCACGGTGCACGGGCAGCAGCTCCTGAGGCACCTCCGCCGCCGCTTCCTCGAACTTCAAAAACAGCGGCCACAGCGCTGGCAGCACCAGCTTTTCCACCTCTTGAATGGCATACAACTCGGACTCCAGGCGGTCCCCGGTCGGCAGGGAACGCACACACAGCTCCACCTGCTCCAGCCAGCGACGCAGATCCGTGAGCACCGTCAGAATATCAATCACGACGATCTTGAAATTCGGGCTCACCTGGAAAATCCGGCTCGTATCCCGCAGCAGGGTCGCCAGCTCCTCCCCCAGGCCCAGCCGCTGCTGCAGCGGGGCGAAGATATCTGGGTCCATCCACCCTTCCTCATCCAGCGAGGCCTCCAGGATGAGCATGATGCCGGTGTTCACCAGATTCGTCACCACCGCGCGGCCCGAATACAGCATCCGGTCATTCACCGTCACCCGAAAATCCATCAGCACCTCCGAGAGCTGCAAAATGCTATAGGGATTGTAAACTTCAAACACCGCCAGGTGGCGGGTCAGCCTGTGCACCGTCCCCCTTACCTCCGCCCCCTGGCTGTTCCGGCACACAATGATGCTGAGATTTTCAGCGTTCAGCCCTGGGGAGCCAGGAATCAGGTCTGCGGAGTCTGCGGGCATCTTTCAGAAGAAGAAGGGGATTGGACTCCGAGATCAAAAATACCTCAAAGCACAGCCCCCTGTTTGCAGACAACCTTCACGGCGGTCAACAAGATAATTCAAGATCTGAAATGCAGTATATAGAGTCCTAATTTATCGACTTACTACACATTGTAAACACATGTGATTCACGAGCGACACCGACCAGCTCGTGACTCGAAAAAATCATCTGACTGACATTTCAAGATTTTTCATATGAAAGCCCTGCCAAAAATCATCAAAAATTCGAAAAAACACCCTGTTAGGCTGACCTCCTTTTCCAGCTTCATTCCTAGCTATCAGGCCAGTTGCCGCCCGCGAAATCAAGAATTCACCCTGCACTTCAAGCTTCATTTTATCTCCGCTTACTTCCTCCAATCTAAGTCACCAGTTACTCGCTTCACCCTCAGCTACTAACTTGAAAAAGTCCTCTCTCCGAAAGCAAGCTAGTGAGTTCAAACGGAGAAAAAACGCTACCAAAAATACCACCGCCAAGGCTCCCCCATGGGAAAAAAAGTTTTTGTCTGACAGGGCATCCATAAATCACCGCCACGCATTTCCGAAAATGTAAGATGTCTGGCATTCATATCATGGAAGGGGTTTAAAATTCCAGACCGAACTGGCTTTCTAGCCAGGTTTCGGGCCACTCCAAAAAAGCGAAATTCGGCCTCTTCATGCAAATGCCTGATGCCCGCCTTGAAGAGCGGGCGTAAAATGGCATGATGTCTGTGATGATGGAGAATTCCCCGGAAGTCGTGATTGTAGGTGCCGGACCTGCTGGCTGCACCCTCGCCGCCCTGCTGGCCCAGCGCGGCATTGCCTGCGTTGTCTTCGATGATGACAAACGCCCCAGCCTCCTCGTCGGCGAATCCCTCATACCCGGTGTCGTCCCCGTTTTTCGTCAGCTCGGCATTGAGGAGCGCGTGGCCGCTATGTCCACCCGCAAGCCCGGAGCCTCCTTCTTCGTCACCGATGACGGCCCGCGCATCCACTTCAGCTTCAAAAATGTGGAGGGCCACCTGCCCCCCTACTCCTACAACACCCCGCGCCCCGAACTGGACAACCTCCTGCGCGTGCGGGCTGAGGAACTCGGTGCCCGTTTTGTCCATGCCCGGGCCACCCTGGAACCCAGCGTGGAAAACGGCCAGCCCACCCTGCGCCTGAGTGCAGACAGCCTGGCAAAAGCGGGCCTGCCGCCCGATGCCAAACCCCTGCTGGTAGATGCCTCCGGCCGCGCCCGCACCTTCGCCCGCAGCATGAACATCCCCGCCGTCCGAGGCGAGCGGGACGACATCGCCTACTTCGCCCACTTTGAAGACTTCGACCATGACGAAGTGGAGCCCGGCCAGGTCATCATCTCCGTCCTCCGCGCTGGGTGGAGCTGGCGCATCCCCCTGCCCGGCCGCCTTTCCGTGGGTATCGTGGTGAATAAAGCCCACGCCCCCACCCTGGGAGCCACCGCCGAAGAACGCCTGGAAAACGCCATCCGGCAGGAGCCCATCCTCGCCGCCAAAGGCAGCCGTGCCCGCCGGGTCTCCCCGGTGATGACTTACACCAACTACCAGCTCCTCTCCCAACAGGGCCACGGCCCCGGCTGGGTGCTGCTGGGGGATGCCTACGGCTTTGTGGATCCCATGCTCTCCCCCGGCCTCTTCATGTCGCTAGAGGGCGCGCGCCAACTCGACGAATGCGTCTTTTCCAAAGGCACGCAAATCCTCCACAATCCCGCCGCCCTCGCCCGCGCCCTGGATCGTTACAGCCGCCGCATTGTGGAGTGGCACCAGGCGTGGACGGACCTCGTGCGCTACTTTTACGATGGCCGCATTTTCCAGATCCATCTTGCGGGCAAGAACCTGGCCATGAAGCCATCCCCCTTTAACATCGCTAGCGTCATGGAGCGGCACTCCACCTTCCACATCGCCAGCATGGCCTCAGGGGGCTACACCCGCAGCGGCTACAGTCGCAGCCTTATGAAGATGCTGTCCAAATACCTCGTCTGGCAGGTGCCCGCAGCAGAAAACTTTGCCGTGCGCAACGCCTGGCACCCACCCCTCCGCGCCGCGGCCTGAGGGAGGCCGAACACAACTAATGCGCGTGTGATTGATCCCTTGAAGTCAGATCTCATGGGCCTCTTGGAGAAAGCGACATGAGAGGAGCGCGGAGACTCTTCTCCGCTTTTAAAACCCTTGCGGCGCAGCCGCCAAACCGAATCTCTTTGGAGATAGGATGTCTATTAGATTTTGTCCTTTCGTTGAGAATCTTGGCGGCTGCGCCGCTGAATCATGAAGGCGGAGAAGAGTCTCCGCGCTCCACTTTATCCACTTCCAGCCCGCCAACAAAAAACGGATCTTCCTCGCGGAAGATCCGTCCATAAATTGACTGTCTTTTCGGCGCTTACTTCTCCGTGATTTTGAGGCCGCGCATCCACACCTTGTCGTGGTGGTCGGTCAGCATGATGCGGCCCTTGCCGGGGGCAAAGCCTTCTTTGGACTTGAACTTGCTGCCTGCGATCATCGTCTTCCACGCATCCGTGGTGGTATCTGCCGCGCAGACCAGCTTGCCATTCAGCCAATGCTCGATCTTGCCGTCCTGCACCACCACGCGGCTGCTGTTCCACTGGCCGGGGGGATTCAGCGGCTTGTCCGCCGCCGGGGCCTTGATGTCATAGATGGAGGCCGTGGTGTGGCTGCCACCTTTAAGGCCATCGGGATGCTTCGCATCGTCGATCATCTGATACTCAATGCCCAGCCACTCTTTACCACCGACCTTCGTCACCCAATATTTGATGCCGTTGTTGCCGCCTTCTTCCACCTTCCATTCCCACTCCAGCGCAAAGTTCGTGTATTCCTTTTCGGACAACAGATTGCCTCCCTTTTCACCATTCAGGTGCAGTTCTCCATCCACCACCACCCAGCCAGCACCTGGCTTGGCACCATCAGGTCCGGTCCATCCGGCGAGGGACTTTCCATCGAATAAAGAAACAGCATCTGCTGCGATGACGCGGCAGGCACCCAGAACCAGAAACACAAAGAGAGAAGCTTTCATGAAGAGTCAGAATAAACAGTCCGCAGCCGCTGGCAAGCATTGTGCAAGCCGTAGCTACCTGCCCTCAAACGTAAAATTTCACCTGCTCTGTTCAAGAGTCTGGCTTACATAGAAAAAACATGGCTAACGAGGAGCAGTCAGGCAAATCCCCCACCCCACCGTGGGAAGCGAAAAAAGTTCCGTCCAAGCGTGGCTTGTTCCGCAAGATCGTTCTTTGGTCTGTGGGCTTCGGCGTGCTCGGACTCGTCATCTACGGCCTACGCCCCCGCCCCACGCCGGTAGAGCTGGCCGAGGTGAAGCGCGGCCCCCTCACCGTGCATGTGATGGAGGAGGGCAAGACCCGCATCCGCAACCGCTACATCGTGGCCGCCCCCGTCACCGGCAGCATGCGCCGTGTGCCCCTGAAAGCTGGCGATGAAGTCAAGGCCGGCGAAACCGTGCTCACCCTCATCGAGCCCGGCATCGCACCGCTCATTGATGCCCGCACCAAGGCCCAGGCCGATGCCCGCATCGCCTCCACCCAGGCGGCGCTCCAGCAGGCCTCCGAAGGCCTGGAAATGACTCGCACCGCTGCGCGCTTTGCCCAGGCCAACTGGGACCGCGTGAAGTCCAATGCCACCGAAGGCAGCATCTCCATCACCGACCGCGACAACATCCAGCGCGAGGCCGAGATGCGCAGCCGCGAGGTCCGCTCCCAAGAGTTCGCCCTGAAGGTGGCCGAGTATGAGCTCACCCAGGCCAAGGCCGCCCTGCTACAGATGACCAGCCCCGGCGGCGACAGCACGCCCGTGGAATTGCGCGCCCCCGTCAGCGGTCGTGTGCTGCGAGTGGAGCAAGAGAGCGCCATGATCATCGCCGCCGGTGCCCCGATCCTGGAGATCGGCGACGTGGCCGACCTGGAAGTCGAGGCCGAAATCCTCTCCCGCGATGCCGTGCTCATACGCCCAGGTGCCCCGGCCAGCATCGAACAGTGGGGTGGTGACGCCCCGCTGAAGGCCACCGTCCGCCGCGTTGAGCCAGCAGCCTTCACCAAAGTCTCCGCCCTGGGCGTAGAGGAGCAGCGCGTCATCGTCCTCTGCGACCTCGATCCCGCCGGGCTCAAAGGCACCCCGCTGGGCGACCGCTTCCGCGTGGAAGTACGCGTGGCCGTCTGGCATGAGGACGACGTCCTGCAGGTGCCTAGCGGGGCCCTCTTCCGCGAAGGCTCCGTGTGGCGCACTTTTGTTTTTGATCAGGACAAGGCCCGCGTCACCACGGTGGAAACCGGTCGCAGCGATGGCAAATGGACCCAGGTGATCCAGGGCCTCAAAGCTGGTGACCGTGTGCTGATGCACCCGCCTGATTCCGTGAAGGACGGCACTGAAGTGGTGGCCCGCCACTAGGCTGATTTTCAGGCAGTCTCGTAGCCGCCTGGGCACCTGCCGGAAAGTCCTCCCGAGCTTCAGCTCGTACACGTCACGTTCGGTCATTGGCTCTTGCAGAACTCTCCGCCCACCCGCGTGCTAAAGCACGAGAGTACTTTGGCTGCCGCCTGCCGGAAAGTACTCCAGAGCTTCAGCTCGCACCCGTCTTGTTCAGTCATTCGACCTCGCAGAACCCTCGGCCCACACGCGTGCTAAAGCACTAGAGTACTTTGGATGCGCACGAACTTCCCGCCCCCCCTCCCCTGACTCACCCCAGCCCATACTGGCGGGCAAAGGCCTGCTGCACGGCCAGTGTCACCGGTCCAGGGGCCTTGAGGCTGCGGCCATTCAGTCCCGCGATCGGATGCACATCCCGCGTGGATGAGGTGAGAAAGGCCTCCTCGCACTCCTCCAGCACCACAGCAGGCAGGTCCTCCTCCAGGCACACGATGCCCTCCTTCACACAGGCCTCCAGGACAAGCTGGCGGGTAATGCCCGCGAGGCAGCCGGAGGACAGCGGCGGCGTCAGCAGCCGCCCCTCCAGCACCACAAACACATTGGACCCCGTCCCTTCGCAAAGTTGGTTAGACTCGTTCACCACCAGCGCCTCCCCGCAGCCACGTTCCTTCGCATACATGAGGGCGCGCACGTTCTCACCATAGGAGACACTTTTCACCCCAGCCAGCGCCCCGCGTGAATTCCGCGTCCAGGGGGCCAGTTGCACGTTCTCCGTGGGCGGCCAGGGTTTCAGCGGCGTGGCCACTACCAGCACCGTGCCGCGCCCGGCTCCGCGATCAGAGCCCAGCGGCCCGTCCCCACTGGTCAGCGTCACCCGCACCCGCGCATCCACCAGCCCGTTCGCAGCCATCACTTCCCGCATGCTTTCTTCGAAGACTTCTTCCGAGATACAATGAAGTCCGGTGACGTCGCAGGACCGCTGTAACCGCGCATAGTGCTCCCGTGCGGCAAAGGGCCTGCCCCCGCGTGCCACCAGGGTTTCAAACACACCATCTCCCACCAGCAGACCGTGATCCAGCGGTGAGAGCCGGGCTTCTTCAAGAGACTGAAGGCGGCCATTGAGCCAGATAAACTGAGAGGGATTCATGTGCTGAACTTTAGCAGCAAAACCAGGCATTCAAGCCTTGAACGCAGACTTGTTCGCGCGGATGAAAAGAATGATTTCACAGGTCTTGTGAGTCTTTTGTGCATTCATTTGCACCCTCGATCTAACTTTCTACCTCCCCCCACCGTTACTGATTCAACATGCTGCGCCTCATCACCGTACAGGGAAAGCAGATCGAGCCCTACCTGGATGCTCTTGGGGCCCTTCGCATCACCGTCTTCAGGGACTACCCGTACCTTTATGATGGCAGCCTGGATTATGAACGCGACTACCTGAAGGTGTATCTGGAGGCAGAGCGCAGCCTCGCCGTGCTCGCCATTCATGGCGATGCCGTGGTGGGCGCAACCACCTGCATGCCCATGGCCGATGAAGGCCCCGAATTTCAGGAGGCCTTTGTCAAAGCAGGACATGACATCTCACGCATCTGCTACCTTGGGGAATCTATCCTTCTCCCCCAATATCGTGGACGCGGACTGGGTAGGCAGTTCTTCAAGCATCGTGAAAACCACGCCCGGTCACTTAGCCTGGGGCTCACCACGTTCTGTGCGGTGGATCGCCCGCAAGACCATCCTTTGCGCCCTCAAGACTACCGCCCGCTGGATGATTTCTGGATCTCCCAGGGTTACCAAAAGCAGCCCGGCATGCAGGCCACCTTTCATTGGAAGGAAGTGCATGAGGCTGCCGAGTCCGCTAAAACATTGACCTTCTGGACCAAAGAACTGAAGTAGCGCAGCCCAGCCTTTGGCGTTTCATTGGCGGCTCACTCCTTCATCGGCCTCATGATCCTCGACCTCCTCACCTTTGACCCCGGTCATCCCTGCGACAGCCCCGCCGCCTTTGCCGATGAAGTGGTGCGTGTGGTGCGGCAGTCCTGGGACAGCGGGGCCGATCTGGTACTGCTCCCCGAGTTCACCTGGATGGGGCTGGAGGCCTTGATGCCGCAGCAACCTGGAGACCCCAGCCACTACCACACCCTGTCGCGGCTTTTTTGGCACACGCTTGTGCCCAGCCTCCGCCAGCGGCTGGATGTGCCAGGCAAGGCCGCCGTGCTGGGCACCGCCCCCTTTGCCGATCCGGATACCCATCGCATCTTCAATCGCGCCCCCATCCTCTGCCAGGGTCAGCTCAGCCATCAGGACAAGCTGCACCTCACCCCTTGGGAGAGCGTCTTCAGCCCCGGTGGCATCCTTTACCTGTGGGAGTTTCAGGGCTTCCGCATCGCCGTCGTCATCTGCCTGGACATCGAGATTCCCGAGATCTCCGCCCGCCTGCGGGGCGATGGCGTGGACCTCATCCTCTGCCCCAGCGCCACTGAAAGCATCCTCGGCGTGGAGCGCGTGGACCGCTGTGCCTCCGCCCGCGCCATCGAGCTGGGCTGCCATGTCGCCGTCTGCCATCTCACCGGCAAGGCCCAGTCCGAACTGATCGATGAAAACATCGGTCGTCTCGCCCTTTACTCCCCTTCCCAGGCCGTCTTTCGCCACGCACCCCGCTGGACAGAGACCGAGGTGTTCACGCAAGGTCAGCATCAGCTCCGCGTGACTTTGGAAAAAAGACCGCTGGAAATCATGCGCCGAATGCACATGGAGACAAATCCTTCACATCTTGGCAAAGATTTGGCTGGTCATTTCACCATCCATCAGGTCGAATCCTGAATCACCCAACCAACACATTACTATTATGAGCATCGTCAGTGAGTTCAAAGAGTTCGTCATGCGCGGCAGCATCGTGGATCTCGCCGTCGGCGTGGTCATCGGCGGCGCCTTCGGCAAGCTGGTGGATGGCGTCGTCAAAGGCGTCATCGGCCCCGTCGTTGAAATGGTCAAAGGCAATGACGCCTTGCCATCCTTTATTCAGGGGGTGTGGGACCTGGGCAATGGCATCCTGAACTTTTTGCTCTTGGCCGCCGTCGTTTTCTTTATCTTTGTGAAGCCGATCAACAAGATCCGCGCCCTACGCGCCAAGCCTGCCGAACCCGCCGCCCCGCCGCCAGTCCCGGAAGATGTGCAGTTGCTCAAGGAGATCCGCGATCTCCTCAAGGCGCGCTGATGCTGCGGCTTTGTTTCGTTGTTTAGGACTCGCCACATCCTCACCCACCGGTGCGGCTGGGGCCTGTGTTTATTCTTAATTGCACGCCGCGTGCCTATCCACATTTACTCAGAGGACACCTCTGTCGGCAAAATTGACCAGATCTGTGGCGATATTTGGAACCTTCCTGAACAGCTACATACCTTGGAGAAGTGGCTCGCCGCGTCCCAGCCCAAACTTCAGCCCGGCAAGTATGTGGCCGACATTGGATTCATGATTCGCCGTGGTGCGACTGGAGGAGGTGCTACCATCGCGCCCGAAATGATGCGGTCCATGGCTGACTTGGGCATGTCTTTGTATTTATCTGAATATCCAGGTGAGGCCGAGGTCGCCTGCGAGGATTAAACAGGTCGGCGATTCAGCCCACGGCGGTAGCCCTGGCTAGAGGATAGACGGCTCCAAGGAGGAGCGCTGCGGGCTGCAAAATCATGGGAGAAGTACAAGGACCTGCGGGAGACACGACTTGGTCCCGCGTTTCTCCCAAGCGCGTCCCTGGAGGAAGTGAAGAAGGCTTCCTCCCCAGAGATTGTGCCCTGGTTCATTCATTGGGCTTCCTTATTTTTAGATTTTCACCTAAGCTAAAAACTTGTTCAACAATGGGACTGACCGCTCGCCTTCGCCATTTTATGCAGCTCAAATACCATTATTCTGAGCATCGTTAAAAAAGCCGCTTGCCAGGGCACCCACGAATTTGTCACACTTGGGATCTTCAGATGACCACCACATCTGCCACCACCCTTTGCAGCGGCGTCTTTTTCGTCGTGCTGGGCTGGCTCGTCTGCTTGCAGGCAGTCCAGCCAGGGGGGAGCATCGGCAGCACTCAAGGACCCGTGCCGCCCAGCAAGCCCGCCGCTGAAACCAGCCCCACAAACGCGGCGGCGCCCGGCCAAATCCCGGCCACACCCGGTCTCACCGCGCCCTCAGCCCAGTCGAACCCCAGCCCGGCCACCGCCCTCAAAAACACGGCCCCGCTTTACCGCAGCCAGGCCCCCGCCGTCGTCACTCGTCCCTCGGCCAACCCAGCAGATGCCCCCACTGCCACCCCCACCGCAGCGCTGGCTCCCACCGCGAAGCCGCCCCTCCCCCAAAGCCCGCCTGCCGCCCAGACCAGCCCGCCCCGCGCCAGCAGCCTGCCCCTCATCACCATCGCCGAAGCCAAGGCCCGCATGTTTCGCCGCGATGTCACAGACCCCGTGCGGGTGCGCGGCACCGTCACCTTTACCAATCACCGCCTCGGCATCGCCTACGTGCAGGACAGCTCCGGCGGCATCGGGTACGATCCCCGCAGCCGACCCGCCATCCATCTGCCTGCGCCGGGGGATACCGTGGAGGTGGAAGGCTACCTCACCCGCCGCCAGGGCCTGGCCATGATCTTGGGCAGCCGCGCCACCTTTGGCCCGCCTAGGATTACCCTCATCCCGGAGGAAAAGAGCACCTTCCCCGCCCTGCCCTTTGACCTGGACGATGCCGCCCAGCTCCGGCTGGATGGCCACCTCGCCCGCGTCTCCGGCGTCATCCGCCGCATCTCCGTACCCCCGCTGGATGGCGCGCCCATGCTGGTGGAAATCAGCACGCCCAGCGGCTACGCCATCGCCCGCCTGCCCTGGCGGGAGCCGCAGGCCGTGTTGGATAAATGGTTAGACTGCCCCGTCACTCTCACCGCCGTGCTCGTCTGCCGGGCAGATCCGCCCCTGCTGCCGGAGGATGCCAGCGCCCTCCTCCTTGTCGCTCATCGGAATCGCTGGTCACCCCAGCCGCGTGCGCTGGAGGAGGCCTTCAACAGCCCGCCCATCACCGCCCTCAGCGCCATCCAGGCCACCCCACGCACGAATGCCCGCCAGCGCATCCACCTCCACGGCACCGTCACCGCCGCCCGGCCCCGTTCCTGGGTCTGCCTGCGCACGGAGGATGGCAGCATCGAGGTCACCACCCGCCAGCTCGCCACCTTCCTCCCCGGCCAGCGTCTGGCCATCGCCGGGTGGCCGCAGAATGTGGAGGGCCGCCTCACCCTGCAGGATGGCATCTGCCGCCCGCTGGGCCATGCCGGCCCGCCCGCCCCCATCCATCTGGAGCAGGGCTTCTTCCACCCCCGCATGCAGCGGGAGCTCGTCTCCCTCACCGGCATCCTCCACACCCACACCCTGCCCGGCGGCCTGCCCCGCTACACCCTCGCCCTGCCCAGCGGCGTGCACTGCCACCTCATCTGGCAGACTTTTCTGAGCCCCCCCCAGATGCACCACCTGCAGGAAGGCAGCACCGTGCAGCTCACCGGCATCTGCCACATCGACAGTCCCAGCGGCGATACCGCCACCGGCGCAGACGATGCCGCCCCCACCCTCTCCGTCATCCCCCGCAGCCTCACCGATCTCGCCCTCATCCAGGGCCCCTCCTGGTGGACGCCCGCCCGCCTCACCCTCGCCGTCTGGGTCCTCACCGCCCTCGCCGGACTCGCCCTCCCCGGTGCCCTCATCTTCCGCTGGCAGCTCTGGCGCCAGGCCCGCCACATCCGCGAGATCGAAAGCCACGCCGCCGCCGAGGAAGAGCGCCTGCGCATCGCCCGCGAATTTCACGACAGCCTCCAGCAGCAGCTCAGCAGCGCCGCCCTGCATCTGGAGACCCTCAAAGGTGCCGTCCATGCCGCCCCAGACATGCTCCCCCGGCTCATCGACGACACCACCGCCATGCTCCGTCACTGCCAGGTGGAGGCCCGCCACACCATCTGGGACCTCCGCAGCGAGACCACCCTCGCCACCGGCCTGCCCGCCGCATTGCAAAATTGGTTAGAAAACCGTGTCCAGCCCGGCACCTCCACCCGAATTCACTTCACCCAGGAAGGGCCCGATGCCCCCCTGCCCGAAGGCGTCTCCCTCCAGCTCATGCGCATCGTTCAGGAGGCCGTGCACAATTCCCTCACCCACGCCTCCGCCCGCACCATCCGCGTCCACCTCAGCACCATCGCCACCCCGCCCCAGGTCAGGCCCGCCCGCCTCACCAGCCGCCTCCGTCTCAGCCGGGCCACCTCCCAGATCCCCGTCCGCAGCGCCACCGGCCCCGTCTCCCTCACCCTCCATCCCTCGTCCGCCTCCCCCCCACCCTCAGCCCACCCCCCAGGCCCTACCGCCGCCCC